>NZ_JBTKYW010000002.1:0-439042 GCF_054459035.1 Synechococcus sp. LTW-G | reverse complement strand
ACAAAAACGAAGCGGTCGCGCTTGAGCCAGTCATCGAGGACGTCGAACCATCCCCGCTGCGGCGCGCGCCCTACAGCAATCGTCATGAGAGCGGCTTCATGAAGCGTTACACGGGCACTGTACGGGTAACGCGCGGCTGGCGGCGAGCCCTGGGGCAATTTCCAGCGCGACCAAGGAGCGAATGAGTAGATGTACTCAGGCCAACAGCAGCCGGTGCGCCGGTTCGCCAGAGTGGGGCCTGCTTGAAACCCTGCTCCTGTGTTTGTAATTGAGCTCTCGTTGAAGCTGAGCCCGATGCCCGTCGCGGTCCAGCGCAAGGAGCAAAGCGCCGCGCAGGATCTCTACAACCAGATCAAACAGGCCATGGAGTCCGGCCAGCCCCGCCTGCTGGAGCTGACCTGCGAAAAAGAAGAGAGCAAGCGCATCAGCCTGCTGACCAGTGAGGTCGTGGCCGTTCAGACCTACGAAAAATCCAGCCTCGGTGGCGGCAGCAAGCGCCCTGGCTTCAGCTTCGATGGCTGAGGCCGCCGGAGGGCAGCCCGCTCTCCTGGCCGATCGCCTGGGTTTCACCTGGCCGACCGGCCATCGCGCCCTCAACCACTGCAGCTTCTCCATTCCTCGCCCCGGCCTCTGGATGCTCGTGGGCGGCAATGGCTGCGGCAAAAGCACGCTGCTGCGCTTGATCGCCGGCCTACTGGAGCCAAGCGAGGGCCAACTGCAGCGCCCCCTCAAGCCGGCCTTGGTGTTCCAAAACCCCGATCACCAGCTGCTACTGCCCAGCTGCGGCAGCGACATCGAGCTCTCGCTCCCCAGCCATCTGCCGAGCAGCGAACGGCTGGAGCGCGTCACCCATGCCCTCCAGCAGGTGGGCCTTGGCGGCTTTCGCCAACGCCCCATCCACAGCCTCAGTGGCGGTCAAAAGCAACGCCTGGCGATCGCCGGAGCGCTGGCGAGCGATGCCCAGCTGCTGCTGCTCGACGAGCCCACCGCCCTACTCGATGAGACCAGCCAACAGGAAGTCATCAACCTGATCCATCAGCTCTGCCACCGCGCCGAGCAACCCATCACCGCCCTCTGGATCACCCACCGACTGGAGGAACTGAACTGGTGCGACGGTGCCGCGCTGATGGAACGGGGCAGCATCGGCCCCTGGCAAGCCGGCACAACCCTCCAGAACCAGCTCAAGCCCCTTGCGACGAGGAAGGGCTGAAAGGTATGTTCTTCGGGTCCCGACAGGGATCATTCCTCGGTAGCTCAGCGGTAGAGCGGTCGACTGTTAATCGATTGGTCGCAGGTTCGAATCCCGCCCGGGGAGTTTCTCAAAGCCCCAGCCCCATGGCTGGGGCTTTTTGCTGGCCATTGATCTCAAGCCAGCAATCGCTTCACAACAAACCACCCGGAATCGCAACCCGGAAGACGAAAGAAAAGCTGAAGATTCAGGCCCGAGCGGTCCGAGGCGATTCGCCCAGATCGATCTCCAGCACTGAAGCCAGCTGGCCGAGAGGCCAAAGCCAAGGCGAAGCAATGTTGTGCAGAAGCACAAAAAGCCGCGGAGAATACCGACGGTGAACTTCGGCCCTTCACTGCAACCGCGACCCCGTTTACCGAGGAGCCAGTCATGAAGCCCTGCATCCTGCTGATCGAAGACGACGGCGACATGCGCGAGCTTGTGGCCGGACACCTGGAGCACAGCGGCTTCGACGTGCAGCGGGCTGAGGACGGCATCAAAGGCCAAGCACTGGCCCTGCAGTACACCCCCGATCTGGTCCTGCTGGATCTGATGCTGCCCAAGGTCGACGGGCTGACCCTCTGCCAGCGACTCCGGCGCGATGAGCGCACCTCCCGCATCCCGGTGCTGATGCTCACCGCCCTAGGGAGCACCAAAGACAAGGTCAGCGGCTTCAACTCCGGTGCAGACGACTACCTCGCGAAGCCGTTTGACCTCGAAGAGCTCCTGGTGCGGATCAAAGCGCTCCTGCGCCGCTCCGATCGCGCGCCGCTCTCGACCAAGCACAACGAAATCCTCAACTACGGCTGCCTGACACTCGTCCCCGAGCGCTTTGAGGCGATCTGGTTTGACGAGCCCGTGCGGCTGACACACCTGGAGTTCGAACTGCTCCACTGCCTGCTGCAGCGCCATGGCCAGACCGTGGCCCCCTCACTGATTCTCAAAGAGGTCTGGGGCTACGAGCCCGACGACGACATCGAAACGATCCGCGTCCACGTGCGTCACCTGCGCACCAAGCTCGAGCCCGATCCCCGCAAACCTCGCTTCATCAAGACCGTCTACGGCGCGGGCTACTGCCTAGAGCTCCCCAGCGGAGACCATCAAGAGGAGCTGGCCCAACTGGTGCAGCAGGCCCGCGACAACCGGCGCACCGCCGCTTAAAGCGACAGCAACGCCACCTCCCAGGCCAAGCGCGGTTGCACGTAACTGCGCAGCTGCCCCCTCAGCTGCTCCAGGCGCTTCAGGGGGACTGAATCCTGGCGTTGACGCCAAAGACGCAGCTGCCACCAGTTCAACAACCAGAGCTGCTGCTCCACATCCAGCGCCTCACACAGGTCCCGGGCCAAGGAAAGGGCCACCAAAGGCGTCTGCGCTGCATCGCCGCCTGAAAAAGCGCTGCAACGCTCGGCCAATCCCTCCGGCAAGGCCTGCCATTGGGCCCGTTGCTCCAGCAGGGCACCGGGGGAGCCGGCCGCCAGTTCCAGCAGCTCCGGCGGGTCACCGGCCTGGGCCATTCCCCCGTGGCCATGGCGCTGCAGCACCGCCTCCAGCAATTGGGGTTCAAGCCGCGCGAAGGAGATCGACTGGCAGCGGGAGCGAATCGTGCTGAGCAGCCGATCCGGAGAGGCCGTCAGCAGGATCAACATCCCGTCGCCGGGCTCCTCCAGGGTCTTCAGCAGGGCATTGGCCGCGCCCTCGGCCATCGCCTCCACGGTCTCCATCACCACCAGGCAGCGGGGGGACTCCACCGGCCGGCGGGCCAAAAACTGCGACACGGCCCGGACCTGCTCCAGGCGCAACTGGGGGGGCGCCTTGCGGCTCACGCCGGCGGCCTCCGCCTGGGATGCCCGCACCAGCTGACCCTTGTCGGAGTAGGTGGGCTCCACCCACAGCAAATCGGGATGGTTGCCGTCCTGGAGCCGACGCCTCACCGAGGGGGAGCCATCCAGCCCAGCAATCACTCCCTCCAGGAAGCGCAATGCCGCCAGACGACGACCCACTCCGTCGGGACCGCAAAAGAGATAGGCCGGAGCCAGGCGTTGGTGCTGCAGTCCCGCAGTCAGTAGGGCCACCGCCTGGGGCTGCCCCAGCAGATCCTCAAACAGCTCAGCCATCGCTGGCGCAGGCGGCGTGGATGGCGGCCTGCAGGTCTGCACTGACCGCCTCAGGCGATTGGCTGGCCTCAATGCGGCACCAGCCGTATTGCTGGGCCAAGGCCGTGAAACCAGCACAGACGCGGGCCAGGAAGGCCTCGCCGCTGGCTTCGATGCGATCGGCCGGGCGATGGCCTCGGCGGCGCAGGGACTCCGCCAAGGGGATCTCCAGAAGGACCGTGAGATCGGGTTCCAGCCCGGCGGTCGCGATTCCAGCCAGCTGCTCAATCAACGCCAAGGAGAGGCCGCGGCCGTAGCCCTGATAGGCCGCCGTCGACCCCACAAAGCGATCGCTCAGCACCCAGTGGCCGGCCTCCAGGGCCGGAGCGATGCGCTGCTGAACGTGCTGAGCGCGATCGGCCGCGTACAGGAGCAACTCCGCCGTGGACTCCGGGGCGGCGTCCCCAGGCGGATGCAGCAGCAGTTGGCGCAGGGCCTGGCCCAAGGCCGTGCCACCTGGCTCTCGGGTCACCAGCAACTGCGCCCCCTCGGGCATCAAGCCGCTGCTGGGCAACCACTGCTTCAGGACCTCGATCTGGGTGGTCTTGCCACAGCCGTCGATGCCCTCCAGGACCACAAAACGACCCCGCCTAGTCATGGCGCCCCAACAACAGTGCGTTCACGACAACAGTGATTGAGCTCATCGCCATCAACAGAGCTGCCAGCGGGGGTGACAGCACGACGCCAAAGCCTGGCAGGAGCACCCCGGCGGCGATGGGCAACACCACCAGGTTGTAGCCAAAGGCCCAAATCAGGTTCTGCCGCACCTTGGCCATGGTCTGACGCGCGAGCCGTAGCGCCATCGGGATGGCCTCCAGGCGTTCGCCGAGCACCACCAAATCAGCGGTATCGATGGCGATCTGGGTTCCCGTTCCAACGGCAATGCCCAGGTCCGCCGCGGCCAAGGCCGGTGCGTCGTTGATGCCATCGCCCACCATCCCCACCGGTCCGCTCGAGGCCGAACGTGCCTGATCGATCCGTTCCAACTTCTGCTGCGGCAGCAGTTCCCAGGCCAACTCCTCTGGCGGCAAGCCCAACTGGCTGGCCAGGTGCCGGACAGGCGCCTGGCGGTCGCCGCTCAACAGCCCCAACTGCAGTCCCATGGAGCGCAGCTGGGCCAGGGCCTCTGGAGCATCCCCACGCGGCTGATCATCAATGGCGATCAGGCCCAGCAACTGGCTGGTGGCAACAGCCACAACCGTCGCGCCCTGCTCTTCCTGCGCGCTCCACCACAGCCGATGCTCCTCGGCCATCGCCACTCCCTCCTGGAGCAACCAGGCCGGTCGTCCCACCCGAGCCCGGCCATGGCCCGTGAGCTGGGCTTGCACGCCATCGCCAGCCAGGGTGCTGGCTTCGCTCACCTCGAGCAGCGCGAGCTCCAGCTGCTGCGCCCGCTGCAGCAGGGCATGGGCCAGAGGGTGACGGGTCTGCGCCTCCAGGCTGGCCGCCAGCTGAATCAGGGTCGATTCGCTGACGCCAGAGTCAGCCAGCGTCACAGCCCGCACCGTGGGGCGACCGACCGTCAGGGTCCCCGTCTTGTCAAAAAAGAGCGTGCCCAGACGGGAGGCCGCCTCGATCACATCGCCACCGCGAAACAGCACCCCGGAACGCGCGGCCCGGCCACTCCCCACGGTGATCGCCGTTGGCGTCGCCAGTCCCAAGGCGCAAGGGCAGGCCACCACCAAGACCGCGATGCTGAGCTGAAGTCCCAGGACAAACGGTGTTTCAGCCGCCAAGCCCAGGCTGCGGTGCCCGCCGTGCTGGTGGAGTGCCGGTGCAGCGCTCAAGACCTGCGGCCAGAGCTGGGCGCCAATCAACCACCAGAACAGGAACGTGCCCAGGGCCAACAGCATCACCACGACGCTGAAGCGCCCCGCCACCCGATCGGTGAGGGCTTGAATCGGTGCCTTGCGGGCCTGGGCACTTTCCACCAAAGCAATGATTCGCGCCACGGCGCTCTCGCGGCCGGGGCGCAGCACCTCAAGCTCCAGGGTCGCCTGCAGATTCAAGGAACCCGCCGCGAGCTCCTGACCGACACCCGCCAGCAACGGCAGGGGTTCACCGGTCAGGCTGGAGACATCCAAGCTCGACTGGCCCTCGAGCACGCGGCTGTCCACCGGGACTCGATCCCCCGGCAGCAGCCGCAGGCGATCCCCCGGGCGCAGGGCGCCGACGCGCACCGGCTCGAGCCGCACTTGAGCGCCACTTCCCAAGACCAGCAGCGCCTGATCCGGTTGCAAACGAGCCAACTCCTGCAGCGCCCGTCCGGTGCGAAAGCGTGCCCGCTCCTCGAGGAAACGCCCCATCAAAACGAAGCCCAGCAGCATCACCGGCTCGTTGAAAAAGCACTGCCAGCCAACCGCCGGCCAGAGCAAGGCCACCAGGCTCGCGAGGTAGGCACTGCCCATCCCCAGGCCCACCAGGGTGTCCATTCCCGGGGCACCGGCCCAGGCGGAACGCCAACCCTGAACCAAGATCGGGCGCCCCGGCAGCAGCAGAGCCGCGGTCGCCACCAACGCATGCAGGCGAATATCCGCCAGGGGCGCAAGGGGCAGCTGACCGGCTTCCGCCAGGTGCCCGGAGACCGAGAACACGAGCAGCAGAAGCGCCACCATCAGCTGGCGCCAGCGCTGCCACCAACTGAACTGTTGCTGCCGCTGCGCCAGGCTCAAGGGCCGGTCCTCGTCATCGAGGCTCCGCAACGCGGCGGAGTAGCCCATCGCCGCCAGGGCCTCAATTAAGCGCTGGGCTGGTTCCTGGACGTCGGGGTCCAGTCCCACCCAGGCCGTTCGGTTGAGCAAATTCACGCTGGCCTGCCGCACTCCGGGTTGGGCCAGCAAGCGCTGTTCCACCGCGCGGACACAACCGCCGCACTTCATGCCCTCCACATCCAGCAAGAGCGGCGCCACCGGCTGGGCTGCTGGCTCGAGCTCTGGAGACACGAAGACACAGAGAGGAGCCCCAGGCTAGGGAGTTCTCACGGTTCTCCCCTGATCCACAGGGCACAAGTCAGGATGGGGCGACGAAGCTCAGGTGCAAGCCGTGCCCCGCTCCCAGCGCAACGACAACTTCATCGACAAGAGCTTCACGGTGATGGCGGACCTAATCCTCAAGGTGCTGCCCACCAACCAACGGGCCAAAGAAGCGTTTGCGTACTACCGCGATGGCATGAGCGCCCAGGCGGACGGTGAATACGCCGAAGCACTCGACAACTACGCCGAAGCGCTCAAGCTTGAGGAAGACCCCAACGACAAGGCGTTCATCCTCTACAACATGGCCCTGGTGTTTGCCAGCAATGGCGAGCACGAAAAGGCTCTCGAGCACTACGGCCAGGCCCTGGATCTCAACGGCAAGATGCCCCAGGCGCTCAACAACATGGCGGTGATTCACCACCACCTGGGCTCCATCGCCGAAGAGCAGGGCGAAAGGGACGAAGCCGATCGCCGCTTTGATCTGGCGGCGGACTTCTGGGGCAAGGCCATCCGCCTGGCGCCCAACAACTACATCGAAGCCCAGAACTGGCTCAAGACCAGCGGCCGCGGCAGCGTTGACGTCTACTTCTGAGTTGGCGTTGGGCAATTAAGCCCTGTCATCGGCGGGGTTCACCCCCAGGGCCGCCACCAGGGCTTCAGCGACGCTCCCCGCCTCGTGCAGCTGCAGGTCCAAGCCGGCCGCCAGCCGGCCCAAGCCGGAGCCCTTGGGGACCACGGCCCGGTTAAAGCCCAAGCGAGCCGCCTCCTGCAGGCGCTGCTCCAGCTGCCCCACGGGACGCAACTGGCCGCCCAGACCCAACTCACCCACCAGAACCGTGCCCGGAGGCAGGGTCAAATCGCGGTAGCTCGCCACCACAGCGGCCGCCACGCCCAGGTCAGCCGCGGGCTCCTCCACGTCCAAGCCACCGGCCACGGCCAAGTAGCAGTCGAAGCGGGAGAGGGGCAGCCCCAGGTGCTTCTCCAGGACCGCCAGGATCTGGTGGAGGCGGTTGGTGCCGATTCCTGTGGCGGTGCGGCGGGGGCTGGCGTAACTGGTGGTGCTGACCAGTGACTGCAGTTCCACCACCAGTGGCCGGGTGCCCTCGCAGGCCACGATCGTCGCCGTTCCGGCGCTGGGTTCATCGCTGCCCAAAAACAGCTCGCTGGGGTTGAGCACCTGGGCCAGGCCCTGGCCGCGCATCTCGAACACCCCCAATTCATGGGTTGCGCCAAAGCGGTTTTTCACGGCCCGCAACAAGCGATGGCTGGCGAAACGATCCCCCTCAAAGGTCAGGACCGCATCCACCAGGTGCTCCAGCACCTTCGGCCCCGCCAACATGCCCTCTTTGGTGACATGGCCCACCAGCAACAGCGCCGTGTTCTGACGCTTGGCGATCCGCGCTAGGGCGGCGGCACATTCCCGCACCTGGGCCACGGAGCCAGGGGCACTGCCCAGTTCACCGTCATGCAGGGCCTGGATGCTGTCAATCACAGCCACGGCCGGCCGCAGCGCCTCCAGCTCCTGCAGCACCAACTCCAGGTCTGTCTCCGCCAACAGCTGCAGCCCACCAGGCCCCTCCTGCGGGGGCGGGAGCTTCCCTTGCTCCTCCGCCAGCCGGCGCCAGCGCAACTTCACCTGCTGGGCCGACTCCTCCGCACTCACATAGAGAACGGAATGGCGGGCCGCCATCGCCTGGGCGCTCTGCAGCAGCAGCGTGCTCTTGCCGATGCCGGGGTCACCGCCCAACAGCACCAGGGAACCCGGCACCAACCCGCCACCGAGAACGCGGTCAAACTCGCTGTAGCCACTGGCCAGGCGCTGCAAGGGACGATCGCCAACGGCCGCGATGGGCTCGGAGCGGCGCGGCGCGGCGGGGATTGGAGCATCGGCCTCGCTGGCCACCACCGGCCGGCGGCGACGGTTGTCGCTGGCGGGGGCGGACTGCTCCACCAGGCTGTTCCAGCTGCCGCAACTGGAGCAGCGGCCAAAAAACTGCCGGGTCTGGGCTCCGCAGCTCTGGCAGACGTAGGTGCTGGTGGTGCGTGCCACAGGGCTGAATCGGGCAGAGGGATGAAGACGGTGTATGACGAATGTGGGGTTTCGTCGATCACGAACCCCGCCGGACCTCTTCAGTAGGTCTAATCACTTAGTAATGGCCACCCAGACTGGCGCAATGACGGCCTCCTCCGCTCCAGCCAAGGAAACGATTCTGGTCGTGGATGACGAGGCGAGCATCCGCCGCATCCTGGAAACACGCCTCTCGATGATTGGCTACCAGGTGGTCACCGCCTGCGACGGCCAAGAGGCACTGGAGGCCTTCCGCAACACCAACCCGGACCTGGTGGTGCTGGACGTGATGATGCCCAAGCTGGACGGCTACGGCGTCTGCCAGGAACTGCGCAAGGAATCCGACGTTCCCATCGTGATGTTGACGGCCCTCGGGGACGTGGCCGACCGCATCACCGGCCTCGAGCTCGGTGCCGACGACTACGTCGTCAAACCCTTCAGCCCCAAGGAGCTCGAAGCCCGCATCCGCTGCGTGCTTCGCCGAATCGACAAGGAGGGCGCTGCCGGGATCCCGAATTCAGGCGTCATCCAAATCAACGAAATCCGGATCGACACCAACAAGCGCCAGGTGTTCCGCGGCGATGAGCGCATTCGCCTGACCGGCATGGAATTCAGCCTGCTCGAGCTGCTGGTGGGCCGCAGCGGCGAACCCTTCAGCCGCGGCGAAATCCTCAAGGAGGTCTGGGGCTATACCCCCGAGCGCCATGTCGATACCCGGGTGGTGGATGTTCATATCTCCCGGCTGCGCTCCAAACTGGAAGACGATCCGGCTAACCCCGAGCTGATCCTCACGGCTCGCGGCACCGGCTATCTGTTCCAACGCATCGTTGAAGCCGTTGCCCCAGAATCCAACTGACGCGACGGGCCAAGGCGCCTCAAACCGCCGAAACCGCCCGAAAGCCATACGGCGGCTGGTAATTTGGTATCGCCGCAATGCGGCCGTCACCAGCTTGGTGGGTTCAGCCTCCGCGGCCGGCACGGCAGCGGGCTCGATGGCGGGCTCCGTCGTCACCACGGCGGGAACGGCGGCTGGAGCGGCCGGTGCAGCCGCCAATACGGTGCTGCAGCCCCTGGTCTTTGACCCCCTCCGGCGCCTGCAGCAAGGCGTGGGTGGTGTGGATGGCGAAGCCATCAACGATGCCGATCGGCTCTGGGTAGCCGTCGATGGCATGGGCGGCGACTACGCCCCCGGTCCGATTCTCGAAGGCTGCCTGCGGGCCGTCCGCCTGCTGCCGGTGCGAGTGAAGTTCGTGGCTGAAACCGCCGCTGTGGAGGCGGCCGTTGCCGAACTCGAGCTGGGCGAGGAACTGAGCGAAGCGCAACAAAAGGGCCTGCTTGAACTGGTGCCCAGTGGCCCTTCGGTGGGCATGAACGAAGAGGCCACGGTGGTGCGCAAGAAGCGTGACGCCAGCATCAACATGGCCATGGATCTGGTGAAAGCCGGAGAGGCCACGGCCGTCTACTCCGCCGGCAACTCCGGGGCGGTGATGGCCTCAGCCATCTTCCGGCTGGGACGGCTCAAGGGCATCGATCGCCCGGCCATTGGCGCCCTCTTCCCCACCAAAGATCCCGCTCAGCAGGTGCTGGTGCTCGATGTCGGCGCCAACATGGACGCCAAGCCCAGCTACCTGCACCAGTGGGCTCTCCTGGGGAACATCTACAGCCGCGATGTCCTGCAGGTCCAAGAGCCCCGCATCGGCCTGCTGAACATCGGCGAGGAGGAGTGCAAGGGCAACGACCAGGCCCTCAAGACCTATCCCCTGATGGCGGCTGAAACCCGCTTCCGCTTTGCCGGCAACTGCGAGGGCCGCGACGTCCTCTCCGGTGACTTTGATGTGGTCGTCTGCGACGGCTTCACCGGCAACGTGCTGTTGAAGTTCCTGGAAAGCGTGGGCAGTGTCCTGTTGGATGTGCTCAAGGCCGAACTCCCCCGCGGCCGGCGCGGCAAGGTCGGCTCCGCCTTCTTGATGAGCAACCTGCGGCGGATCAAGAAACGCCTCGACCATGCCGAACACGGCGGCGCACTGCTCCTCGGGGTCAATGGGGTCTGCGTCATCGGCCACGGCAGCAGCAAAGCGCTCTCGGTGGTCAGCGCCCTGCGCATCGCCCATTCCGCTGCAAACCACGGCGTGATGGACGACCTGCACCGCCTCAGCGAAGCCGAAAACGAAACCATTGCCTGTGGTTGACTGACCCCCACCGTCTCGGGCCAGGCCATATGACCAGCGCTGCCAAAGCCGGGACCCCCTGGGGCATGGCCCTGGTGGGGTGCGGCAGTGCTGTGCCAGTGAACCGGGTTAGCAACGAACAACTCAGCACCCGAGTCGACACCAGCGACGAGTGGATTCGCACCCGCACGGGCATCGGCGCACGGCGCATCTGCAATGCCGATGAACCCCTGACCGTCATTGCGACGCGCGCAGCTGAGGCCGCCCTGGAGCATGCCGGTTGGCAACCGGAGGATCTGGACCTGATCCTGATGGCCACCTCCAGCCCCGACGATCTCTTTGGCACAGCCCCCCGGGTTCAAGGGGCCCTCGGCGCCAAAAACGCGGTGGCCTTTGACCTCACCGCCGCCTGCAGTGGCTTCCTCTTTGCCCTGATCACGGCCGGTCAATACCTGCGCAGCGGTGCCATGCGCCGGGCCCTGGTGATCGGCGCCGATCAGCTCAGCCGCTGGGTGGACTGGGACGACCGCACCACCTGCGTGCTCTTCGGTGATGCCGCCGCTGCCGTGGCCGTCGAAGCCTGCCCCGCCGACCAGGACGGCCTGCTGGGCTTCCAGATGCGCTCCGATGGCAGTCGCAATGGCTGCCTGACCCTCGCGCAGACCGACAGCCATCACCCGGTCCTCGACGGGGTCAGTGCCCAGCAGGGTGGCTTTGAGCCCCTGCGAATGAACGGCCAAGAGGTCTACAAGTTCGCCGTGCGCGAAGTCCCCGCTGTCCTGAAGGAGCTACTGGAGGACACCGGAACCGAAGCGGAGCAACTCAATTGGCTGCTGCTGCACCAGGCCAACCAGCGCATCCTCGATGCGGTGGCCGATCGCTTCAAGATTCCCCACGAGCGGGTGCTCAGCAACCTGAGCAACTACGGCAACACCTCTGCCGCCACCATTCCTCTGATGCTCGACGAGGCCGTCAAGGATGGCCGCGTTCAACCCGGTGACCTGATCGCCAGCAGTGGCTTTGGCGCTGGACTGAGCTGGGGCGGAGCCCTGTTGCGCTGGAAGGGCCCCGCGTAGGCTCCCCCGGTCACTTCAATGCGCGGCCATGGGTAACGCCTGGGTTTTCCCTGGACAGGGCTCTCAGAAGGTGGGCATGGCCGCGGGGGTCCTGGAACTCCCAGGAGCCAAGGAGCGTTTTGAGGCCGCATCCACCCTGCTGGACCGCGACCTGCTGGCGATCTGCAACGGCGAAGCCGAGGGCGAGCTCAGCGATCTAGGCGACACCCGCAACACCCAGCCCGCCCTGTTTGTGGTGGAAAGCCTGCTGGTGGATGGCCTGAAGGCCCAGGGCCGCAGCGCCAACCTGGTGGCTGGCCACAGCCTCGGCGAACTGGTGGCCCTCTATGCGGCCGGCGTGTTCGATGCCGCGACGGGTATCCAGCTGATGAAGACCCGCAGTGAGCTGATGGCCGCCGCCGGTGGCGGCGCGATGACCGCCGTCATGGGCTTTGACCGCGGCGAACTCGAAGCCCTGGTCAATGCCACCGAAGGCGTGGTGATTGCCAACGACAACAGCAGTGCCCAGGTGGTCCTCTCGGGCAGCCCTGAGGCCGTCAACAGCGTCAGCAGCCAGCTGAAGTGCAAGCGGGCGATCCCCCTCGCGGTCAGTGGCGCCTTCCACTCCCCCTTCATGGAGCAGGCCGCCTCGGCTTTCGCCGCCACCCTGGAGGAGGTCAGCTTCGCCGATGCCTCGATCCCGGTCCTGAGCAACACCGACCCCACCCCTGAGACCAGCGGTGCGGCGCTCAAAGCTCGCCTGCGTAGCCAGATGACTACAGGGGTGCGCTGGCGCGAAACGATGGAGGCCATGACCGCCGCCGGCATCAGCACCGCCGTTGAAATCGGACCGGGGAACGTCCTCAGCGGCCTGATCAAACGCAGCACCGAAGGCATCACCAACGCGCAGATCGCCACCGCCGCCGACCTGGGGCTGTGAATCGCCCCGTCAAGGCGGTCAAACGCGTCCTCCGCCGCCGCAAACCCGCCGAACCACCGGCCCTGATCCGCACCCCGCGGCCGAGCCTCACCTACCGCCTGGTGAGCTATCTGCTGGTTTTCCCGATCTACCGGCTGCTCTTCCGCGGGCGCACCGCCGGCAACGCCCATGTGCCGATGGAAGGCGCCCTGGTGGTGGTGGCCAACCACGGCTCGCACCTCGATCCACCCCTGCTCGGACATGCCCTGGGGCGACCCGTGGCCTTCATGGCCAAGGCGGAACTGTTCAAGATTCCACTGCTGGGACCGATCATCCGCGCCTGCGGGGCCTATCCGGTCTCCCGCGGCGCCAGCGACCGCGAAGCCATCCGCACCGCCACCGATCGCCTCGATCAGGGCTGGGCCACCGGCGTTTTTATTGATGGCACCCGCCAGGCCGACGGCCGGGTGAACAACCCCCAGCCCGGTGCGGCCCTACTGGCCGCCCGCGCCGGCGTCCCCCTGCTACCCGTCGCGATCATCAACAGTCACCGCGCCCTGGGCACCGGCTCACGCACGGCGCGCCTGCTACCGGTCCACATCCGCATTGGCACGCCGATCCCGCCGCCGGCCAGCCGCAAACGGGCGGATCTCGATCAAGCGACAGCCGCCTGCCAGGCCCAGATCAATGCCCTGCTGGATCAAGGCCTGATCAGCGACCCCGCACTTCCTCCAGCAGCGGACCAAAACGCTCTGCCGCCCAGTCCCTAAGGTCCCGGCCACTGACCACCCAGAGGGCCGCCCGCAGCCCATCACCCCAGACCTTGCGCCAGTCCTCGGGGACACAGCGCTCACCGCAGGGCACGGCCAACGGCGTCAGCCCGATCCCGCGGCTCCCTGCCACAACGCGTCCCACCATCAGGGCCCGGTCCATGTGATCACTGCTGGTCACCAGGACCACATGGCGGATCTTGGAGCGCTTGAGGTCATCCACCACAGAGGTGAAGTTGCTCAGGGTGTCGGTGGCCCGGTAATCCAGCAGGACTCGCGTGTCATCGAGGCCGCGACCGCGGAATAACCAGTGGGCGTATTCCGGGTTGCTGCCGCCGCTGACCATCACCGGCAGGCCATCGCGCTTGGCGACCTCGGCCCCAACCCGCTCCCGCTCCACATCGCCGCCGAGCACCAGCACCAACTGCGGTGGGGGCAGCGCCGGGAAGACCAGTCCTCGGCTACTCCAAGCGACCGCGCACAAGACCGCCAGCAGCAGCAGGCGCCGAGCCCGGCCGCGGCGACGGGGACGACGGCGCCTTCTGCGGGGCCGGGATTCGGTCTGACGCTGGGCCTGGGTCATCCGCCCTCCACCGGGCTGGTGGGATAGAGCGGCAGCACCGTGCTCCAAGGCCCCGGCAATGCCGCTGCATGGGCCAGACGCCCCAGGGTCAGCAGCTGCAGCACATCCGCCTGCGCCTCAACCTGGGCCTCGACACCGCCCGGCCCGGCCTCATCGGGCTTAAACAGACGCGGTTCCACGCATTCCTCGATCCCCCCCAGGGCTGAGGCATCTAAGCGGTAGGCCCCCGCCACAATCCCCCGGCGCGGCAGGGTTTGCTGCAACCAGAACTGGGGCTGATCCGGCTTCAAGGCCCCGGCCGCCGCCAGGCGACGTGCGATCAGCAAAAAGCTGCTGAAACCGTGCAGGGGAATCTGCAGCTGCTGGGCCAAGGTGCGCGCCAGGACCACGGTGAGGCGTGTTCCGGTAAAGCCTCCAGGGCCAGTGGCGACCACGATCCGAGCCAACTGAGGCCAACGCTCCGCGGGCAGTAGCTCCTCCACGCAGGGGAACAACGCATTGGAGAGCTGACGCCCCAAGGGGAAGCTGGAGCACTGGGGAGGCGCGCCCTCCTGCTGGAGATCGCAGAGACCAACCCCCAGGGTTTCGCTTGAGCTGTGCAACGCCAGCAGCAAGGAGGGTTCGCTCATGTGGGCAGCAACTCCCCAGGACAGAGCCGCTGCCAGCGGCCCCGCTCGAGCTCAAAACTGCCGCAGGCGCGCACGTCCCACTCAACGCCCACGTCCGTGGAGCCCAGCTCCCTGACCTGAACGTGAATCTTGGGTTCGCTGGGAACGAACTGCGGCGCTGCGCAGAGATGGGCAGCGCCGTGCTGACGCTCCACTGCGTGGTAGGCCTGGCACTGGTCGACCCAGCGGCAGTCCACGCAGATGCACATCTCCAGCGTCAGCGCAGATGGGCTCATTGTGCCCGGCTCTGGCGGTTCTGCAGCGGCAGTGGCCTGGAGTGTCCTGCGCGCTGAGGACTGGCCGGTCCCCCTCTCGGCCTTTCCCTCCGATACCGCCTTGGTGGGGGGAGCGGTCCGCGATGCCCTGTTGAACCGCCTGGGTCCGGCCCCCGACCTCGACCTGGTGGTGGCGGACGGCGCCATCGCCCTCTGCAAGACGCTCAGCAAGCGCTTTGGCGGCAGTCCTGTGGTGCTGGACGCCGAGCGTGACATCGGCCGGCTGGTGATCCGCGGCTGGAGCGTGGATCTGGCGCGCCGCGAAGGCCAGAGCCTCGCTGACGACCTGCAGCGCCGGGACTACAGCGTCAATGCCATGGCCCTGCCGCTGGCCCATCGGGACCAGTTGGTGGACCCCCATGGGGGCCTGGAGCATCTGCAGCGCCGTCAGCTGGTGGCCCTGGCGGAACGCAACCTGCTGGATGACCCCCTGCGCCTGCTGCGGGGGGTCCGCCTAGCGAGCGAGCTGGAGTTTGAGCTGAATGACACCACCGCGGGTTGGATTCAGCGGCACAGGGAGAGCCTCAGCAGCGTGGCCGGGGAGCGCATCCTGGCGGAACTGGAGAAGCTCTGCCAAAGCCCCCAGGGGCAGCAGGGACTGCAGCGCTGCCTGGATTGGGGGCTGCTGGCCCCCTGCCCTGCCCTGGCTCCCCTGACGCCGCTCACGGCCGAGCAGGCCTCAAGCAGGGGCCTCAGCGAGCACGAGTGCCAGGAGGCCTTGCCGTTGGCTCGCATGGCCGCGGTTCTGGATGGCCCAGGCCTGCAGCAGCTCAAGAGCAGCCGCAAGCTGCAACAGCGGGTGCAGCGCCTGCGCCATTGGCAGCAGCGGCTGGGGGCCAAAAACCCCGCCGAACACGCCGAGGTCCTCGAGGAAGCGGAGCGACTGCAACTCCACCGCGACCTCAGCAGCGATCTGCCAGCCCTGCTGCTGCACTGGCCCGCCCCAGAGGCCAAGGCCTGGCTGCGGCGCTGGCGAGACCCTGAGGACCGGCTTTTTCATCCAAGAGCGGCCATCAATGGTGATCAACTGCAGCAGGAATTAGGCCTGAAAGCCTCCCCCCAACTGGGATCACTACTACAGTTCTTGATGATGGAGCAGGCCTTTGGCCGCCTTGATGGCACAGCGGAAGCCCTCGAACGTGCGCGCCAATGGCTGGAGAGGGACACCCGCCGTGATTAACTTCACAGTGAAAGGCGTTATCAACGACCTGAATTCAGCCAGTTAGGGCACAGCATTACGCCGTAGGTCGCCGATTGAACTCCGCTGTCGGGTTCGGTGCAGCCGCTTCGTGATTCACCCCCGACCAGCCAGAACCAAAACCTTTGTCTTTTCTCTCTCGTCCCATGAGCGTTCGTCTTTACGTTGGCAACCTGCCCCAGAGCTTCGATAACAAGGAGCTCGAGGCTCTGTTCTCCAGCGTTGGTGAAGGCGTCCGCTTCAAGGCTGTTCAGGACCGTGAAACCGGCGCTGGCCGCGGTTTCGGTTTCGCCAACGTCAACGACGAGAAGGTCGCTGACGCGGTGATCGAGCAGCTCAATGGCCGTGAGTTCGGCGGTAATTCCCTGCGCATCGAGCGCTCCGAGCGCCGCGACGACCGCCGTGGTGGCAACGATCGCCGTCCCGGTGGCGGCGCTGGCCCCGCCGTGGCCCGCAAGGCCGTCAACAAGGTTGTCCACCGCGACAACGTAGAAGAGGGTGCTCCCGACCCCCGCTGGGCTGGCGAACTGGCCAAGCTCAAGGGTCTGCTGGACAACCAAAAGGCTGCGGTCTGATTGAGATGGATGAGCTGATCTGGAGCTGGAAAGGCCATCAGATCAGCTACACCCGAATCCCCCCCCAGAACGGCTCAACCGCCTGCGGTCGAGCCGTTCTTTGTGTGCATGGGTTTGGCGCCTCCAAGGGGCATTGGCGGCACAACCTCAGCGCCCTCGCCGCAGACAGCCCCGTCTATGCGATTGATCTCCTGGGGTTTGGCGGCAGCAGCAAACCCGTCTCGCGCCTGGAGAACGAGCCCGACACCGCCGGCAGCGTGCGCTACGGCTTCGATCTGTGGGCCCAGCAACTGGTGGATTTCTCGAGGGAGGTCATCGCTGCCGAGGGACCGGTCAGCCTGCAGCTGATCGGCAACTCCATCGGTGGTGTCGTCTGCCTCAATGCCGCCCGGATGCTCTCGGAGGGCGGTCAGCCCCCGTCCCAGGTGGTGCTGATCGACTGCGCCGAGCGAGAGCTCGACCTGAAACGTCTACCGGAACAACCCATCGGCGCTCAACTCTCCAGACCGCTGGTGATGGCGCTGGTGCGGCAGCGCTGGATCGTCAGCAACCTCTTCCGCTTCTTCGCTCGGGCCGGTGCGGTGCGCGCGGTGCTGAAACAGGCTTATCCGAGCGGCGGCAACGTCGACGACGAGCTGGTCCAACTGCTGCTGAAACCCAGCCAGGAGCCGGGAGCAACGGAGAGCTTCAGAGGCTTCGTCAATCTCTTCGATGACTGGCTCGCACCGCAGCTGCTCGAGCGACTCAACGTGCCGGTGCGGATGCTCTGGGGCGAGGCAGACCCCTGGGAGCCGTTAGAGGAAGCCCGGCGCTGGAAGCAGACGTTCGCCTGTGTGCAGGACCTCGAGGTCCTACCCGGACTCGGGCACTGCCCCCACGATGAAGCTCCCGAGCGGGTCAATCCAATCTTGTGCCGTTGGCTCAAGTTGGGCTGGGAAGACGCTCAGCGCGCCTGAGCAATTACAAACGATTTGGGCAGGTCTAGAAACTTGCCTGTGCGGGGCACATAGGCGCGGTGGTTGAAGACGTCGTAATCGAGCTCTTCAATGACATCCAAGATGCCGCGGTAGAGGCGCAAGGAAGCCCAGACCGGCCAACGGGCATCCGGAGCAAGCCAACGCACTCCGGCTTCTGAGCGGGCGAACCACTCACGGGCACGGTCCACCTGGAAGCGCATCAGCTCACGCCAACTGTCGTTGAGGGTTCCAGCCATCAACTCCTCCTCGCTGTAGCCAAAGCGCTGCAGATCCTCTTGAGGCAGGTAGATCCGACCGCGGCCCCGATCTTCTCCCACATCCCGAAGAATGTTCGTCAGCTGGTTGGCGATGCCCAAGGCAACGGCCGCATCACTGGTGTCCGGGGGATCACTCCAAGGGGCGGAGGTGTAAGCAGGATCAACGCCCATCACCTCCTGCGTCATCAGACCGACGGTGCCTGCAACGCGGTAGCAATAGAGCTTGAGGTCGTCGAACGTCGCGTAGCGCGTCGTCGTCAGATCCATTCGCATCCCCTCGATCATGTCCAGATAGGGCTGGAGGGGCTGGGGATAGCGCTCGAGGGTGTCCACCATGACGCGATCGAGGCCATCTTTGATTTCGCCCTTGAAGAACGCGCGGGTGCGCTCCTCCCAACGATCGAGGCGTTCTGCCAGCTCTGCGACCGGACGGGCCATGGCCTCAGGGCTGTCCATCAGCTCGTCGGTGCGCCGGCACCAGACGTAAATCGCCCAGATGGCCCGCCGCTTGGCCGGGGGCATCAGCAGGGTTCCCAGATAAAAGGTCTTGGCCCACTCCGCCGTTTCCTGGCGGCAGGCTTCAAAGGCTTCCTCGAGGGAAGGGATGGTGGAGAGATCAGCCGTTGCTGTCACTGCCGCCATCAAGCAGCCACTGCTGCTTTGGCCTGGCTGACCGCCTGGGCGCAGAGCTTGCCGCTCAGCACCGCACCTTCCATCGAAGCCAGGTAGCGCTGCATCGTGTAGTCACCGGCCAAGAAGAAGTTCGGAATCGGCGAGGTCTGATCCGGACGCAGTTTCTGGCAGCCGGGAACGGTCTTGTAGACCGACAGCGGGGTCTTGACCACGATCGACTTGCGCAGCTTGGCCTGGTCGTCGCCAGTGAAGTGCATCGGGAAGAGACGCTTCAGCTCCTCCATGGTGGCCGCCACAATCTCCTCATCACTGCGGCCGATCCAATCCTTGGCCGGAGCAAACACCAGCTCGAGCATCGAGCGGTTGGGATCCTCGTACTCCTTACAGGTGTTGCTCATGTCGGCATAGACACTCAACAGAGGGCTACGGCTGAAGAGCAGGTGGTCGATGTCCGTGAGCTTGCGGTCAAACCAGAGGTGGATGTTGATCACCGGGACGCCATTGAGGCCATCCAGCTTCTGGAAGTAGGGCATCTGCTTCCAAGGCTCCGGCAGGAGCAGCTTGAAGGGATCGACCGGCAGGGCACTGACATAGGCATCGGCCTCGAGGGTGAAGCCCTCCTTGCCCTTGATGCCACCGATGCGGAAGCCGCTGACGCTGCCATCGGCATTGAGTTCGATCTCCCGCAGGGGGGAATCGAGGTGCACCTCACCGCCCCGGGCCGTGACGTAATCGACGATCGGCTGACAGAGCCGCTGGGGAGGGTTGCCATCGAGGAAGGCCATCTTGGATCCGTCGCTTTCCTGCAGGAAGCGATTCAGAGCCGTCAGCACAACCGTGCTGGAGATCTCGTCGGGATCGATGAAGTTCAGCGCCTTCGCCATGGCTATGAAGACCTCATCGTTCACCCGCTCAGGGATGTTGTGAATCCGTAGCCACTCGGTCCAGGAGTACTGGTCGCACTGTTCGACGTACTGCTGCCCGCGCAACATCGCCGGCACCAAGCCCATGCCGAAGGAGATCTTCTCGGGCCAGGACAACATGTCGTTGTTGCCCAAGATGGCGGCCACGCCGTTGAGCGGAGCCGGGATATCAGGGAAATCGAAGCGGCTGTAGGTACCCGGGGTCTCCTTTTGGTTGAAGATCATCGAGTGGCTCTTCCACTGGAGCCGGTCCTCGATGTTCAGCTCCTTGAAGAGCTGACGCATATTCCGGTAGGCACCAAAGAAGATGTGCAGACCGGTCTCGTACCAATCACCCTCATCGTCCTGCCAGGCGGCCACCTTGCCGCCCAGGACATCACGGGCTTCCACCACCACAGGGGTGTGTCCGGCGTCGCAGAGGTACTTGGCGCAGGCCAACCCGGCCAAGCCAGCACCAGCAATGGCGACGCGCATGAAAAACAGGGAATCAGCACTCAACCTTAAAGGGCCCGTGCCCAGGGCTGAGTCCCTCCAGTCCCAAGCCGGCTTGACCAGACCCGCCAGGCGCTTCTTAAAGTCTTGACGCCGGCCTTCGGGTTCGCCGGTCAGCAGATTGCCTCGCCATGGCCGACACCCTGATCAAATCCACCACTCGCCACGTGCGCCTCTTCACGGCACGGGTGGAGAACGGTCAACTGGTCCCTGACGATCAGCAGCTCACCCTGGACCTGGATCCGGACAACGAATTTCTCTGGAACACGGCGGCTCAAGAGGTCGTGCAGCAGCGCTTCCAAGAACTCGTACAGGCCAACGCCGGCAACGATCTCAACGACTACAACCTGCGCCGGATCGGATCGGAGCTCGAGGGAACTATCCGCACCCTGCTCCAGGCCGGTCAGCTCAGCTACAACCCCGACTGCCGAGTCCTGAACTACTCGATGGGTCTTCCCCAAAGCCCCGAGCAGCCATGACCCGCTCCCGCTACGGCCGCAGCAGCTACAACGAGGGTTACGGCCGTGAGAGCTATGGGGACCCGCGCCGCGGTGGCGGCCGGCCCCGGGGACCTGGCTCAGGTGGTGGTGGCGCCCCTGGTGGTGGCGGGGGCTTTCAGTTCAACGTGGGCACGGTGGCCGTGCTCGGTGGTGTCCTGGTGGTCGGCATCGGCATCGGGACCGGCATCTCCAGTAACACCCAAGGGGACCAGGGCAACATCGCCAGCTCCCAGCAGCTGGACATGGCCGTCCCCGATCCGGAGTTCTGCCGGCAGTGGGGCGCCAGTGCCTTCGTGATGGACATCGAGCTGTACACGACCATGAACCCCAGCTCGAGCTTCGTCACTCAACCGGCACTGCGGCCGGGCTGCGTGATTCGACGGGAGAACTGGAGCGTCCTGCAGAAGGAAGGGGCCGTGACCGCTGAGCAGATGCGCCAGTGCAAACAGCGGATGAACACCTTCGCCTACATCGGCTCGGTGAAGGACCAGCCGATCGTGCGCTGCGTCTACCAGACGGACATCACGGAGAACAAATTCATCACCAAGGGCGTTGCCGATGACGCCGCCGGCATCACCCCTGAAGCCGACCAGTTCTGAGGCCTCCTAGGCCTCGACTGGTTCCGGCATGGGCCGGCGCAGGGGGCTATCGGGGCTGGCAAAGACCGGCAGGATTTCCTTGCGGAAGGCATCGGCGGCCCGCGAGCAGTAGCGCGCCGGGTGGGTGATCAACTTGAGCTGCCGGCGCACAGAGAGATCCGCCAGGGCAGGACGGTGCAGGTTGCCCGCCGCCAGTTCCCGCTCGATCGAAACCACCGGCAGGAACGCAGCACCCAGTCCGCTCTGCACGGCGTTCTTGATGGCCTCAAACGAGTTGAGCTCCATCTCAATCTTCAGGCGCGAGACGTCCAGGCCCGAGCGCGCCAGCAGTTGGTCCACCATCTTGCGCGTGGTCGACTGGGCATCCAGGGAGACAAAGCCCAACCTGTACAGGTCGTCCTTACTAAGCTCCGGCAGGCGGGCCAAGGGGTGCTTGGTGGGAAGCACCAGGGCCAGCTCATCGCTGGCATAGGGGATGACCTGCAGCAGTTCATTGAGCTCGCTGGGCAGCTCGCCGCCGATGATCGCCAGGTCGATCTGGCCGTTGGCCACGCTCCAGCCGGTGCGGCGGGTGCTGTGCACCTGCAACTGAACCGCCACCTCGGGGTATTTCTGGCGGAATAGGCCGATCATCCGCGGCATCAAATAGGTGCCGGTGGTCTGGCTCGCACCAACAATTAAGGAGCCGCCCTTGAGGTTGTGAAGGTCATCCAGGGCGCGACAGGCCTCTTGGCACTGACTCAGGATCCGGTCGCAATAGCTCAGCAGCAGGTGACCGGCCTCGGTCAACTGGGCCTTGCGTCCCCCCCGGTCAAACAGGGAGACATTGAGCTGCTTCTCCAGGTTTTGGATCTGCAGGGAGACCGCCGGCTGGGTGACGTAGAGGCTGTCGGCGGCCTTTTTAAAGCTGCCCTCGCTGGCGATCGCCCGCAGGATGCGCAGCTGATCAAGAGTGAACGGCAGATCAGCCATGGAGGGCGCTGCGGTTCAGCGGGGGATCAAAACTCTAGGTCGATCGAACAGCGGGTTCATGCGCTTGGCCAGAATCCGCTGGATCTGAAGCAACCCTGAGCCTTGAGCAGCACCAGCCACCTCCACCACAGCAGCCTGGTGATGCTGGCTCTACTCCTGGCCTTCGCCGTCATCCACAGCGGCGGAGCCTCTCTGCGGTACTGGGGGGCTGAGCGCATTGGCGAGCGGGCCTGGAGGTTGTTGTTTGCCGCTGTCAGCATTCCCTCTGCCGTGGTGGTGATCGGCTACTTCCTGGCCCACCGCTACGACGGGATCCGGCTCTGGAATCTCCAGGACCAGCCCTGGATCGTGCCCCTGGTTTGGGTCGGGACAGCCATCTCCTTTCTCTTCCTCTACCCAGCCACCTACAACCTGCTGGAGATCCCGGCTGTCCTCAAGCCCCAGGTGCGCATGTACGCCACCGGCATCATTCGCGTCAGCCGCCACCCCCAGGCCATTGGCCAGATCCTCTGGTGCTGCACCCATCTGCTCTGGATTGGCAGCAGCTTCATGGTCGCGACCTGCCTTGGCTTGATCGCCCACCATCTCTTTGCCGTTTGGAACGGTGATCGCCGTCTCAGCAACCGGTTTGGCGAAGCCTTTGAGGAGCTCAGGGCCAGCACCTCCATCGTTCCCTTCGCCGCGGTGCTGGATGGACGTCAACAGCTGGTGGCCTCTGAATTCCTCAGGCCCGCCCAACTGGGCATCGCCATCGCCGTTGGGGTCTTCTGGTGGGCCCACCGCTACATCGGGCTGGCCGCGACAGGCTTCAGTCGATTAGGGCTCGCGCACTGGCTGGGATAAGCGCCCGCGGGGCTGCCTACACTCGCCCTGATTCCCTGAGTGCCGGATGCCGTCGCCCGCCGAACTCGCCTGGCTCATCCCGGTGCTCCCGCTGATCGGGGCCGCGATCGTTGGCCTGGGGCTGATCAGCTTTAACCGCACGGTCAACCGCCTGCGCAAACCGGTTGCACTGCTGTTGATCAGCTGTGTCGGAGCCGCGGCGGTCTTGAGTTACGCCGTTCTCGCCCAGCAGCTGGCGGGCGCCGGGGCCACGGAGGTGCTCTTCGACTGGGCCAGCGCCGGGGCCTTCACCTTGGAGATGGGCTTCCGCGTCGACGCGCTCGGCGCCGTCATGCTCTCGCTGGTGACGACCATCGCCGTGCTGGTGATGATCTACTCCGATGGCTACATGGCCCACGACAAGGGCTATGTCCGCTTTTTCACCTACCTCGCCCTCTTCAGCAGCTCGATGTTGGGCCTGGTGATCAGCCCCAACCTGCTCCAGATCTATGTCTTCTGGGAGCTGGTGGGCATGTGCTCCTACCTGCTGGTGGGCTTCTGGTACGACCGCGATGGCGCCGCCAATGCCGCCCAGAAAGCCTTTGTGGTGAACCGCGTCGGTGACTTCGGCCTGCTGCTTGGCATCCTCGGCCTGTTCTGGGCAACCGGCAGCTTCGGCTTTGAAGAGATCGGGGTGCGCCTGCAAGAGGCCATCAGCTCCGGCAGCGTCTCCAACGGCATCGCGATCCTGCTGTGCCTGCTGGTCTTCATGGGTCCGATGGCCAAGTCGGCCCAGTTCCCGCTGCACGTTTGGCTGCCGGACGCAATGGAGGGCCCAACCCCAATCTCAGCCCTGATCCATGCCGCCACGATGGTGGCGGCGGGTGTCTTCCTGGTGGCGCGGCTGCAACCGGTCTACGTGCCCTTCCCTGAGGTGCAGGTCGTGGTGGCCGTGATCGGCACAATCACGCTCTTCCTGGGGGCCTCAATCGCCCTCACCCAGATGGATCTGAAGAAGGGTCTGGCCTACAGCACCGTCAGCCAACTGGGCTACATGATGCTGGCCATGGGTTGTGGCGCCCCGGTGGCGGGCATGTTCCACCTGGTGACCCACGCCTTCTTTAAGGCCATGCTCTTCCTGGGCTCTGGCTCAGTGATCCACGCCATGGAAGAGGTGGTCGGCCACGAGGCGGTCCTCGCCCAAGACATGCGTTTGATGGGCGGGCTGCGCAAGTACATGCCCGTCACCAGCAGCACCTTCTTTATTGGCTGCCTCGCCATCAGCGGTATCCCGCCCCTGGCTGGTTTCTGGAGCAAGGACGAAATCCTGGGCCAAGCCTTTGGCAGCTTCCCGATCCTCTGGGCCGCGGGCTTTGTCACCGCCGGGATGACCGCCTTTTACATGTTCCGGCTCTACTTCCTGACCTTTGAAGGGGAGTTCCGCGGCAACGACAAGGCGATGCAAGCCCAGCTGATGGCCGCTGCCGGCAAGGGAGCGGACGAGCACGGTGAGGAGCATGGTGAACACCATGCCCACGCCGATCATCCCCATGAATCCGGCTGGCAGATGGCCATGCCCTTGGCCGTCCTGGCGGTCCCCTCGGTCTTGGTGGGTCTCTTGGGTGTGCCCTGGAACAGCCGGTTCGGCACCCTCCTCGATCCCCAGGAAGCCGCCGAGGTGGCAGAACACTTCAGCTGGTCTGAATTCCTGCCCTTAGCCGGAGCCTCCGTAACGATCTCGGTGATCGGCATCAGCGTGGCCGGCCTGGCCTACGCCCTGCGCAAGCTGGACCTGGCGACTGCAGTGGCGGGTCGTTTCCCCAGCATCAATGCCTTCCTGGCGAACAAGTGGTACCTGGACGACATCAACGACAAGCTCTTCGTTCAGGGCAGCCGCAAACTGGCGCGCTCGGTGCTGGAGGTGGACTCCAAGGTGGTTGATGGGGTCGTGAACCTCACCGGCCTGGTCACCCTGGGGAGTGGAGAGGGCCTCAAATACTTCGAGACCGGCCGTGCGCAGTTCTATGCGCTGATCGTTTTCGGAGGGGTGATCGCCCTGGTGGTGCTCTTCGGAGCCCTGGGCTGAGGCCTTCGCACAACGCTCTGTGTGACATCGCCCACTCCCAGGGGCGCGTCACGGTGAGCATTTCTACACTCCGCCTAAAGCGATTCGCTTTCGGTGATCCTGGACTTCGTCTCAACCCTGGCCGTAGCGACGGAACAGGCGAGCAGCTCGGCATTCCCGTGGCTCAGCGCCTCGATCCTGTTCCCGATTGCAGCGGCCCTCTGCATTCCGTTTATCCCTGACAAGGGAGATGGCAAACAGGTCCGCTGGTTTGCCCTGGGCGTGGCCCTGATCACCTTTTTGATCACCGTTGGGGCGTATCTGACGGGGTACGACCCCAGCGACCCGAATCTGCAATTGGTGGAGCGGGTCAGCTGGCTCCCGCAAGTGGGGCTGTCCTGGTCGGTTGGAGCCGACGGGATCTCCATGCCGCTGATCCTGCTGACCAGCTTCATTACGGCCCTGGCCGTGCTGGCGGCCTGGCCCGTGAGCTTCAAGCCCCGGCTGTTCTATTTCCTGCTGCTGGCGATGGATGGCGGCCAGATCGCCGTCTTTGCTGTCCAGGACATGCTGCTGTTCTTCCTGGCCTGGGAGCTGGAGCTGCTGCCGGTCTATCTGCTCTTGGCGATCTGGGGCGGGAAAAAACGCCAGTACGCCGCCACCAAGTTCATCCTTTACACCGCTGGCAGTTCGCTGTTCATCCTCCTGGCGGGCCTGGCCATGGCCTTCTACGGCGGGACCACCAGCTTTGAGTACAGCGACTTGATGGCCAAGGGCTTCTCCTTGAAGTTCCAACTCCTGGCCTATGCGGGCCTACTGATCGCCTTTGGCGTCAAGCTTCCCATCGTTCCGCTGCATACCTGGCTCCCGGATGCCCACGGCGAAGCCACGGCCCCGGTCCACATGCTGCTGGCCGGGATTCTGCTGAAGATGGGCGGCTACGCCCTGCTGCGTTTCAACTGCCAGATCCTTCCGGATGGGCATGCGGTCTTCGCGCCACTGCTGGTCGTCCTGGGCGTGGTGAACATCATTTACGCCGCCCTGACCTCCTTCGCCCAACGCAACCTCAAACGCAAAATCGCCTACAGCTCGATCAGCCACATGGGCTTTGTGCTGATCGGCATCGGCAGTTTCAGTGCTCTGGGCTCCAGCGGGGCGATGCTGCAGATGATCAGCCACGGCCTGATCGGCGCCTCCCTGTTCTTCCTGGTGGGTGCCACCTACGACCGAACCCACACCCTCCAGCTCGACGAGATGGGTGGTGTGGGCCAGAAGATGCGCAAGATGTTTGCGCTCTGGACGGTCTGCTCCCTCGCTTCCTTGGCCCTGCCCGGGATGAGCGGCTTCGTCAGCGAGCTGATGGTCTTCGTCGGCTTTGCCACCGATGACGCCTACACCCTTCCCTTCCGGGTGGCCATCGATGGCCTGGCGGCCATCGGCGTGATCCTGACCCCGATCTACCTGCTCTCGATGTTGCGGGAGATCTTCTACGGCAAGGAAAAGGCCGAGCTCGTCGACCACACCAACCTGGTGGATGCCGAGCCGCGGGAGATCTACATCATCGGTTGCCTCCTGGTTCCGATCATCGGCATTGGCCTCTACCCACGCCTGATGACCGACAGCTACAAGGCCTCCATGGAACAGTTGGTGGCCCGAAACGAGAGTGCGATGAAGGCCCTGACCGCTCCCGCCGGAGCTGGCCTGATTCGCCAGGCCCCCCTGCAGGCACCAGCCCTGAGCTAGGGCCATTACGAAGCGCAGCCTCTCACCGGCTGCGCGTGCAAGATCTTCGTAATCTCAAAAACAGCTCAACAGCGGCCCCTCGCAGCCATGAAGCAGCTGAACTTCCTGCTGATCTTCAGTTTTGGTCTGGCCACGGTGATGTTCACCCTGGAGAACACCGCGCCCACCACCGTGCGCTTTCTGCCTGGGCTGACCACCACCATGCCGCTCGCCGCACTGTTGCTCGTGGTGGGCGGCGTCGGCGCAACCGCCGCCTGGGTCTTTGCCGTCTGGACCGGTGTGGTCAAGCGGGTTGAAAGTCAGACCGATCCTGGCGAGTACGAAGCGCAACAGGTGCGCATTCGCGAGCTTGAGGAAGACGTGCAGCGCTACCGCGCCACCGTGGATGCCCAGCTGGGCCTACTCCCGGCCGCTGGCGAAAGCTCCGCCCAGGGCGAGGCCGCTTAATTGCACGCCTAGGGGAGCAAGATTGGCCAAGAAGCCCATGAAAAGAATGGGCTCAGATCGCTCTTGGGCACTGGCTTAACCCGCTTCAAGCCGGTACCTTCAGACCAGTCCGCAAGAAACCGTGGCCGAAGGTGGCGCCAGGCTTGCGATCCGGCTGTTGCAAGACGCCGCCGAACGGGGTGATCTCGACCCCTGGGACGTCGATGTCATCGCTGTCGTCGACGGCTTTCTCGATCAGCTGCGGCAGCGCATTGAAGTGCCCAAGCTCGTTGCGGCCCTCAACAAGGGACGCGGCGGCAGCTACGAACAGGACCTCGCCGAAACCAGCGAAGCCTTCCTCGCCGCCTCGGTGCTGGTCAGCCTGAAGGCGGAAGTCCTCGAGGCCCAGACCTTCCCCCCTGAACCCGAACTGGACGAGGGGTATGACTTTGACTTCGATGCCGAGGGGCAGGGTTGGCTGCTCACCCCTGGGCTGGAGCTCCCCCGCAAACCGGAGCGCCATCTACTGCGGCGCCCCGTAGCCCCGCCACCGCTGCAGCGCCCGGTGACCCTGGGCGAACTAATCCGGCAACTCGAGGACATCGCCGAGCGGCTCGAGCAAGAAGAGGGACAAGTCCGCAACCGCCAACGCAGCCGCCGCTACAGCGACCGGGCCGCGATCGAGCAGGTCGCTGCCCTCGCCCACCGCGAGAAACTGCCGGAAACCACCGCCGCCCTGAGCCAGTTCCTGCTGCAGTGGCCCCAATCCCTGGAGTGGACGGGTTTTGAGGGTCTCGTGGAGGCCTGGGCTGCCGTCGCACCAGAGGATCTGGACAGCGATCGGGTGGGGGTGTTTTGGGCGCTGCTGTTCCTCTGCTCCCAAGGAAAAGTGGAGTTGGAGCAGCAGGGCGGATTGTTCGGGCCCTTGCAACTCAAGCGGCTGCTCGATGAGCGGGAATCGGTGCAACTGCCGCTGCCCTCTGAACTGGGGTCAGCTCGGGGGCCGGCTCGTGAACCCATTGCGGCCTAAGTCTTTTGCGTAGGGTGGCGCGATGAAGGCGATGATCCTGGCCGCGGGCAAGGGAACCCGTGTGAGACCCATTACTCACACGATCCCGAAACCGATGATCCCCATCCTTCAGAAACCCGTGATGGAGTTTCTGCTGGAGCTTTTGCGGGAGCACGGGTTCACCGAAATCATGGTGAATGTCTCCCACCTGGCTGAGGAGATCGAGAACTATTTCCGCGATGGTCAACGCTTTGGCGTTGAAATCGCCTACAGCTTTGAAGGACGCATTGAAGACGGCGAACTGATTGGTGATGCCGTTGGCTCCGCCGGTGGCCTCAAAAAAATTCAGACCTTCCAACACTTCTTTGATGACACCTTCGTGGTGCTCTGCGGAGATGCGCTGATCGACCTCGATCTCAGCGAAGCCGTGAAGCGCCACAAGGCCAAAGGGGCGATGGCGAGCTTGATCACCAAGCGCGTTCCACGGGACCAGGTCAGCAGCTACGGCGTCGTAGTCACCGATGACGACGGCCGGGTGCGCTCCTTCCAAGAGAAGCCCTCTGTGGAAGAAGCCGCCAGCGACATGATCAACACCGGCATCTACATCTTCGAGCCGGAAGTTCTCGATTTTGTCCCCGAGGGTGTTCCCTTCGACATCGGCTCTGACCTCTTCCCCCAGCTGGTCGCAAACGGCGCGCCGTTCTACGCCCTGCCGATGGACTTCGAGTGGGTCGATATCGGCAAGGTCCCCGATTACTGGCAGGCCATCCGCAGTGTTCTGCAGGGCGAAGTGCGCCAGGTTCAAATCCCCGGCAAGGAAATCCGTCCGGGCATCTATGCCGGCCTCAACGTGGCAGCCAACTGGGACAAGATCCACGTCGAGGGACCGATTTACGTCGGCGGCATGACCAAGATCGAAGACGGCGCCACAATCATTGGCCCCGCGATGATCGGACCGAGCTGCCACATCTGCGAAGGCGCCACGATCGATAACTCGATCATCTTTGACTACTCCCGCATCGGACCCGGCGTTCGTTTGGTCGAGAAGTTGGTCTTTGGTCGTTACTGCGTTGACCGCAATGGCGACCACTTCGATCTCCAAGAAGCAGCCCTGGACTGGCTGATCACCGACGCCCGCCGCCAGGACTACGCCAAGCCCTCTGCGCAACAGAAGGCCATGGCCGACCTGCTCGGCACCGACCTAGCGATCAGCAGCGCGAGCTGAATCCCGCGCGCTCCAGGATCAGGGGAATGCGCTCCTCGGCCTTCACGGCCATCAGGTGAACCCCCTGACAGGTTTGGGCGTAGCGACGGACCTGTTCCGCGGCGATGGTGATTCCCTCGTCCGCTGGATTACTCGCGGCGGCGAGTCGATCAATGATCGATTGAGGAATACAGGCGCCGGGAACGACGCGGTTAATGAAGGCGGCGTTTTTCGCCGATTTCAGGAGAAACACCCCCGCCAGTACCGGCAGTCCTAAGGGTGCGGCGATCTCATCGACGAAACGCTTTAGGCAGTCCTCGTCCATCACCATCTGGGTCTGCACAAATCGTGCGCCCGCCTGCTGCTTACGGCGGATTCGGCTGCTCAGACCGCTCCAACTGGGGCTTTGCGGATCGGCCGCTGCACCGGCAAACAAGTCCGTTGGACCATCCGGCAGGGGGCCATCCACCGGATCTTCACCGCGATTAAAGGCCGCCACCTGCTTGAGCAAGCGGACCGACTCCAACTCGTTGACCGGCCTGGCCTGCGGTTGATCTCCCGCACGAACCGGGTCTCCCGTCAGACAGAGGATGTTTCTGATCCCCAGGGCATGGGCCCCCAGCAGATCGGCCTGCAGACCAATGCGATTGCGGTCCCGGCAGGCCTGCTGCCAGACCGGCTCGACACCGGCGTCTAGCAACAGCCGACAGACCGCCAGGCTGCACATCCGCATGACGGCGCGGCTGCCGTCGGTGACGTTCACGGCGTGCACCCAGTCCTTCAGCAACGCAGCGTGCTCAAGGGTCCGCTTGATCTCCCCGCCACGGGGGGGCATCACCTCTGCCGTCAGGGCAAACTGGCCCGCCTCAAGCGCCTGCTGTAGCCGCAAAACAACCTTGCTTAACAGGGCCCATCATTAACCACCGCTGCCATGCCCAGATGGGATCGGCTGCCTACAGTGACAAGGCGTCTCGGGGCATGGATGACTGATCGAAGCAGCCTCGGCCATTCCCCCATGGACCTCTCCGAGCGCGAACTGGAGATCATCCAACTCGTCGCCCAAGGCCTCACCAATCAGGAGATTGGCGAGAACCTGATGATTAGCAAACGCACCGTGGACAACCACGTGAGCAACGTCTTCACCAAAACGGGCGCCAAGAACCGCGTGGCGCTGCTGAATTGGGCGATGGATCACGGCAAGATCTGCCGCGACGGCTTCAATTGCTGCAACCTGCCTGGGGACGAGGACTAGCTCCCGACTCCACGGCCGCAAACAGCGGTTCAATGCTGAAGGCACCCTCGCCCAGGGCAAAGAGCTCGGCGTAGGCGAGGCACTCGGCCTGATCCAGCCCACAGCAGCGGAGCACTCCGTCTTGGTCGTAAAGGCCGAGCAACGAACAACCTGGGCAATCCTTAAGCAAATCCTAAGGCAGCTCAGCTGTCCTCCAGCCAGGGGCTCCGCTCCGCCTCGCTCCAGCGGGCCCAGGGATGGCTTGCCAAGGCCGCATTGCTGAATTGGCCCAGCCCGGTGATCTCCCGCACGCACCAATCCGGGATCTCCACGGCCTGATCGACCCGCTCCAGTTCCACTTCGGCCAGCACCAAGGGGGCGTTCTCCCCTGCAAAGACATCCAGAACCCAGTCCCCACCCGGTAAATCCAAGCCGAAGCGACGCTTGATCAGCTGCGCTTCGCAGCGCTCGAGCAACGCCGAAGCATCGGCCGCCGGAATCGCGTACTCAAACTCCTGCCGGGCGATTCCGGCGGCGAGGAATTTGAGCGTCAGCCAAGCCTCATCCGCGCCGGCTAGGCGGACCCGCGAGGTCATCGCCTGGGAGGAGTTCGGCAGGTACCCCTGGGCAAAGTCCCGCTGCCAAGACACCACTGAGCGCCACTGCTGACCGGAGACCAGAAAGCGACGCTCAATCTCGAGGGCCATGGACTTGCTCTAGTTAGGAGACGGCTCGGCGGCCGTCAAACTGCCGGCCCAATGCAACTTATGGGTCAAGGTGCGGTAGTAGGAGGGGCTCTGCTCCAGCAGCACCATCAAGGCGTGATGGGGGGAGCGGCGCACATCACAGCGATCCCCGGGCTCCAGAACCGCCGCGAAGGCCCCGTCCTTCCAGAGGCGCACCCGACTGTTGGAGGGACCCAGCGGCCAGACCGCCAACTGCGCCCGGGGCGGAACCACCAACGGCCGGCTGGAGAGGCTCATCGGACAGATCGGGTTCACCACAATCGCCTCCACACCGGGATGCAGGATCGGGCCGCCGGCCGCCATCGAATACCCCGTTGAGCCGGTCGCGGTCGACATGATCAGGCCATCCCCCCGGAACTGATCGACCACCTCGCCATCAATCTCCAACTCCAGGACACAGGTGGGCGTGACCTCGTCGATCCCGGGCCTCAGGTAGAGGTCATTCAGGGCCGTATGCACCGTGTCGCTGCTGTCGGTGCGCGCCTCGAGCATCATGCGCCGCTCGAGGGCAAAGCGATCGTCCCGAAGTCGTTGCCAGAGATCGAAGGAACCCTCGGCCTCATTGCCATGGCCCAGCAGCTTGCGCTCCTGGGTCAAAAAGCCGAAATGACCGCCGACATTGAACGAGAGGATCGGCACATCCAGGGGCGCCAGGTGCCGCGCGGCCCCAAGCACCGTTCCGTCTCCCCCCAGCACCACGGCCAAATCGGGCGGACTCCCCTCATCCGCCAAGAGCCCGGGGAAGGGGTTCGCACTGGCCCCACTCATGGCCACGGCGACCTTGACACCTTGATCTCGCAAGATCTGGGCACAACGCCGGGCTTGGCGCAGGGCAGCCTGGCTGGCCGCTCGATGGATCAACCAAACGGTCTCAAGGTGCATAAGCCAGAGCTGAGCTCGCGCCCAGCCTGGCTACCAACGCAGCAAGTTGAAACGCTCCATATCCACCGTTTCACGGTTCCGATACAGAGAGAGAAGGATCGCAAGACCAACGGCAGCCTCAGCAGCCGCCACGGTGATCACGAAAATCGCAAAGACCTGTCCGCGAATCAGCTGGCCATCGAGGTAGCTGGAGAAGGCCATCAGGTTGATGTTCACCGCATTGAGCATCAGCTCGATGCTCATCAACACCCGCACAGCGTTGCGGCTGTTGATCAATCCCCAGACACCCGTGCAAAACAGGATGGCGGCCAAGGCGAGATAGCCCTGGAGAGGAACGGTGGTGGGCAGCTCGATGGACATCAGTTGGTTTTCTCCAGGAGCAGGGGGGTGCGGGATTTCTCGATCAAACCCTGATCAGCGGGTTCGCCAGTGACCACATCGGTGCTGAAGACATCTCGGCGGGCCAGGACGATCGCGCCGATCATCGCCATCAACAGCAGGACTGACGCCAGCTCGAATGGCAGCAGGTAGTCGCTGAAGAGGTGCTCACCGATGCGAATGGTGGCCTCTTCGCCAATGGGGGTCGGGCCGGGCAGGGCCCAGGGGGTCGTGAAGGCCACCCGCAGCAGCAGGGCAAACAAACCAGCACACACTGCACCGGAGAGAAAGCGACGCACGGCAAGGCCAGGGATCGCCGCCAGGTCTTCCTTCTTGTTCACGAGCATGATCGCGAACAGGATCAGGACGTTGACCGCACCGACGTAGACGAGCACCTGGGCGGCCGCCACGAAACTGGCATTCAGCAGCAGGTAGAGACCGGCAACCGAGAGGAACACGCCGCCCAGCAGAAAGGCGGAATAGACGATGCTCGGCAGCAGGACCACGCCAAGGGCGCCAATGGCGACCGCTGCTGAAAGAAAGACAAAGCAGATGAACTGCGTGGAGGAAGCAATGGTCATCAAGCGTTCTCCTCCTTTGGCAGGGTCTTGAGGACGTCAGCGGGCAGTTTGCCGGCCCGCGGACGATTGGGATCCACGCCATGGGGATCCATCTCCCCTTTCGGCAGATAGGCCAGCTCCCGCAGGGGCAAGACCGCCGGGTCGCTGGTGACGCTGGTGGGGAGACGGCCGAGGGCGACGTTGTCGTAGTTCAGGCTGTGGCGATCGAAGGCCGCCAGCTCGTACTCCTCGGTCATCGAGAGACAGTTGGTCGGGCAGTACTCGACACAGTTGCCGCAGAAGATGCACACCCCGAAGTCAATGGAGTAGTTGCGCAGTTCCTTTTTCTTGGTGGCTTTGTTCATCACCCAATCCACCACCGGCAGGTTGATCGGGCAAACGCGCACACACACCTCACAGGCGATGCACTTGTCGAACTCGTAGTGGATTCGGCCGCGGTAGCGCTCCGACGGAATCAGTTTTTCGTAGGGGTACTGAACCGTGATCGGCCTGCGCTGAAGGTGGTCAAAGGTGACCGAAAGCCCCTGGGCGAGGTAGTTGGCCGCACCCACCGCATCGCGGGTGTAGTCACCGACTTTCTTGAGGAACCCGAACATGGAGTGGTGGGAAGGGGCGGTGGCGCCGGCACCATGATGGCCTGGCGACCTGGCAAAGGGGGGTGGCGGTGGGGAATTAACCGCCGAAGAAGGCCGGGAACGCGAGCTTCAGACCAGCGGTCACCAGCAGATTGACCAGGGCGACGGGCAACAGGAACTTCCAACCCAGGTCCAGCAGCTGGTCAATACGCACCCGGGGAACGGTCCAACGCAGCAGGATCGCGAAGAACACCAGCAGGTAGGCCTTCAGGACCGTCATCACGATGCCGGTGGTGGCGGTGATTACCTGCACCAGGGGAGCGTCGATCGGCTGACCCGTCAGGTTCACCACCCACTCGACGGGAAGCGGGAAGCCCCAGCCACCCAGGTAGAGCACCGCCACCAGCAGGGCGGAGAGCACCAGGTTGATGTAGCTGCCCAGATAAAAGAGGGCGAACTTCATGCCTGCGTATTCGGTCTGGTAGCCAGCCACCAACTCCTCTTCAGCCTCCGGCAAGTCGAAGGGAAGGCGCTCACATTCGGCCAGGGCGCAGATCCAGAAGATCACGAAGCCGACGGGCTGGCGCCAGATGTTCCAGCTGAGGATCCCCGCACCGGTCTGCTGGTTGACGATGTCAACCGTGCTGAGGGAGTTGCTCATCATCACCACGGCCAGCACCGCCAAGGCGAGGGGAATCTCGTAGGAGATCGACTGGGCGGCGGCCCGCAAGCCACCGAGCAGGGAGTACTTGTTATTCGAGGCGTAGCCAGCCATCAGCAAGCCAATGGGCTGGATGCTGCTCAGGGAAATCCAGAGAAAGATGCCGACGCCGACGTTGCTGATCAGCAGGTGCTGGCCGAAGGGCACGACCAACCAGCTCAGGATCACCGGCACCAGCACCAGCACCGGGCCCAGGGTGAACAGCAGGCCGTCGGCTCGGGCCGGAATGATGTCCTCTTTGAACAGCAGCTTCAGGCCGTCCGCGAGGGGCTGAAGGATGCCCAGGGCACCGGCGTATTCGGGGCCGATTCGCTGCTGAACGGCCGCCGAGATCTTCCGCTCGAGCCAGACGTTGACCAACACGCCAACGACTGCAGCCACCAGGACCACCAGCATCGGCAGCGGCAGCCAGAGCAGGTGGGCCATCCCCGGCGACAAGCCGAAGCCCTGCAGCACGTCCGTGAAGCTGGCCTCAAGGTCGAGCCCGGCACTCACGACAGCGGGATTGGCGATCACCATGGGTGGTCTGTTGATGGGGGCAACTTAGGCCGGCGCAGCCCTTAACGGCCTTCGATCGGCTGCCAATCGCGGCCGCTGGAGCCGGTGTAGATCTGCGTGGGCCGGTAGATGCGGTTGGCACCGAGCTGTTCTTTCCAGTGGGCCAGCCAGCCTGCGGTGCGCGCGATCGCAAAGATCGGGGTGAACAGGTCCTGGGGAATGCCCAGTTTTCGGTAGACCAAGCCGGAATAGAAGTCGACGTTCGGGTAGATCCCCTTCGGACCCAGGCGCTCGGCTGCCGCGGCTTCCAACTCGCGGGCCAGGTCGTAGAGGGGGTCGTGGCCGAACTGATCGAAGAGCTCTTCCGCCAGTTTCTGCAGGATCACCGCCCGGGGGTCCTTGACCTTGTACTCGCGGTGGCCGAAGCCCATGATCTTGCGCTTCTCGGCAATGGCCTGATCCAGCCAGGGCCGGACCTGATCAGCCGAGCCAATGGTTTCCAGCATCGCCAAGACGTCTTCATTCGCGCCGCCATGGAGGGGGCCCGCCAGGGTCCCCACAGCCGAGGCCACCACGGCGTAGGGATCGGTCAAGGTGCTGGCCGTCACCCGCGCGCTGAAGGTGCTGGCGTTCAGGCTGTGCTCGGCGTGCAGGATCAAGCAGGCATCAAAGATGCGCGCCGCCAGGGGATCCGGTTCACGCTCGGTGAGCATGTACAGGAAGTTGGCCGCATAGGGCAGGTCATCCCTGGGCTGAATCGGGTCCTGCCCTTTGCGAATCAGCTGGAACGCCGCCACCATCGTCGGGATCTTGGCGATCAGGCGTACCACCGCTGAATAGATGTATTCAGGGTTGTCGAGGGCGCGGCGGGAATAAAAGAGACCCAGGGAAGCCGCACTGCTCTGCAGGGCATCCATCGGATGGCCGCTGGCCGGGAAGCACTTCATCATGTCCCGGATGCGGAAGCTCACCCGGCGATGCATCTGCACCTCCTGCTCAAACGCCGCCAGCTGCTCAGCGTCGGGGAGCTCACCCCAGATCAGCAGATAGGCGGTCTCCAGGAAGGTGCTCTGCTGGGCCAGCTGATCCACCCGGTAGCCGCGGTAGGTCAGCAGCCCCTTTTGTCCATCGATGTCGCACACCGCCGACTGCGTGGCCGGCACCCCTTCCAGACCCGGGCGATACGCCGGAGTCGCTGCCGTTGGGGTTGCCTCCTCAGCCATGGAATCGGGGTTGCGTCAACCGCAACCTAAGGCCCGCCCTCGCTGCGGGACTGTCGCCGACCGAGCAGTACCCGAGGCGGCAGGACCATCTCCAGGCGGGCCGATCCGAGCAAGTCAGCGCCTGGGGCGATCGGCCACTGCAACAGCAAGGCACCGGCTTTCTTGAGCCGGATCGCCTGGGGGGCTCGGGCCATCGGCACACCAATCAACAGCGCCGCCAAGGTGCTCAGGTCCGGCTCATGGCCCACCAAGGCCAGGCGCTTCCAACCGGGCCGCGGGGAGAGGGGGCCGAGCCAGCGCTCGAGCAGGGGCAGGGGGTCCGCCAGGGGAGCCAAGGCCGCCGCCAACTCCAGTTCTGGCGCCAGCCCTGCGCTCACGATCAATTCAGCGGTCTGGCGGGCCCGCACCAGCGGACTGCTGAGCACCAGATCACAGTCCAACTCCAACTCCAGCAGGCGCTCCAGCTGCTGAGTGGTGCGCTCACGCCCCTCCGGCGTGAGGCTGCGCTGGGCGTCATCGACGCCCTCACTGCGCTCTTCAGCGATGCCGTGGCGCACCAACAGCAGCTCAAGCTTGCGGCTGGCCATGGTCAGGCGTGCAGTTGCAGCAGCCCCCGCAGCCTCAAGCTGCGTTGGTCGGGGGCATCAGGCTCCAGGCTCAAGGCCACCCCATCCACCCTGGGGGTCAGGGAGGAGCTGGAGAGCGTGCCCACCAAGCGCCAGAGCTTCCAGCGACTGAGCAGACCCTGGGCAGCCTGGGCGTCCATCGACCACTGGAAGGGGGCCTGGGGTGAGCCCAAGAGCTCCAGCTGATCGAGGCGCTCCTGGGGTGCACGACGGCCTTCGTACTGCTGGTTGAGGATCGCCAGGCCTTGGCCCCACCAGGCAAAACCACCTTGGCTGGAGCGGGCACCTGCGAGCTGGGCCTGGAGCTGGTCGGGATTGCCCTTGACCGGCTTGGACTCGAGGCGCGTCCAGGCCTGAAGGGTTTGCCCGCGGCTCTCCAGCGGGGAGGCGCTGTATCCATCGGCCTCAAGGGCCGGCTGCAGGGTCTCGGCCGACGGACGATCCCCGCGGGTGCCCAGCAACCAGCCTTCGCTCTGATGGGCCCAAAGCAAGGGCCCCGAATCCGCCGCGGCCACCAGGGCCGGCAGGGGACCTTGATCCCGCTTGAGGGCCTGGGTCAGGGACGGGCCAAGCAGGCTGCTCCAAACATTGGCGTCCTCGGCGGCGAGGAGCTCAGCGGGATTGGTCAAGAAGGCAAGGCTGTCGGCAGCGACCTGCACCTGGCGCAACAGCTCCGTGTTGACCGGACCCAGGCTGGGGAGCGCATCGCGCAACTGGGCCAGGCCATCCACCTGAAGCCCCGACCCCTGGGGGGCCAAGGCCAGCACCAATTCCACCGCCGCCGACTCATCCCCGACGGGCAAGCCGAGCCACTGCTCCATGGCCTCGGGGCGGGCCGTCAGCAGCGCCACCCCCTCTCCAAGTCGCTGCAGGGCCTTTTGCAGAGGCGCACTGGCGGCCTGGTTCAGTTCATCAATTTGGGAGACATCGAGCGCCTGCTCGAGCACGCCCCGACCGGAGGCGATCAGCACCAAATCGTCGTTAATCAGGGCCGTCGCCAGGGGTTGCGGGTCCTGGCCCAAGAGGGCGCCGCGACCGCTGATCAGCCCCATGCCGCGATAACTGGTGATCTGCAGATCGGTCCCAGCCAGGCTTCGGGTCTGCCAGAAGCGCTGCAGGAAGCGGCGGGCCCCTTCGTTGTCACGGCTGCGCAGCGCCAGCACCCAACCGGGTGCCTCCCCACTTCCAGGGGGGGTCAAGAGGGCAAAGCTGCTTTCATCCCCCAGCCAGGGGGAGAGCTCCGAGGCGTAGTCCAGGCCCGCAGCGGCAAAGGCCCCGTCCCGCAGGCGATCAGCGGCCGCCGCGGCCTGACGGCGCTGACGGGGGGGAGCAACAGCCCGGGCGTAGGCAGCCGGCTCATCCGGGCCCACCAACCAGTGCAGGCTCAGTGGCGCCGTCCGCGGAACAAAGCGCGCCGCCAGCGGCATGGAGAGGGCCTGGTGTTGCAACGCAAGGGGACTGCGCTGCAGGAGCAGCCACCAACCCGCCAAGCCAAAGCTCAGCATCGCCAACGCCACCGCCAGCAGTGCCGCCAAGAAGGGGCGGGCCTTCATGCGTCGCTTACAGGATTGGCCTCATCTTTATGCATCAAGGCGATCTTTGGCACCCCCGTGACCGCCGGTAGGGTTCCGTGATGCCCAGTCCCGCAAGCATCAGCGCCACAGAACTGAAGCGTCGGCTCGACGCCGGTGAGGCTTTGCAACTGGTGGATGTGCGCGAGGCCATGGAATTGGACCTGGCTCGACTGCAGCAACCGGTGATCCATCTCCCCCTGAGTCAATCGGAGAGCTGGATTGAGCAGATCTCGAGCTTGATCAACCGGGATCAACCCGTGGTCGTGCTGTGTCACGCCGGGATCCGCAGCTGGCAATTCGCCTGTTGGCTGATGGAAGCCCAGGGCTACGAACAGGTGCTGAACCTGCAGGGCGGAATCGATGCCTGGAGCGTCTCAGCCGACCCAATGGTGCCGCGGTACTGAGGCGGCCAGGCGGTCAAACGCGGCTGTGATTGCTATCGGTTGGCTGGATGAGCCGGCCGATGTTTCCGCTGCTGCTGCCCCTACGACTGTGGCGCTACTTCGGCAATCAACGGCTGAAGGCGGTCCTGGCGATCCTCACGGTGTTGCCCGATCCGCTGCTGATGGTGGGCATCCCGGTGCTGCTGCAGCTGGTGATCGACCAGGTGATTGGCAACCCCAGCGGCGGGCCACCGGTGGCGGTGCTTGTGCTGCTGCCCTGCGCCTGGCTCTTGCTGGCGGTGGTCTGCAACGGCTTCTCGATCAAGTTGTTTGCCGCCCTCGGTAGCCAACTGGGCACGAGCTTTCGCCAGCGGCTCTTCGGCCATCTGCTGGAGCAACCGAACCCCAGCGATGGCCGCGCCGAGGGGGGGGAACAGGGCTTGCTGGCGCTGCAGATTCCCACCCTGGAGAACGCGGTCGTCAGCCAGCTCCCCCTCTTCACCTGGACGGTGGCGCAGCTCTTGCTTGGGGTGCTGCTGCTGTTCACCAGCGATTGGCGGCTCGCCCTGGTCGCCGTGGTGCTCACGCCGCTGCTGCTCGTGAGCCAGGTGGCCTTCACCCCGGCCCTGGCCAGGCGGGAAGAGGCGCGGGTCGAGCAGGCCGGACGGCTGCTGAGCTACGCCGGCGAACGGCTGCGCAGCCGGGAGTTGGTGGACCTGTTCGGTTTGCGCAGCACCACCCGCTCGGAATTCAACCGTCGCAACCGGGACCTGATGCGCTGGGCCCAGCGGGTCGGAGCGATGTCGGGCCTGCAACAGGCCGCCCTGACCGCTTCCGCCATGCTCACGCTGGTGAGCGTCTTTGCCCTGGGCACCTGGTTGGTGTTGCAAAGGCAACTCACGGTGGGCCAGCTGGTCTCTGCCCTGGGGATCGCCACGGCCATGGTCAGCGGCATGTGGCAGCTGGGCGCCTCCCTGCTGCCACTCCAGGCCGCCACGACGGCCCTGAACCTGCTGGAGCAGCAGCTGCCCGCCGCCAAGCGCTCCGAGCAACGGCCGGCGCTGGCCCGAGGGATTGAACCCAGCCCCCCGGCCTTGCTGCAGGAGCTGAAGATCGAGCAGGTGCAGTTCCGCTACCCGGGTGGTGGCGGCCTGGACGGACTCAACCTGACGATCCCCGCCAACAGCTCCCTCGCCCTGGTGGGCCCCAGCGGCGGCGGGAAAAGCACCGTGCTTCGACTGCTGCTGCGGCAAATCGAGCCCCAGCGCGGTGGCCTGCGGGTCGATGGCGTGCCCCTGAGCACCACCGACCGGGGCGCCTGGCTTGAGCAGGTGGCGTTGGTCCCCCAGGAGACCGTCCTGTTCGATCTCTCGATCGCGGACAACATCCGCCTGGGCCGGCTCGATGCGTCCGATCAGGAGGTCCTCAATGCAGCCCTAGCCGCCGAGCTCGGGGAACTGATTCAGTCCCTACCCAACGGCCTCCAGACCCCGGTCGGTTCCGGTGGCGGTCGCCTCTCCGGTGGCCAGAAGCAACGGATTGCCATTGCCCGGGCGATCGTGCGCAACCCACAGCTGCTGCTGCTGGATGAAGCCACCAGCGCCCTCGATCCCAGCACCGAAGAAGCGATCAACACCACCCTGCGCCGCTTGAGCGAGGGCCGCACGGTGGTCTCCGTGCTGCACAGGCTGCGGGCCGCTGCGGCCATGGATCAGATCGCCGTGATCGATCAAGGCCAGGTGGTGGAGCTCGGCCACCACAACGATCTGTTGGCGGCTGGCGGGCTCTATGCCTCCTTCTGGCACCGGCAGATGAGCGGCTTCAACCTGGAGCTGGGGCAACGGGTCCGGATCACGCCCGAGCGCCTGGCCACCATCCCCCTGTTCCACGGCGTCGATCCCAAGCTGCTGCGTTGGCTGGCCTCGGAATTCGTCAGCGATCGGATCCGCCATGGCGAGGAGGTCTTCCGCGAAGGGGACGCCCCGGACGCCTTCTATGTGGTGGTGGCCGGCACCTTGGAAGTGCTGCAGAACGATCTCTGGGGCGGGACTCCGATCAAACAGGGGCTGGTGGAGGAGGGGGACTTCTTCGGCGACGCAGGCCTGATCGAGGACCACCCCCGGGCCGTCACCGTGCGGGCGCGGGGAGACGGACTGCTGCTGCGGCTCGACCGGGATCGCTTCCTGGATTTGCTCGATCAGGACCCCGACTACCGCCGCTTTTTCCTGCATTCAGCCCGCGCCAGCGTTTAGGCCCCGTAGCATCCGCAAAGCGGCATCAATGCACCGTTTTGCAGCCCCTGCCCCGACGGCAACAGCAGGTGCTTCAGGCGACGGTGCAGCACTACGTCGACACCACGGAGCCCGTGGGCAGCCAAACCCTGGTGCGGCGCTTTGACCTCCAGGCCAGCCCAGCCACGGTGCGCTCCGCCATGGGAGCCCTGGAGCAGCGGGGGCTGCTCACCCAACCGCACACCTCCGCCGGCCGCGTCCCGAGCCAACTGGGGTATCGCCACTACGTGGACTGCCTCCTGCCCGCCCCCGGTGCCGCCGCCAATCAACTCAACCGTGAGCTGACGGGGTTGAGCCTGCAATGGGCCGCCTTGGATGACCTGCTGCTGCAGCTCGCCCGCCGCCTGGCCGACCTCACGGGCCTGATGAGCCTGATCACCCGGCCCCAGGAGATGGGGGGACGCCTCGAGACAGTCCGGCTGGTCCCCAGTAACGACCGGTTGCTGGTGCTGCTCGTGGAAAAGGGAGCCGCCGCCAGTTGTCTCAACCTGCGGATGCCCGAGGAACTGGGTGCCCAGGTGCCAGCCCTGGAGCGCTGGGCCAGCGATCAACTCCAGGGGGGTACCGGTCGTCTGAACTGGAAGGCGCTCCCCAGCCAACTGGGAAGCAGCGGCGAATTGTTGCGGCAGGGCCTCAGCAGCCACAACCTGGCCCGGGGCAACAGCAGCGAAGGCGCCGTCAGCCTCGGGGTGGCGGGACTGCTTGGCCAACCGGAATTCCAACGCAGCTCAAGCCTGAAACCGCTGCTGCAACTTGTGGAGCTGGAGCCCCAACAGGTTCTGCGCAGCGAGGCCGCCAGCGGCAGGGGCGGGGTCTGGATTGGCTCAGAGCACCCCCATCCCGCGCTGCAGGACTGTGCTGTGGTGCAAGCCAGCTACGGCAACGACGGCCACGTCGCCCTGATCGGCCCCATGCGCATGGCCTACTCCACCGCTCGTTCAGCGGTGGAGAGCGTCGCGGGTTACCTCGATCGGCTGCTCAGCTGAGGGCGCTGCCCAGGCGATCGGCAACCGTGTTGACGTCCTTGTCGCCGCGGCCGGAGAGGTTGAGCACCACCTCGGTCCCTGGGGCCAGGGTGGGGCAGAGCTTGTCGAGCCAGGCAAAGGCGTGGGCGGTCTCCAGAGCCGGGATGATGCCCTCCAGTTGGCACAGCAGCTGCAGGGCATCGAGGGCCTCAGCGTCTGTGACGGCGCCGTACTCGGCCCGGCCGATGGTCTTGAGATAGCTGTGCTCAGGGCCCACACCGGGGTAATCCAGGCCGGCACTGATGGAGTGCGCCTCCTGCACCTGCCCCTCCTCGTCCTGGAGCAGCAGGCTCATCGCTCCGTGCAACACGCCTACGCGACCCTCGGTAATGGTGGCGGCATGGCGACCGGTGGGGACGCCATCGCCGGCCGCTTCCACGCCGATCAAGCGGACGTCTGTGTCCTGGACAAAGGGGTGGAACAGACCCATGGCATTGGAGCCCCCACCAACGCAGGCCACCAGGACATCGGGGTTACGGCCAAAGGCCTCATGGCACTGGCGCTTGGTCTCCTCGCCGATCACGGCATGGAAATCGCGCACCAGCATCGGGAAGGGATGGGGGCCTGCGACGGAACCCAGGATGTAGTGGGTGGTCTCGACGTTGGTGACCCAATCGCGGATCGCCTCACTGGTGGCGTCCTTCAAGGTGGCGGTGCCAGCGGTGACGGGCTGAACCGTTGCCCCCAGCAGACGCATCCGGAAGACGTTCAGGGCCTGACGGCGCATGTCCTCGGCGCCCATGTAGACGACGCACTCAAGGCCGAAGCGCGCACAGACCGTGGCGGTGGCCACACCGTGCTGGCCCGCACCGGTTTCGGCAATGATCCGCTTTTTGCCCATCCGCAGGGCCAGGAGTGCCTGGCCCAGGGCGTTGTTGATCTTGTGGGCGCCGGTGTGATTGAGGTCTTCGCGCTTCAACCAAATGCGCGGGCCGCCCTCGGCGCGGCGGTAGTGCTCGCTCAGCCGTTCCGCTTCGTAGAGGGGGTTCGGCCGGCCGACGTAGTTGCGCAGCAGGTGATTGAGCCGCTCCGTGAACGCGGGATCCTTCCAGGCTTCTGCAGCGGCCCTCTCCAGTTCCGCCAGGGCGGGGATCAGGGTCTCGGGAACGTACTGACCGCCAAATTGGCCGTAGCGACCCAGGCTGTTGGGCCGTGACTCCAGCGCCAATGCCGACGTCATCGAAGGAACGGTGCTGGTCACCAGGTGCGCGCGGAGTCTGTCCAGGTTAGGAACTGGCGGGGGCGGCAGGACTGGCCAGCCGGCGGGCTGATCGATGCGGATGCGCTGACCCCCTGCAGTGCAGGGATCACTGCCGCTCACGGAGGTGGACAAGGCAGCGCCACTCGGGCCAGGACGGCAGACCTCCACCTGAACGGCCGGCAAATCCATCGCGGCCCTCCGTTGCGCTGAACTGGAACCAAGACACATCCAAAGCGATGCCGAAGGGAGGCTGGCAAGAATTCACACGGCCTGAAAGCCTGCAAAGGGCCAGCAGTGCCCCTGCGGAATCGACGACCAAGGCCCAACAGCGCGTGCGGGTGCAGCGCACCAAGGCCGGGAAGGGCGGGAAAATGGTGACGGCCATCACGGGGCTGGAGGCCGCCGAAAGCGATCTCAAGGCCCTGCTGAAACAGCTCAAGGCCGCCGCCGGAACAGGCGGGACAGTGAAGGATGGAGTGATCGAACTGCAGGGTGATCAGGTGAGCGCCGCCCTGGCGGCCCTGGAGAAAGCGGGCTACCGGCCCAAGCAAGCGGGCGGCTGAGCCGGAGCGGTCGGCGGCGACAATGGCCCGACATTGCTCCAAGGCCCGCCATGACCGCATCTCCCACCTACGGAGAGCTCACCAACAAGGGCGCCTCCACCAACATCGCCTGGCACCACGCATCGGTGGATCGCGCCGCCCGGGCTGAGCAGCGCGGCCATCGCAGCGCCATCCTCTGGTTCACCGGCCTGAGTGGTTCCGGCAAGAGCACCCTCGCCAACGCGGTCAACCAGGCGCTGTTTGACCGCGGCCTGGCCTGCTACGTGCTGGACGGCGACAACATCCGCCACGGGCTCTGCAAGGACCTGGGCTTCTCCGATGCCGATCGCGAGGAGAACATTCGCCGGATTGGCGAGGTCAGCAAGCTGTTCCTGGACGCCGGCGTGGTGGTGCTGACGGCCTTTGTCTCCCCCTTCAAGGCGGACAGGGACCGCGCCCGCTCCCTGGTGGAGAACGGCGACTTTGTCGAGATCCACTGCGCCGCGGATCTGAGCGTTTGCGAAGAGCGCGACACCAAGGGGCTCTACGCCAAAGCCCGCGCCGGTGAAATCAAGGAATTCACCGGCATCTCCAGCCCCTACGAGGCCCCTGAAAAGCCCGAACTGCGAGTGGACACCGGCAGCCAGAGCCTCGAGGCCTGCGTGGAGCTGGTGATCAACCACCTGCGGGAAGCGGGCGTCATTCCCCAGTGATCACGTCGGGGGCAGGCTGCTGCCCCCAGGCATCCAAAAAGGTTTTCAAGCAGCTGGCCACCGGAACCGCCAGCAACAGGCCCAGCAGGTCGCCGAAGCCCATCAAGCTGCCCACGCGGGCGCCAACGGGCAGGGAGACCAGGAGCCAAGCGGGCTGCAGACCAACGATGCTGCCCATCAAGCGGGGCTGGATCACCTGATCCACAACCTGACCGACGCTGATGGCCGCCACCAGCACCTCGATTCCGGTGCGGGGGTCATCCAAGGCCAGCAGCACACTCACCAAGACAATCGTCAGGGCGCTGGCATAGGGCACCAGGGTGGTGAAGCCGATCGCCACCGCGAACAGCACCCCATAGGGAATCCCCAGCAGGGTGAACACCACGATCTGCAGGGCGCTGAGGATCAAGGCCAGCAGCACCTGCCCGGCGAAGTAGCCCCTGAAGGTGCGGTTCAAGGTGCCGGTGACCAACGCCCGCGTTCCCTCGGGAAGCCAGCGGGCCAAGCCCGCCACGATCGGGTCGCCGCCCAGCAACAGGAACAGGGCCAGGACCGCCACGATCACCACGTTGACCGTCAGGCCGACGGTGGCCCCCAGGATCCCGAGGGCCCGTTGGCTGAGCTGGCTGGCCAGCTGACTGGCCCGGGCAAACAGGGTGCTGCTGAGGTCCGTGAATTCCGTGGGCAGTCCCCGATCGGCAGCCCAGACCTCCAGGCGATCAAGCACGCCCTCCGCCTCCACCAACCAAGAGGGCAGGGAATTGATCAGCTCACCCAGCTGCTCAATCAGGCGGGGCACCAACCAGAGGGCAGCCAAGACCAACAGGGTCAGGGACAGGCCGACTACCAGCAACACCGCCAACCCTCGGGGGAGGCCACGGCGAGCCAACCAACGGGTGGGGAGATCCAGCAGGAACGCAATCAGCGCAGCCCCGACGAACAGGGCAGGGAAGGGGGCCAGCGGCAGAAGCAGTTGCCGCAGAACCCACAGGTTCAAGGCCAACAGCGGCAGCGCCAGGCTCAGGCGCAACCAGGGCGGCAGAACCAAACGCTCAAGCATGGGTCACCCCAACAACACCGCCCCAACCGATCACATCTGTGCCAAGTAAGCGGCACTGCCCAGCTCCAGCAAGCGGGCGTCCTTGGCCACCACCTGATCGTGGAGGGACTGGCGGTACTCCGCCAGGCGAGCGGAGAGTGCCCCATCGGCCGTCGCCAAAATTTGCGCGGCGAGCAGGCCAGCGTTCGCCCCGTTGCCGATCGCCACGGTGGCCACGGGAATACCAGCGGGCATCTGCACGATCGAATGCAGAGAATCCACTCCGGAGAGGGCCCGGGTCTGGACCGGAACGCCAATCACCGGCAAGACCGTCAGGGACGCCACCATCCCGGGCAGGTGAGCCGCCCCGCCAGCCCCGGCGATGATCACCTTGAAACCGCGGCCGGCGGCGGCTTGGGCGAACTCCACCATCTCCATGGGCGTGCGGTGCGCCGAGAGCACGCGGACCTCCACGGGCACTCCGAGGCGGTTGAGCATCTCCACGGCGGGCTGCATGGTGGGCAGATCAGAGTCGCTCCCCATCACCACGGCCACCAGCGCAGCGTCAGACATCGGCACGTTTCAGCGTTCGCAGCGAGGATGACATGGTTCCGTTCTCGCATCGAATGCGCTGGCTGAGCCACGTTCGCCTGCCTGGAGAGCCGGGGCTCTGGCGCATTGGCCTCGCCCAGGAGCAGATCGCCGCCATCCAGCCGCTGCCCCAGGGAAGCGCCGCCGCTGGTGAGAACTGGTCTGGCGACTGGCTCAGTCCCGCCGGCATCGATCTACAAATCAACGGTGGCCTCGGACTGGCCTTCCCCGAATTGCAACCCAGCGATCTGCCCAAATTGCAGGAGCTGCTGGAGCTGCTCTGGCGCGATGGGGTGGAGGCCATCAGTCCCACGCTGGTCACCTGCGGGGTCGCCCCCCTGCGCCAAGCCCTGGGGGTGCTGAGGGACGCGCGCGCAGAGCACCAACGCGGCCGCTGCCGGCTGCTGGGGGCACACCTGGAGGGCCCCTTTCTCGCCCATGGCAGACGCGGTGCGCACCCTGCCGAGCACCTGGCAACCCCCAGCCTGGAGGCCCTCGAGGCCCGCATCGGCGGCTTCGAAGAGGACATTGCCCTGGTGACCCTGGCCCCGGAATTACCGGGTTCCGATGCGGTGATCGCCGCCCTGCGTAGCCGAGGGATTGTGGTCAGCCTCGGGCACAGCGAGGCCACGGCGGATCAGGCCTCCCATGCCTTCGAGCAGGGGGTGGGGATGCTCACCCACAGTTTCAATGCGATGGCAGGACTGCAGCACCGCAGTCCTGGACCGATTGGCGCCGCCGTCCGACGCGGGGACGTAGCCCTGGGCTTAATCGCCGATGGCGTCCATGTGGATCCGACCATGGCTGTCCTGCTGCAACGGCTGGCACCCGAGCAGGTCGTGCTGGTGAGCGATGCCCTCGCTCCCTATGGCCTGGCCGACGGGCTGCACCGCTGGGATGAGCGCACCCTGATCGTCGAGCAGGGGAGCTGCCGGCTCGAAGACGGCACCTTGGCCGGAGTCACCCTGCCCCTGCTCGAGGCGGTCAGGCGCCTGGCCCTTTGGAGTGGCGATGCCGATCGCGCCATCGCCGCGGCCACCGTCCTGCCCCGGCGCCTGCTGGGTGGGCCGATACACGTGCGGGAGCAACTGCAGGGCCTGGCCCTCGGCGAAACCCTGCGCTGGAGCGGGACCAGTGCTGAGCTGCGCTGGAGCCGGGCCGCCTGAATAGGATCCGCCCCACCTCCCCCCTGCGCCGAATGCCCGCCGATCAGCTCCTCAACGACAAGGCCGCCGAGAAGCAGGCCGAGAAGCAAGAGGTGAAGGGCTACTTCGAAACCACCGGTTTCGATCGCTGGAACCGCATCTACAGCGAGTCCAGTGACGTCAACAAGGTGCAGCGGAACATCCGCATCGGCCACCAAAAGACCGTCGACAACGTGCTGGCCTGGCTCCAGGAGCAGGGGAATCTGGGCGGCCGCAGCTTCTGTGATGCCGGCTGTGGCGTCGGCAGCCTGACCCTGCCGCTGGCGCAGCTGGGCGCCGGCTCGATTGCCGCCTCCGACCTCTCGGGGGCCATGGTCCAGGAAGCCGAGCGCCGGGCCAATGAAGCCGGCATCGCCCCAGGGCGCGTCAGCTACCTGGCCTCCGATCTGGAGAGCCTGAGCGGCAGCTACGACACCGTGGTCTGCCTGGATGTCTTCATCCACTACCCCCAGGAACCCGCCGAGGACATGGTGCGCCACCTCGCCTCCATGGCCGAGAAGCACCTAATCGTCAGCTTTGCCCCCTACACGCCAGTGTTGGCGATGCTCAAGAAGATCGGTCAGCTCTTCCCTGGACCCAGCAAAACCACCCGCGCCTACACCCTGCGCGAGAAGGGAATTGTCCAGGCCGCTGAAGCGGCGGGCTTCGTGCTCAAGCGCCGCAGCCTGAACAAAGCCCCCTTCTATTTCTCACGGCTGCTGGCCTTCGAGAAGGCCTGAGGGCAGGGGCGCCTCCAGCGCCAAACCCCTCGGCTCCAAACGCAGGCGATGGGCATGCAGCTGGTAGCCACCGGCTCCGGGCAGCACCTCAGGGCGCGCCACTCCGCCCGGCAGATACAGGGGATCCCCCAGCAGTGGGGAGCCCAAGGCGGCGGTGTGAATCCGGATCTGGTGGGGCCGGCCCGTTGCAATCTCCACCTCCACCAAACAGCCCTCCGGCCGGCGCTCGAGCAGGGTCAAGGCACTACGGGACTCCAGGGCTGAGGGATCGCCGGGGAGGGCCGCGCACCACAACTGCCCCAGCAGCGCATGGGGCCGCCGGCCAATGGGAACCGTGATCGCTCGGCTCTCGCCGCAGCGCCAGTCGGCCGCCAAGGGCTCGGTCAGGGCGCGGTAGACCTTCAGGCAGCCCCGGCTGACGGCTGATGCTGCGGTGCTCTCCCGCAGCTGGGCACTGAGCTGCGCCCGGGTCTCCCGCTGCCGCGCGCAGACCAGCAGGCCCGAAGTGAATCGCCCCAGGCGATGCACAGGCCGAGCCTCGGGCGCCCAAGGCTGGAGCTGCATCAGCAGGGTGTGCTCCAGGAATCCACCGGCGGGCAACACCGGCAGGCCACTGGGTTTGTTCAGCACCAGCAGATCACCGTCATCGATGACGACCGCGCGCTGACTCAGCACCGGCACGGCGGCCTCCTCCCAGGGGGGCCGATGCCAGATCAGCTGATCCCCGGCTGCCAACGCTGCATCGGCCCGGAGCTGCTGGCCGTTGCACCAGATCTCACCGGCGGCCAGGCGCTCCCTCCACACCGAGGGATCGGAATGGCCATAGCGCTCGGCGTAGTAGCCCACCGTGCTCTGGGCGGCCGCCTGGACCCGGTCCCGGTAGCGGTGACCGCGGTTGAGGGCCGCCGGCAGCCAGGCCCTACTCAACCAGTCCGTTTTCGAGGGCGTAGCGCACCAGCTCCGTGCGGCTGGCGGTGCCGGTCTTGGTGAACAGCCGGCTGACGTACTTCTCGACGTTGCGAATCGAGGTCTCCAGGCGCCGGGCGATCTCCTTGTTCATCATTCCCTCCGCCACCAGCTGCAGCACCGAGGCCTCCCGGGGGGTGAACTCGTGCTTGACCGCCGCGGTGGGCTGCTTGCTGCCACCGGTGGCCAGCAGGGAGCGGATTTCGGTGATCTGCTTGGCCATCTGGCCGATGTCCGCATCGGCGAAGCGGGCGGCCTCGGTCAACAGGCGCTCCTGGCGCTTGACCACGTTGTGCACCCGGGCCACCAGCTCGTCGGGGTCAAACGGCTTGGGGATGTAGTCATCGCAGCCGGCCTGGAAGCCCTCGATGCGATCGGCCGTCATGCCCTTGGCCGTCAAGAAAATGACAGGGGTGCCGCCCAGGCGCTCGTCCTCCCGCAGCTTGCGCAGCAGGCCGTAGCCATCCAGGCGGGGCATCATCACGTCGCTGATCACCACATCTGGCAGCAGCTCCTGGGCCTTGGCCCAGCCGTCCTCTCCATCGACGGCCGTCGTGACGACAAAGCCCTCGTCTTCGAGGTAGGCCTGCACGGCCGTGCGCAACCCCGGTTCGTCATCCACCAACAGCAAACGGGCTGGTGCCGCTGGCGTGACGTCTTGTTGGGTATCAGGTTCGAGGCTCATCGCCGCAATCTATCGAGGGTTTCCAGGCAGGACCTGCTGCTGCTCGATCAGCTGGCCGGAGTAGCCCAACTGCTTAGCCAGGGCCGCGAGGGTGGCGGGATCCTTACCGGCCTGCTCTGGGAAACAGGCGGCCCACCAGATCTTGTGATCCAAGCGGTTGGCCTCGGTGACCTGGCCGCCGGGGTTGAGCTCCTTGATCAAGAGTTCGTTGCGGCGCTTGGTCAGGCGCATGGGCGCACTGGCACTGCAGCGCAGGTTGTCCACGGCCAGCTCCACCCCGGTCGGGGATTCCACCCAGACGACGATGGTTCGCGCCGTGGGGTCATTGGGATCGGGCTTCACGCCGTGCACCCCAATCAGGTGCAGCCCCTCGATCGTTCCCCATTCCCGCAGCACCACCAGATCGGCCGGGCGCTGCTCCGAGGGCTTGAAGAACACGCCATCGCGCACCTCCTGGGCCTGGACGCCCAGCCCTGCAGCGGCGGCGGAGCCCAGCAGCAACGACAGCAGTGCAATGCGACGGCCCATGGCGCCCGAGTTCGGCAGCATGGTTGCCAGCATGGGCGTCCATGGCCTCCGGCGTCACCTATCTCGACTATCAATCCACCACCCCCTGCGATCCGGCGGTGGTGGAAGCGATGGCGCCCTGGTGGAGCGACGCGTTCGCCAACCCCGCCAGTCGCCTGCATCGACCCGGGCTGACCGCCGCTGCGGTGGTCCAGCAGTCCAGGACCGCCATCGCCGGCGCCCTGGGACTGACGGCTGAAGAGCTGATCTTCTGCAGCGGTGCCAGCGAAGCCAACAACCTGGCGATCAAGGGGGTGGCGGAGGCGGAGTTACGTCGTGGCGGCACCCGCAGGCGCCTGATCTGCCTGGCGACCGAACACCGGGCCGTGCTCGATCCGATGCGATATCTGGCGGGGCATGGCTTTGAGCTGGTCTGCCTGGCTCCCCAGGCCAATGGGCTGCTCGACCTGCAGCAGCTCGAGGCCGCCCTGAGCCCGGAGACGCTGCTCGTCAGCGTCATGGCCGCCAATAACGAGATCGGCGTTCTCCAGCCGCTCGAGGCCATCGGCCAGCTCTGCCGCCAGCAGCAGGTGCTGTTCCACTGCGATGGCGCCCAGGCGGTCGGCCATCTGCCCCTGCAGCCGCGCGCGCTCGGCATCGACCTGCTCAGCTTCAGTGGTCACAAGCTCTATGGCCCCAAAGGCATCGGCGCCCTGGCCATCGCCCCTGGGGTCGATCTCGCTCCGCAACAGCACGGGGGCAGCCAAGAGCGGGGCCTGCGGGCGGGGACCCTGCCGGTGCCCTTGATCGTCGGACTCGCCAAGGCCGTGCAGCTGGCCGAGGCGGATCGCGAGGCGCGGGGCCAGCGGCTCGCCGGGCTGAGGGATGCCCTCTGGCAGCGCTGCCAGGCCCTGGGCGGCATCCAGCGCAACGGCGCCGAAGCCACCTGCCTCCCCCACAACCTCAACATCAGCATCGCGGGCGTCGAGGGCACCGCCCTGCATCAAGCCCTGCGCCGCAGCCTTGCGGTCAGCAGCGGCTCCGCCTGCGCCGCGGGTGAACCGTCCCACGTGCTCCAAGCCCTAGGCCGCAGCCGCCTGGAGGCCGCCGCCTCGGTGCGCTTCAGCCTGGGGCGCTCGAGCAGCGGCGCCGATGTGGAGCGTGCGGGTGACGTGCTGGAGGAAACGCTCAAGACCCTTCGCCGGGCCTAGCGCTTCAAAAGCTCAACATTGGTAGGCAGGCGCTGTCGCGGTCGCTACTTTCCGGCCAAACACCTGCTTTTTCGATGGGATTGCCCACCCCAGGCACCAACAAGCTCTCGATCCTGCGAGCGATTGAGGATGGCTGGCAGGCCTTCTGCCGCGCCCCCTGGCCCTTCGTGCTGTTCCAGGTGCTTGTGCTGGTAATCATGGCCCCCTTCATCGGCCTGATCGCCAGCGCGTTTCTGCATCTCGCTCTTGGCGCACCTGCCCTGCTGCACCCCGTCGCCACCAAAATCGGTCTCGTGGTTGGGATTGTGGGGAATGTCGTGATTTCGCTTTGGGCTGCGGTGGGTTTAACCCGGGGCGCCTGGATCAGCCTCGAGGGTCACAAGCCCAGCTTCAGCAGCTTCACCCGCTGGGATAGCGATGCCAGCGGCCGCCTTTTCGGCTCCAGCCTCCTGCTGACGATCGTCCTGGCGGTTGTCGGCGCCGTGGCCTGGGCCATTGGCTTTGGTCTCGGTAGGGTCAACGCCGTCCTGTTCTGGATCCCGGTGATCGCCTTCGCGATCTTCAAGATCTGGCTGGTCGTGACCCAGCAATTCCTGGTACCGATGTCGCTCTATGGCACCAGGCGCCCGGTGGAAACCCTGCAGGCCGGCATCGACGGGGTCAACCCCAGCTGGTGGACCGTGGTCTGGTTCGTGATCGTCGAGAGCGTCGTCGCTGGCGTCGCCTGGCTCTTCAACGCTGGCGGCCTGCTGGTGCTGGCTCCGGTGCTGATCTGCGTAAGCACCGCCGCCTACCGCCAACTGTTCGGCAGCCAGGACCACACAGGGATCATGAGCAACAACTGATCAGATCAAATCGCGCCGCCTAGCGACGCGCCATTTTGCAGAACGGCTGCGAGGGTTGGAGCTCTGCTCCTCCTCTCCAGCCGTTTCTGGTTTTCGGGTCACCCGTTGCAGCCGCTCATCACTGCTGAAGGCAGTTTTGACGCGGCGATCCTCAAGGGAGTGGAAACTGATCACCCCCATCAGGCCGCCGGGCTCTATCCAGTCGGGAGCTTGCTGGAGCAGGCGATCCAGGACCCCCAGTTCATCGTTGACGGCAATGCGCAGGGCCTGGAAGGTGCGGGTCGCGGGATGAATCCGTCCGCGGCGCGCCTTGGGGGCGTAGCAACCCGCCACCAGGTAGGCCAGGGCATCGGTGCCGGCGAAGGGCCCCTGTTCAGCGAGGTGCTGCTTGATCTTGCGGGCGATGCGGCGGGAGAGCCGCTCCTCTCCGTAGGCGTAGATCAAATCCGCCAGCTCCGTCTCCTCCAAGCGCTCGATCAGCTCCGCCGCGGTCTCACCGGCCTGCGGGTTCATGCGCATGTCCAGGGGACCGTCCTGGCGAAAGCTGAAGCCCCGCTCCGCCACATCCAACTGGGGACTGCTCACCCCAAGATCCGCCATCACCGCCAGAGCTGGCTCCTGGGGCTGGTAGTCCGCAAAGTTGGTCGCGACGATGCTGACCCGGTCTCCAAAGGGCTCCAGCCGCTCCGCCGCGGCCTGGCGGGCAGTGGGGTCCTGGTCCAAGCCCACGAGTCTCAGGCCTGGGTGCGCCTCGAGCAACAGGGCGCTGTGGCCGCCCCCACCGAGGGTGCAATCGATCAGCAGGCCACCGCCCCGCTTCTGCAAAAGGGGTTCCAGCGCAGTGAAACTGGCCAAGACCTGCGCCGCCAGCACAGGCACGTGATCAAAGGCCTGTGCCAGCGGAGGTGTAAGCAACGGGCCCTTCCTTCCTAAGATCCCGCCAGCGAGTCCTCTTCCTCGGCCCCATGACGCAGCTGGAAACGCGCACGGAGCCGATGGTGGTCAACTTCGGGCCCCACCACCCCTCGATGCACGGGGTGCTGCGGCTTGTGGTGACCCTGGACGGTGAGGACGTGGTGGATTGCGAGCCGGTCATCGGCTACCTCCACCGCGGCATGGAAAAAATTGCCGAGAACCGCACGAACGTGATGTTCGTGCCCTACGTCAGTCGCATGGACTATGCGGCTGGGATGTTCTACGAGGCGATCGTGGTCAACGCCCCGGAGCGCCTGGCCGACGTGCCGGTGCCCAAGCGGGCCAGCTACATCCGCGTGTTGATGCTTGAGCTCAACCGCATCGCCAACCACCTGCTCTGGCTTGGCCCCTTCCTGGCGGACGTGGGCGCCCAGACGCCGTTCTTCTACATCTTCCGCGAGCGGGAGATGATCTACGACCTCTGGGAAGCAGCCACGGGTCAGCGTCTGATCAACAACAACTACTTCCGTATTGGTGGTGTGGCAGCTGACCTGCCCTATGGCTGGCTGGACAAGTGCCTGGACTTCTGCGACTGGTTCGGCCCCAAGATCGACGAATACGAAAAGCTGATCACCAACAACCCGATCTTCCGCAAGCGGATTGAGGGTCTCGGCACGATCACTCGCGAGCAGGCGATCAACTGGAGCCTGTCGGGCCCAATGCTGCGCGCCTCCGGGGTGCCCTGGGACCTGCGCAAGGTCGACCACTACGAGTGCTACGACGACTTCGACTGGAACGTGGCCTGGGAGAAGGAAGGCGACTGCTTCGCCCGCTACCGCGTGCGTATCGAGGAGATGCGCCAGTCCCTCAAGATCCTGAGGCAGGCCTGCGAAATGATCCCGGGCGGCCCGACCGAGAACCTGGAAGCCCGCCGCATGGCTGAGGGCAAGGGCAGTGAATTCGCTGGCTTCGACTATCAGATCGTGGCTAAGAAAGTGGCGCCCACCTTCAAGATCCCCAACGGTGAGCTCTACACCCGTCTGGAATCAGGCAAGGGAGAGATCGGTGTGTTCCTGCAGGGCAACAACGATGTGACCCCCTGGCGCTTCAAGATCCGCGCGGCCGACTTCACCAACCTGCAGATCCTTCCCCACATCCTCAAGGGGGCCAAGGTGGCCGACATCATGGCGATCCTGGGCTCGATCGACGTGATCATGGGCTCGGTTGACCGCTAATCGGTTTCTTCAACGGATTCAACGCAGCGGCTATCTGCTGCCTGCCGGACTCACCAGCGCGATCTGGCTGAAGGGCCTGCACCCGGGCCTGCCCGGCTGGAGCTGTCCGCTGCGGGCACTCACGGGTGTTCCCTGCCCCACCTGCTACCTGACCCGCGCCACCGCCGACAGCCTGACGGGCAATCTTGATGGGGCCATGCAGCTCCATGCTTTTGGTCCAGTGGTGGCGGGGGCCCTGGTGGCCTGGTCCATCGCCTCGATCCGCCAACGCCGCCTGCTGCCGTTTGGGATCCCGGCGCTGCCCCTCGGCGCTTGTGCCATCGCCCTCCTGATCTATTGGTTCCTGCGTCTCGCGGTGAGCTTTGGTGGCTGGGCCGGCCCAGAAGCACTCAAGTTCGCAATAGATTCAATCTGATATCTGTCGCATAAGCAATGGCCCGATCAAGGATGATCACCATCGGGAGATCAGTAAGCAATTACCGAACGTAGCCTCCACCTACATCAAGAACTATCATGAATGGCGCGAAGAAAGCAATTATACTGACAAGCATGCAAAACGCTCACATAGAGGAAGAGGGGCAAATACACCTCAACCCATAAAGGTTTACCACCCATTTAACAATTAAACATAGAACCCTCGCCTCTATGATCACCCAAAATCCAAACAACTGGCTACATCTATTCCGACGAGTACGTTTTGGAGAAACAGATAGCGCAGGAGTCATGCATTTCCAGCACGTCCTGCGATGGTGTCATGAATCCTACGAAGAAAGCCTGGAGATCTTTGGAGCGTCTATGCATGAGATATTTCCCACGCCAAGCAACCAACCAGAGGTTGCCCTGCCAATTATTCATTGCAGCTCTGATTTCTGGAGGCCAGCGACCTGCGGAATGGGCCTTGATATCGAGCTGCAGCCATTTCGCATAGACCTAACAAGCTTCGAAGTGAGTTACGAATTCAGGAGCGAAGAAGAAGTCATAGCAAAAGGCCTTACGAGACATGTTGCAATTGAGGCGAGAACACGTAAACGACGCGAGCTTCCCAGAATTATAAACAGATGGCTCGAGTCTTCATCAATACAAAGAGGTGTCAGCCCTTTGTAAGGGCCGCAAAGTTCAACAGTCGACCAAATAACCGGTGGCAGCTATTCTGGGACTTCGCCTTTTTTGCCACTGATAGCCAAAAGCCTTTCACCAAACTCTTCGGCAGCGAATCTATTGTAAAATCTGAATATAACCGTCTTCTTCTCTCGGAAGTCATTTAGATATCGAAACCTAAAGTCAACAACCGCCGTAAAGGGAGAAATTGCTGCGTCCTTCCATACATAGTGCATATTTTCGCCAAGAAGCTCTTTGCAGCGAACATCGGCATCGCATACCTCAACCGAACGCACGTCCGAAGTTCGGACGTCTAGATAGCCTCGCGGGATGTTAGAGGTAATTCGACCTTCACTGTAAACATGCACTTCACATGGCGTAAATGGGCTGTATGAACTGCACAAAGCCTTATGCCTTGTCCTGGCATCGGCCAGCGCCGGCAAGCAAATCGCCATAACTGCAAAGGCGACAGCCATAGAAATTCGTTTTCTCATGCGCTGTAGCTACCGTTGATGATGATACAATACCATGAATTAGACCAACCCCGCACCAAATGCTATCAAGCAACCCCCCTCGTTTCACAGGAGCTCTTCTAACTTTTACTCTTGCAACTGCAATAACTGTTCCCTCATCTGCTGAGATTAATCCCGCAGGCAGCACAGAGCCCCCCACCAGTTCTAGGCCTTCAATTCTTGATGGAATAAGAAAGCCAATATCTTCTAAGATAATCCTGATGCCAGTCATTGATAAATCTAGCTACAGCGGATCACAAGGGGCTTTCAAAGATTTCACAACTGAAGTACTGAATCAAGCAATACGCAATTCGGGAGTCAGCACCCTTCCTTGGTTCAAAGTCAGCAAAGCGCTTGAACAAGAAGTGTATGGCCTTTCTTCACCAGGAGCATCTAGCTCACCCTTCAGGATGGTGATGGGGGTTGGCCTAAAGCAAGACCTGACCAGTGACCTCTACATCTCTGAGATGATCTCCGCAGGGGCAAAGCTAAGAGCCAACTACATAATTCGACCAGTTATTCTCAAATTAACCACATCCTCAAAAGTTGATACCAAACGTCCTACATGCCTGCCAATCTTTGGTTGCGTTAATAAAGGCAGCAGCACAATGCAGGTGTTTGGTGAAGCCGATATCAAGGTCGATGTAATCAGCATCCGACAACAAGACATCATTGCTTCTCGTACATTCAGCGGCCGATCTGTTGAAGTCACCAAAGAGCGCCTTCTCCGCATTGACGCAGTAGTAGGCTCCCAAGCTTTCAGCAGCCCCGACTGCTCAGGAGTGATAAGCGATAAAGATATATGCAATGATTCCAAGCTTAAGCTTGCTTTATACGACACGGTCGACAAGATCGTAGAATTTGTCGACCTAAAAGTAAACTAGCCATTCCCTTCAGGGGTGATATCAGCAAGCAACGCCTTCATAGGGGGTACATTCGCAATATCATCGAAGTCAATGATTAAGGTCGTATAGCCACCAATATCCGGATCTCTAAATACAAGCGTGAATACATGAATGTGCTCGACTCGAGTTGTTAGAAGTGATGCTCGTTTTCTGAGGCTTGAGTTTTCATATGACCATCGGACCAGGTTTTTCAGCTGAAATCGATGGGCTGCGCCAGATTTGACTAACTTGGCTGTAATGAATCTACGAAAGAATGACACATTACAGATATCTTTTTCGACAAAGTCGACTTGACATTGGAGGTCATTAAAACGTTCTGCCCCTAATGCCGGAACAACTGAAGAAAGCTGGAGGGCATGGACGAGAAGTGATGCGGCCAGAACTGTAAAAACCTTTTGCATCCTTCATAAGGATCAATCTCGTTGTACTATAGCCTAGAAGGCATTTGCGTTGGCTTTATGGTGTCTCGCCCTGATATGACTGCACGTTTTACGGTCGCGGCTTTTTTGGCCCTAGTCCAGCTTTTTAGTAGCAACTCAGCACTAGCCGAGGATCAAATATTTGATGCAATCTGTCTCCCGGAAAAAAAGAAGTGCCGAATAAGGGTTAGCACCACAGAATTTAAGTTTGAAGACGGCACAATTCTTCCTGTGCGTCGAGTTGTCTCCTGGGGAAAAGCAGGCAAAGGGACAAGACCAGATATTGGGATGGCCTTGGGGTCTGCAATCTTGACGCCAGTCATGCCTTTAGCGGTGTTTGGGCTGTTCAAGAAAAAACACGAATACATATTTGAGCTAAACCATATCAATGAAAGCGGCGAGCCTCAAACCAGGCTAATCAAGTTTCTAAATAAGAAACCGCAAAACAGATTCACCAGGCATTTAGCCTCGATCACAGGACTTGCAGAGCACTCAATCTCAAAGAGTGCGGTAAACTTATATAAGTTCAATAAAGGGTCATTGGCGGCAAATTTTACAGGCCGAGAGCTTGTGGGAAGCCAAATTCATTTGTTTAATGCTCGATGCGAAGTCAACGTCTCTTATAGCTGCTTGAGTGGAATACCAGTAACTTATCCGCGTGTATTTGAGGTTGTAGATTTTTAGTCTAGTTCACTTGCAAAAGCTTTTAACTTTTGAAAAGTAGCTGCCAATGACATCCCCTCTATAAATAAGTCCTTTCTGAAACTCCACTTGGGCTTGCGTAATAAGGTCATCCCAGCGTGAGCCAGACTCTGGTCCAACCTGAGCGATGGATTCTTCTTTTGAAGAGCGCAACGAAAGAATAGACTTATTGGAGGAGCTCACAAAGATCGGCATTCCTTCAACAATCTGAAGTATCCCAAATGTATAAACTGCACATGCAGCATTCCCCTTGTTATTTGCGATAATCTGGCTAGCCGACTGAATCGCAGAAGTATAAGCTTTTTCATCTGCAGGATTTGAGGAGTAGGCCTGAAGAGAACGCTCAAGGCCAACGATAGAAGCACCTGCAGAGCCCGGCATTGACACCAAGGCGACGAACCCAGCACAGAGAAGCTTAGTCTTCACACATAGAAAGCCAGATGACTCTATATATAGCACAAGCGCCTGCCACTAGTAAACGCGCCCCACTTCGGCAATCCCAGAAACGTCCCGAGCCACAACTAACTGGCCAGAGGATACTTTTTCATAAGCCAAAATCAAAAAAAATGCGCAGATCTTGGCACTATACACTACTCATTAGGCGAACTTTATTCCCCTACAAGGTGGGATTCAGCCCCTTTAGAAACAACGCCAAGGCACCAGAAGAGCGCAGCCAGTTGCAGGGGAAGCAAACTCGCCAGAAGAGCAAAGGGGTGGAATCCCTGGGCAGGGACTGTTGAGAACAGGCCCACACTGACCAAAGCGGAGAGCGGCAGGATCCAACGATGGGCCGATTTCAAGGCCACACCTCAGAACCACTCTTTGCTGTTCTGGATGTAGATCGACTCGAATTCTTCTGGGGTCTTCGTGAGGTAGATGATTCCCTCAATGATTCCAATCACGCCCATCACAAAACCAGCGATGCCACAGGTCAACACTGTGACCAGCAACATGATCAGCCCAGCGGTGTTGTAACCCAGCACAAATTTGTGCACACCGAATGAGCCCAAAAAGATCGCCAGCAGGCCAGCTGCGAGCTTTTTATTGCTGGCTTCGGTGAGGTTGCTCTCGACCATCGGTCCTCCCGCCACAGGCCGCTTCTAGCAAAGCCCGCTGGATCTGTCACGGCAGTGACTGGAGCCAATGGCGCCACCGCTGGCGCTCCCACTTGCCCATGGCATTGCGCTCCAAGGCCTCACAGCAGAGCCACTGACGGGGCCGCTGGGCCGGAGGCAACAGCTCAGCCAAGCGCTGCAGAGCGCGCTCAAGCGCTGGCCAGTCCTGCGGTCCGGCCGGCCGCACCAAGGCCAGCAAGCGGGCGCCCCACAGGGGGTCCTCTTCGGGAAGCAGCAGCAGCGACTCGATCGGCAGACCCGCCTGCTTGAGCTGCTGCAGCAGCACCAGCTCCACCTGCTCAGGGAACACCGTTTCCCCGCCGCTTTGGATCGCACCATCCAGTCGGCCCAGCAGCTGAAGACCACCCGCATCAAGGCGCGCGAGGTCGCCACTGCTCCACCAGCCCTGCTGCAGCGGCAGGGGCTCCCAGGCCTCACCAGACCAGAGGGCCGCCGCCAGGCTCTCGCCGCGGATCTGCAGGGCGCCACTGCTGGGGTCAACCTGCAGCTCGGCATGGGCCAAGGGCTGACCGCAACCGCTCTGTCCCGCCAAAAAAGCCTGCGGCAACTGAGCCGCCACCATCGCCCCCGTCTCCGTACTGCCGTAGCAGGGGGCCAGGCGCAGGCCCTCGCGCCGGCAGGCCTCCGCCAGCGCCTGCGGCAAGGCCGCTCCGCCGACCCAGATCACGGCACAGCCGCGCAGCCAGGCCACAGCGAGGGGATCCTCCAGCAGCCGCTGCAGCTGGGTCGGCACCAGCGAGACCAGCACCGGCCGCTTGCGATCGAGGGGGGCGTTTTCAACAAGGAGCGCCGGGTCCCGCAACCACTGCGGCGGCAAACAGCGCATGGGCACCCGCCACTGCTCGGCCCGCACCAGGGGCATCAGGCCACTGATGTGGTGCAGCGGCAGGGGGTTGAGCAGCTCACAGGCCCCTGGGTCGAGGCCGACGCCCAGGAGCCATTCGGCCGTGGCTGTGGCCGCGCGCTGCAGGCCAGCCAAGGGCTGCAGGCACCAGCGGCGCGCGCCGGCACTGCCGCCGGTTCCCAGCACAACTCCCGGGCCCAGGTCGGCCGGCAGGGCTGCCTCCAACAGGGGCGCCACCATCTGCTGCTCCTGAGGCGCCACCACCGCCGTGGTCAGTCCATCGCGCCAACTCAACCGCAGCTGCTCGGCCAAGGCCGCACGGTCCCCCTGATCCAGCAGCAACTGCAAAGGACTCATGGGGCTGCCGCCTCCCAAACCTGCTGGGGATCGGCGCTGAACAGGGGGCCCTCTGGCTGCCAGGCGGGCGCCAGGCCCGGGGCCACCGGAGTGGGGCCGAGGGCCTGGAGACCGGCCAGGTGATGCAGAAAGCGCCGGCCAATCCCTGTCTCGAAGGCCGTGCTGACCACCAGGCGGGGCAGGCCCCGCTGCAACTGCTGAAGCAGAGGGCGCGGATCACCCTCCGCCAGGGGCCGGTGCACGCGCCAGCCCGTCCAGTCGGTGCCATAGAGCTCCGGGCACTGCCGCAGGGCTTCATCGAGGGCCACTGGAACGCGCTCCGTCAGGCTCCTCAGCCCCTGGACATCAGCGGGAATCAGCGGCTGCTCCAGCCACTGCAAGCGCGACTCGCCCTGCAGGTGCTCCGCCCAACACTGGGCCGTCTGACGGTCCCAGGCGCCGTTGGCATCCAGGCGCAGGTGCCAATTCGCTGGGAGTTGCTCCAGCAACCGATCCAACAGCGCGCGCTCCTGGGCGTCAGCGCCGACCGCCACCTTCCACTTCACAGTCCGGGGAGCCGCGGATGAACGCTCCAGCAAGGCCGCCAGGGCCGGGAGAACCTCCGAACCAGCCGGCAGAAGCTCGGCGGAGATGGGTGCCTGGAGCCAGCCGTCCTCGCCCAGGCCATCCAGCTCAGCCAGGGCCATCCCCAAGCCCAAGGCCAAGGCACTGGGCAGCTCAGGCAGCTGCGCCTCGAGTCCGCTGCGCTCCTGCTCGAGCGGGAATTGCTCGAGGGCCTGCTGCAGCGGAAGCCGCCCTGGCTCAGATTTGATCCAGGCGGCGGGCAGCTCGGGCACCTCCCCCCATCCCAAGCGCCCAGCCGGTCCCTGCAGTCGCAGCAACCAACCCCGACGCTCCAGCCAGCGTCCTTGGGCACTGACCAAGGCACTGGGCAGCCGAAAGCAATAGGGCCGCCACTGCAGTTGCATCAGCCCAAGGCCAAGCCCAGGGCCAGACCCAATCCATTGAGGGCCTGGAAACGGAGTGCCAAAAACTTGCTGCCACTGATGCGCTCCGGTTCGCGGTGGTGCTCCCGCAGCAGACGAATCAGGGCCTGGGCAGGAGGCAAGCCCGCCGCCCCCAGCAGTGCGGTCAAGGGCCAATGGTTCACTAGAACCGGCGCCCACTCAAAGGCCAGGCAACCCGCCACCAACCAGGGCACCAGGGCCGCCGCCCGTCCCGTGCCCAGGCGCACCACGGGAGAGCGTTTGCCATGGGCCGCGTCCTCCTCCACCTGATGGAAGTGGGAGCAGAACAGCACCAAGGTCGTCGCCAAGGCCGGACCACTGCCCAGCTCCAGGGCTGCCCGCCAAGGCACCGCCGCTGCACCCGCTGGGGCGAGGGCCATCAAGCCGGCGGCCGTCGCCAAGGGACCGAAGGCCAACCAGCAAAGGGGCTCTCCCAGACCGCGATAGCCCAGGCGGAACGGGGGACCTTGGTAGAGGTAGCCGAGACCGCAGCAGGCCAGCACCAGGGCCAGCACGGCGCCATGGCTGCGCGCAGCCACCAGGGCCATCAAGAGCAGACCCAGCAACAGAGCTCCATTGGCCAGAAGCGACACCCGATCCCGCCGGCCCGTGAGATTCACCAGGGAATGGGGCTTCCCGTTGGCATCGACGCCCGTATCCGCATCAAAGACGTCATTGGCCAGGTTCTCCCAAGCCAGCAGCAGCACGGCCGCGAGCAGAAACAACAGCAGCTGATCCAGCCGCACCGGGAGCTCCTGCTGCACACGCCAACCGGCGGCCAGCAGGACTGGCATCACGGCCACGGCATACATCGGCCACTTGATCGCAGCCTTCCACAGGCGCCTGCGCTCGGCGGCAGGGGCATGAAGGCTTGCGACGACCTGAGGCTCGTCAGCGGGCAGAGGCAACTCGAGGTGCGGGAAGGCCCATACATTTGAGCAGCCGCATCGGCCCGTTTCGGTTGCAGGCCCCCACCAGCGTCACAACCAGCTTCAGCGATCTGCTGACCGCCGCCCAGGCAGGTGAGCGCCAGCTCGAGGGAGAAGGCGTGCTCAGCCTGGCCGTAGCGATCCCCAGCCGGGATCCGATGGCACTGCTCAGCCAGCTGGAAGAGGGAGAGCGGTTTCGCTTCCTCTGGGACAGCGCCCCCGGGCTGTGCCTCGCCGCTAGCGGACGCTGCAACAGCCTGGAACTCAGCGGGCCCCGGCGCTTCGAATTAGCCCAGCGCTTCAGTGCCGTCAGCCTCAATCGGCTGGCCGCACCGCAACACTGCCCGCCCCTGGCACGGCCCAGGGTGCTGCTGGCGTTCTCGTTTTTTGACAGCCCCCTGCACGAAGGCGAAGGGGTGCCTGGCGTTCAGGCGGTCCTGCCCCGTTGGCAGCTGAGCAAGCAGGGGCGCCACTGCTGGCTGCGGCTGCAGCGCAACCTCGGCGGGGACATCAGCGCCCGCAGCGTCGCCGAAGAACTCTGGGAGCAGGCCGAGCGCCTGGGCGCCCTGCCCTCCGATCCCTGCGCCGACCAGGGGCATGCCCCCGGTCCGGCCATCGCCAGCCGCTCCTCCTGGCAGGAGGGCTATCGCTCTGTGGTGCAGCGCGGCGTGGAACTGGTCGAGGAGGGTCGCCTGCGCAAGTTGGTGCTGGCGGTGCGCCAGCAACTGCTCCTCGATCAACCGCTGGATCCGCTCCAGCTGTTGGCCCAACTCCGGCTGCGCCAACCCGGCAGCTGCCGTTTTCTCTGGCAGCAGGCTGGAGGTCCAGCCCTGCTGGGCGCCTCGCCCGAGCGACTGCTGACGGTGCGCCAGGGACAACTGCGTAGCGACGCCCTGGCCGGCACGGCGCCGGTGGGGCCGACTGCCGAGCTGCTGACCCGCTCCGATAAGGACCGGCGTGAGCACGAACTCGTGGTCGAAGCGATCACCGACGTCCTGCGCGCCGCAGGCCTGACCACCCGCAGACCGCGTCACCCGCGACTGGCCAGGCACGGGCAGATGGTGCATCTGCACACCCCCATCAGTGCGGCGCTCGAGGATCAACAACCGCTCTCCCTGGCGGCCGCCCTGCATCCCACCCCGGCGGTGGCCGGCCTTCCCCGCCGCGAGGCCATGGCTGCCCTGCGCAGCCTGGAGCCATTCGAGCGGGGCTACTACGCCGCACCAATCGGCTGGATCGACAGCGAAGGGGACACCGAACTGCGCGTCGCCATCCGCAGCGGCAGCCTCCAGGGCCGCCGGCTCGAGCTCACCGCTGGCGCTGGCCTGGTGCGCGGGTCCGCGGTTGAGCGCGAGCTAGCGGAAGTCGCCCTGAAACTCGGGGTGCTCCAACAGCAACTCGACTTGCCCCACAGCGAGAGCCTGCGCTGATGCAGCTGGGGGTCGGCACGGTCCTCCTAGCCCTCTGCCTGCTGGCTGCCCTGGGCCTGCGCCAATGGCTGGGCAAAGCCCGACTCGAGCGGGTGATTTTTGAATCCGACACCCCCGCCGGCAAGACCTTCGATCTCGCTCTGCTGATCGCCATCGGCTCCAGCGTGCTGCTGGTGGCTCTGGAAAGTGATCGCCAGCTGGACAGCCTGTTTGGCCCCTGGTTCAGCGGCGCCGAGTGGGTCTTCTCCACCCTCTTCAGCCTGGAGTACCTGCTGCGCCTGCTCTGTAGCCGCACGCCCCTGCTCTACGCCCGCAGCTTTTTTGGCATGGTGGATTTGGTCTCGAGCATTCCGCCCCTCCTGACCATTGGCATCCCCGTCGGTCAGGCCTTTCTGATCATTCGGGTGCTGCGCCTGCTGCGGGTGTTCCGGATCCTCAAGCTGGGGGCCTACCTCAAGGAGGCCGATCAGCTGCGTCAGGCCCTCGTCCAGAGCCGCCGCAAGATCACGGTGTTCCTGCTGACCATCGTTGCGCTGGTGGTGTTGATCGGCACCGCGATGTACGTGATCGAAGGCCCCGAGAGCGGCTTCCGCAGCATCCCGATCGGCATCTACTGGGCCGTCGTGACCATCACGACCGTGGGCTACGGCGATGTCGCTCCAGTCACACCCCTCGGCCGCTGCGTGGCCTCATTGGTGATGCTCCTGGGCTACAGCATCATTGCCGTGCCTACTGGAATCGTTGGGGCGAAATTCCAGCAGATGCAGCGGTTGCAACCGACCCTGGTGCAGCGCAGCTGCGGGCAATGCCACACCACGAGCCACAGGGCTGAAGCTCAGTTCTGCGATCACTGCGGAGCAGGCCTACCCAGCTAGAAGGCGCTCCATCGTCTGATCAGCCAGGGGGATGCCACTCAGCCGCTCCACCTCACGCACCCCGGTGGGGCTGGTGACATTGATCTCGCTCAGGCGTCCATCAATGACGTCAATGCCGACGAAGAACAGCCCCTCCGCCCGCAGGGTTGTGGTCAACTCCGCGCAGATCTGACGTTCCCGCTCCGTCAGTTCCGTCGCCTGGGGCGAGCCACCCACCGCGAGGTTGCTGCGGAACTCCCCGGCCGCAGGCTTTCGGTTCACCGCCCCCAGGGGCTCACCATCCACCAAGAGGATGCGCTTGTCGCCGGCCGTCACCGCCTGAAGAAAGGCCTGGACCATCACCGGCAGGGCCTGTTGGGCCGTGACCAGCTCAAGCAAGGCCTTCAAACCCGGCGCTGCTCCATGGCTGCGCACGACCCCTTGACCGGCTCGCCCACCGAGGGGTTTGAGCACCACATCACCGTGGTCTGCTGCGAAGGCCGCTAGTTGCTCCACATCAGCGCTGACCAGACTGGGGGCCATCAGATGGCTCCAGCGCAGGGCGCCCAGCTTTTCGTTCCAAGCCCGCAGCGAGGCGGGGCGATTCAGGACCCGCACCCCCTGGCGCTCCGCCAGCTCCAACAGGTGGGTGGCGTAGAGGTACGCCTCATCCACCGGTGGGTCCTTGCGCATCCACACCAGCGGAAAGCTGCTGAGGGGAAGCCAGCGGGGCTCATCCGCTTCAAACCACTGGTCCGGGAGGTCCCAACCGCTGGCCGTTGGCCTGATGTCAGCCAAGCGAATCGGCTGGGCCTGCACCAGGGCGTCCTGGCCTTGCACGGAAAGCTGGGCTGGCGTACAGACCCAGACCTGCTGACCGGCGCGCTGGGCCGCCTGCATCAGGGCGACGCTGGAATCTTTGGTTGGACGCAGCCGTGCGATCGGATCGATCACAAACAGCTGCGCGGGCAGACCGCTAGTGAGAGCGCTCAAGCTCAGACTCCCAGCAGGGCATCGAGCTGGCCACTGCGCTCAAGGGCGTAGAGGTCATCACAGCCGCCGACGTGTTCACCGTTAATGAAGGTCTGGGGAACACTGGTGCGTCCACCCGCTTTCTCAGACATGGCCCGGCGGGCGGCCTGATCGCCGTCAATGGCGTATTCGGTGTAGGTCACACCCTTGCGATCCAGGAGCGCCTTGGCGCGAATGCAAAACGGACAGGCGCGCCAGGTGTAGATCTCAACCGTCGGCATGGCGCCACTTCTCAAGCGTTTCGAAATCCTAGAAGCGAGATTTGAGGGCCTTGGACGGGAAGCCGACCCGCCCAAGGCCTGCGCTGATACGGTCAAACCAAGTTCCTTTCGGCCTGGTGCTCGACCTCACCGACTTCAAGCGCGATCTCTCTGAGCTCACTGACCGCCTGGGCAATGCCCAGGACTGTCTTTGACGTCGCTGCACTGAAAGCACGGCAACAGGATCTCGAACAACTGGCCTCCCAGCCGGATTTTTGGGATGACCAAAAGCTGGCGCAGTCCAAGATGCGCCAGCTCGATGAGGTGAAAGCCCAGCTCGAGCAGCTGAGCCAGTGGCAGGGGGCCGTGGCCGACGCCGAGGCCACGGTTGAGATCTATGGGCTCGAGCCCGATGACGAATTACTCAGCGAATCCGACGCAGCGCTGAAGAAGCTGCGGGCGGACCTCGATCGCTGGGAGCTCGAGCGCCTACTCAGCGGCACCTATGACAAAGAGGGGGCCGTGATCAGCATCAATGCCGGCGCCGGCGGCACCGACGCCCAGGACTGGGCGCTGATGCTGATGCGGATGTACACCCGCTGGGCCGAAGACCACGGCATGAAGGTGACCGTGGACGAACTCAGCGACGGGGAAGAGGCGGGGATCAAAAGCTGCACGATTGAAATCGAGGGCCGCTACGCCTACGGCTATCTGCGCAACGAGAAGGGCACCCACCGGCTGGTGCGCATCTCACCGTTCAACGCCAACGACAAGCGCCAAACCAGCTTCGCGGGCGTGGAGGTGATGCCCAAGATCGAGGAGGAGGTGAAGCTGGATATTCCCGAAAAGGACCTGGAGATCACCACCTCACGCTCAGGCGGCGCCGGCGGCCAGAACGTGAACAAGGTGGAGACCGCCGTGCGCATCCTCCACATCCCGACGGGTCTGTTCGTGCGCTGCACCCAGGAGCGCTCCCAGCTCCAGAACAAGGAAAAGGCCATGGCCCTGCTGATGGCCAAGCTGCTGGTGATCGCCCAGGAGCAGCGCGCCGCTGAGATCGCCGACATCCGCGGCGACATCGTCGAAGCGGCTTGGGGCAACCAGATCCGCAACTACGTCTTCCACCCGTACCAAATGGTGAAAGACCTGCGCACCCAGCACGAAACCACCGACGTGCAAGGCGTGATGGATGGCGATCTCGATCCCTTCATCCAGAGCCTGCTGCATGCCGGCGTTGAAGTGGCCGGAGCCAGCAGCGATGACTGATCCCACGACGCAAGAGACCTCCGGCGCGGCCGGTGAGAACCCCAGTTTCACGAAACTGGCGATGCGCAACATGGTGCGCAAGGGCAAGTTGAGCCTGTTCCACTTCGGCCTGACCGCCCTGGGGTTTGTCGGCTTCATCGTCCTGGTGGCCTGGCTGGGCAAACCCCAAGTACCTGGAGCCTGAAGCGATGACGGCCGAACCCGACCTGGATTTGGCCTTTGAGGCCGCGGAGGATCTGCCGGAAGCACTGGTTGAGGCTGCCGCTGAGCTCTGCGATCCGATCCAGGGCATCGAGCCCTGGCATGCACTGATCAACGGCTGGCTGAGCCAGCTCAAGGGCGAACTCCCAGAGCCCCTCCAGGCGCCGGCCTACAGCCTCGGCCTGAGCCTGGTGAACGACGAGGAGATTGCTGCCCTCAACAGCGATTGGCGCGACAAGGAGGGGGCGACGGACGTGCTGGCCTTCGCCGCCCAGGACGACGGCCTGGATGACGCCCCAGCGATCCCCATGCCCGACTTCGACGGGGAGGAAGGATTGCTCGATGCCCTGGAGCTCGGCGACATCGTCATCTCCGTCGAAACCGCTGCGCGGCAGGCCCCGGAACACGGGCACAACCTGCGGGAGGAACTGCTGTTCCTGGCCACCCATGGGTTGCTGCACCTACTGGGCTGGGACCATCCCGACGACGCCAGCCTCGAGGCGATGTTGCAGAGGCAGCAGCAGCTTCTCGCCGGGACCCAGCAGCGGTAGGGTGCGGCCAAAGGGTGCATCAGTCGCCTTTGCCCATGCTTCAACCCCAGGACCCGGATCCAACCTCCAGGCGAGGCCTGCATCAGGCGAGCGAGGCGGGAACTGGTGCTGGCAATAAGGTGCGGCGGCTCGGAGCCTGGCAGGTCGCCAGTGATCTGCCGGCCAGCTTTCGCTATGCCGCCCAGGGCCTGATCTACGGCTTCCGCAGCCAGCGGAATTTCCGCATCCATGTGGTGACGGGGGCCTGTGTCTTTGGCCTGGGCCTCTGGTTGCAGCTGCCCCTGCCCCAACTGGCCGTCCTGGTCTTGACCGTGGCCGCCGTCCTAGTGCTGGAACTGATCAACACCGCCACCGAAGCGGTGGTCGACCTGGCCATCGGCCGGCAATTTCACCCCCTGGCTCGAATCGCCAAGGATTGCGCCGCCGCAGCGGTCTTGGTGGCGGCCCTGAGTTCCTTGGTGATCGCGGCGCTGCTGGTGCTCCCCGCCCTCTTGGTCCGTCTGGGCGTTTGAATGGTGCCCTGGCTGCAGGGCTGATGCTTCTCGTTCTCGACAACTACGACAGCTTCACCTTCAACCTGGTGCAGTACCTGGGTGAACTGGCGGCCGACCACCCCATCACTGAAGACCTGCGGGTTGAGCGCAACGACGCCTTGAGCCTGGAGCAGATCCGTGAGCTCAACCCCGACGCCATCTTGATTTCGCCGGGCCCCGGCGACCCAGATCAATCCGGGGTCTGCCTCGAGGTCCTGAGAGAACTCAGCCCAAGGATCCCCACCTTGGGGGTTTGCCTGGGCCATCAATCCATTGCCCAGGTCTACGGCGGCAAGGTGATCCGAGCCAAGGAGCTGATGCATGGCAAGACCTCACCGGTGCTCCATGAGGGTGCTGGGGTCTTCGCCGGCTTGCCCAACCCCCTAACGGCCACCCGCTACCACAGCCTGATTGCCGAGCGGGAGTCCCTGCCCGACTGCCTCGAGATCACCGCTTGGCTCGAAGACGGCACGATCATGGGCCTGCGCCACAGGGAGTACCCCCATCTGCAGGGGGTGCAGTTCCACCCGGAAAGCGTCCTCACCCAGAGCGGTCATCAGCTCCTTGGAAATTTCCTGGCCCAAGCGGCAGCCGGCTAACGTTCGGCCCAACTCCAGCTGCTCCATGGCCCTGCTGATCCGCACCCTGGCTGCCGCAGCCGTCGCCCTGCCCCTGGCGGCGAGTGCCAACACCGGTGTGACGATCACCAGCTACGGCCACAGCGCCCTGCTGATCCAAGGCGGTGGCGCCAAGGTTCTGGTGAACCCGTTCAAGGCCGTGGCCTGCGCCACAGGACTGGCGGAACCCCGGGTCAGCGCCAATGTGATTCTCGCCAGCAGCCTGCTGCTGGATGAAGGGGCCCCAGTGGCGAAAGGCAAGTTTCTGAGCCAACCGGGCTCCTACCGCCTCGCCGGCCTCAAGATCGAAGGCATCTCCGCACCCCATGACCGCTTTGGCGGTCGGCGCTTCGGCCAGGCCACCCTCTGGCGCTGGAACCAGGGCGGCCTGAGCTTTGCCCACCTCGGTGGCACAGCCGCCCAGCTGAGTCCTGAGGATCGTGTGCTGCTGGGCAAGCCCGACGTGCTGATCGTCGGTGTCGGCGGCGGCGCCAAGGTTTACGACGGGGCGGAAGCCGCGGCGGTGGTGCGTGAGCTAGCCCCCAAGCGGGTGATCCCCGTGCAGTACGTCAGTGGCAAAACCCCTGCGAACTGCGACCAAAGCAGCGTCGAACCCTTCCTGGAGGCCATGAAGGGCACCAGCGTCAAACGGGTCGGCCGGGTGCTGAGCCTGCCGGGCAAGCTCGGCGAGGGCACCCAGATCGACGTCATGCGCTAGGCCGCGAGTCCTTCCAGGGCGGCATAGGCCGCCCAGAACTGCTGCATCTGCGCTGTGGTTCCCAGGCTGACCCGCAGTGAGCCATCGATCAACGGCTTACCGGTCATCGCCCGCACCAGGATTCCCGCCTCCCGCAACCCCTGATCGATCCGTGCTGGATCGTTCTTCGGCCAGACCAGCAGATAGTTCCCACCCTCGATGTGGTGGCGCACTCCAGCTGCTTTGAGCTGCTGGGCCATCCAGATGCGGGCCTGCAACACCTCCTGCACGTAGGCATCCACGTAGGCCTGATCCTTCAGGGCCGCGAAGGCCGCGGTGACCGCAAAGCTGTTGATGTCATAGGGCCCCGTGACGCGGCTGATGCGATCCACAACCGAGGGATGTCCGATGGCAAAGCCGATGCGCAGCCCCGCCAGGCCGGCGGTTTTAGCCAGGGAGCGCAGGACCAACAGATTGGGGTTAGCCGCGAAGTCGGCACTGGGCAGAACGCTGTCACCGGTGAAGGCCTCGTAGAGCTCATCCACCACCACCAGGGTTGCCGGAGCCGCGGCCGCGAGCTCAAGGATCAGCTCCGGAGCCAAGCGAGTTCCCGTGGGGTTGTTGGGGTTGCAGATCAGAAGCAGACGAGGCTGCAGGACCTGCAGGCGCTCGCGAATCGCCTCCAGAGGGAACGCGAAGGACGCACCGACGTAGGGAACGGCCTCAATCACCATCCCCTGCATCTGAGCGCAGGGGGTGTAGTAACCAAAGGTTGGCGAGGTGGTGAGCAACGTCTCACCGCGGTCGCCATAGGCGTGGAAGACGGCATGAATCGCCGCATCAACGCCATTGAATAGACCGACCTGCTCGGGCTGCAGCGGGAGCCCAAGGTTGGCGACCACCGCTTCGCGCAGACCGTCGTACTCCGGATAGATGCCGATGTGATCGGCGGGAATGGAGCGCAGCGCCTCAACAACGCGGGGGCTTGGGCCGACGGTGTTCTCGTTGAAATCCAGCCGCAGGAGCTTTCGGCGTCCCTCCAGGGGGGCGCTGTAGGCATGCAGGCTCTCCACCTCGGGGCGAGCCTGTGGGAAGCCCAACGCATCTAAGGACTGACCTGGGTTTGAGGTCGTTCCGGCAGGGTTGTGCATGGTCATCTGCTGAACGGCACAGAACCAACGTCGAAGAGATTTCCATCCAGCTTGCCTGGATCCGGAATCTGCGCCGAAACTACCGATAACCCTGGCCCAAGGTCGCGTTGCGGCGAGAAGACCGGATTGGTTGCTTGTCGTCTGTTAACTCGTAAACCTGCAGCCATCAAGGAAGCCATCTCAAGCGCCAGACGAGCAATGGAACCGATCGAACTGAACTACACCTTCACCCTTCAAGACGCAAAGCTTGCCATCCGCGAGACAACCCAAAGCGTCATCAAGTTTTTCAAGTGGCTTCCATGGGTTGGAGCATCTCTAGCGGTGAGCCAAATCGTCCTCACCGTTGCAGTCAAAGGAGATTTCAGCGAGGCCGTGATACCCGCCATCTTTGGGCTATTCCTCGCGACACTGCCATGGAGCACCGACTGGATTGCAAGTCAACGTGCTCGCAGGGTGCCAAACCTGAATAGTGACGTCAGCTGGATGATCACGGAGTCGGAACTGCGGACGTCGTCCAAAAACGAGAGCAGTCAGTTCAGCTGGGAAACCATCACGAGAATTGAGGAGCGAGAGCAAGGCTTTCTGCTCTTCCCGATGCCCCAGCTGGCCTATTGGCTTCCCAAACCCGCCTTTGAATCACAGAGAGACATCGCGCGGTTTAGGGAGCTGGTGATGAGCAAGCCGATCGCATTCACATCCGCTCGAGGGTGGCGATTCCCAGGAGGCCAAGACCGAGTTTGAGAGTGTCGGCGGTCAGACGGCAAAGGGCCAGGCGAGACGGCAGGGCCTCTGGCTCAGCCTTGAGCACGGGCACCTGGTCGTAGAAGCGGTTGAAGACCTGGCTCAGTTCAAAGAGATAGGTGCAGAGGCGATTGGGCAGCAACTCCTCCTCCACCTCGGCGATCACCGCATCAAACTTCAGCAGCTCCCGCACCAGGGCCCATTCCTGGGGTTCACTGAACTGAAGCCCCCCTATGGAAGCCGCATCCAGGTCGCCGCCCTTGCGGGCGATACCGGCAATGCGGACCACGGCATAGAGCAGGTAGGGAGCCGTATTGCCCTGCAGGGCCAGCATCCGATCAAAGCTGAACTGGTAATTGGTGATTCGGTTCTGGCTGAGGTCGGCGTACTTCACCGCCGCCAGTCCGACGGTGTTGGCCACGTGAGCGATGAAGGCCTCGTCCTCGCTACGGCCCTCCTCCTCCAGGCGGCGACGCAAGTCCGCCTCTGAGCGCTCCACGGCCTCATCCAAGAGATCCCGCAGCCGCACCGTGTCACCGGCGCGGGTTTTCAGCTTCTTGCCGTCTTCCCCCTGCACCAGACCGAAGGGCACATGCTCCAGACGGGCCCCTTCGGGGAGCCAACCGGCGCGGCGGGCCACCTGAAACACCCCCGCAAAGTGGTTGGCCTGACCGGCATCGGTCACGTACACAACCCGGCGGGCCCCATCGCCCTCCGGGGCTGAGCCGAAGCGATAACGGATCGCCGCCAGGTCAGTGGTGGCGTAGTTGAAGCCGCCATCGCTCTTCTGGACGATCACCGGCAACGGCTTGCCGTCCTTCCCGCTGACCCCCTCGAGGAAGACGCAACCGGCTCCGTCATCCACCACCAACAGCCCCGTGGCTTCCAAGTCGCGGACCACCCCCTCGAGATAGGGGTTGTAGAAGGACTCTCCCCGTTCGCTCAGACGAATGTCCAGGCGGTCATAGATCTTCTGGAACTCACGGCGGCTCTGGTCACAGAGCAGCCCCCAGGCCTTCAGGGAGACCGGATCGCCCCCCTGCAGCTTCACCACCTCCTCCCGTGAGGTGGTCTGGAAGGCCTCGTTCTCGTCGAAGCGTTTTTTGGCCTCGCGGTAGAAGGCCACCAGGTCGCCCAGGTCCACCGCATCGGCGGTCTCCAAGGCTTCGGGGGCCACCTGCTTGAGGTGGGTGATCAGCATCCCGAACTGGGTGCCCCAATCGCCGACGTGGTTCAGCCGCAGGACCGGATGTCCGCGGAACTCCAGAACCCGGGCCAGGGAGTCGCCAATGATCGTGGAGCGCAGGTGCCCAACGTGCATCTCCTTGGCGATGTTCGGGCTGGAGAAGTCCACCACCACCGGCGCGGCCTGCTCCACAGCCGGCACGCCGAGGCGGGCATCCCCGAGGCGCTGCTTCACCTCCGCCGCCAAACGCTCGGGCTGAAGCGTGATGTTGATGAAACCAGGGCCAGCAATCTGCGGCTCCTGGCAGAGGGCCATGAAGCCCTCGTCCGCCTTGAGTTGCTCCACCACCGCCTCGGCAATCTTGCGGGGGGGCTGGCCCAAGGGCTTGGCCAGGGGCAAGGCGCCATTGGCCTGAAAATCACCAAATTCGGGCTTGCTGGCGGGCGCGAGTTGGGGATCGAAGGCCTGGCCCGCCGCCGCTGCCGCAGGGAATGCCCGTTGCATTGCATCGCGCAGCTGGTTCTCCAGGGACTGGGCGATGCGAAGCATGGAGATGCGGGGGAGATCTTCAGATCATCCCTCTCCGCGGGAATGAACTCAGCTGGAGAAGCGCATGCTCAGGTCCAGCCAGCTGCTGCGGGTCACCGGTGCACTGGTGGAAATCAGATCCAGTCCTGTGGCGGCATAGGCCCGAAGCTGCTCCGGCTGCACCCCCGAAGCCTCCAGCACCACAGGGCGGCTGGTCAGAGCCCGCAGCTGGGGGACGAGCTCGAGCAGGGCCTCGGGGCTGAACTCATCGAGCAACACCCCATCGGCTCCGGCCTCAATCGCAGCTTGGGCCTCGGCGGCGGTCTCGGCCTCCACGATCACGCGCGCCGGCCAAGGGGCCGCAGAGCGGACAGCGGCAATCGCCGCAGCGACCCCACCGGCCCAGGCCAGATGGTTCTCCTTCAACATCGCCGCGTCATCCAATCCGAGGCGATGGTTCACCCCGCCGCCGCAGCGCACGGCGTACTTCTCCAGCACCCGCAAACCAGGCGTGGTCTTGCGGGTGTCCGCCAACCGGACGCCGCTGCCCTCCAGCTCCGCCACCAGCCGGGCCGTGGCCGTGGCGATCCCCGACAAGCGCATCGCCAGGTTCAGGGCCGTGCGCTCTGCCGCCACCAAGGCCGCCGCCTCGGCCTCCAGGTTCAACAGGCGTTGGCCAGGGGTGACCGCGTCCCCATCTGCCACCAGCAGCTCCACGCTGGCGCTGTGATCCAGCTCGCGAAAGACAAAGTCCAGGAGCGGGCCGCCGCAAAACACCCCCGGGGCCTTGCTGATCCAGTGGGCCCTGCAACGACCCGGGCGTAGGGCTGGAGCGCTGAGATCGCCGCGGCCAATGTCCTCCTGCAACCAGTCGCGCAGCTGCCGCTGCAGAGCCGGCGTCAGTGGCAGCGGTGCGGCGCTCATCCTGAACTCAGCGTGATGGACCCAGGGGCAGCTTGCCCGAGCTCTTGGTCCTATTTGCCAATGCAGAAGCGCGAGAAGATTCGATCGAGGACCGCCTCAGTCACTTCGGCCCCAGTGATTTCCCCAAGGGAGCGCACCGCAGCCCGCAGGTCGATCGTCCAGAAGTCCCAGGGCAACTGCTGCTCACCGGCCTCAAGGGTGCGCTGCAGGCTGGCCGCTGCTGACACCGCCAGATCCAACTGCCGTCGATTCAGGGCCACCTGCAGCCCCTGCTCACCGCCTTGGCCGCAGCTCTGCAGCAGGCGATCCACGAGAGCCTCATGCCCCTCGCCGGTCAACGCACTGATGCAAACGTCGGCATGGGCGGCAGGCTCCGCCGCGGGCTGATCCGCCTTGTTGGCCACCACCAGATGGGGGATGCCCTGTGGAAGGGAAGCCAGCAGCACCTGGTCCTCCGCCAGCCAACCCTGGGCCCGGTCAAACAGCAGCAGCACCACATCCGCCGCCTGCAGCGCACCGCGGCTGCGTTCGATGCCGATCTGCTCGACGCGATCCTCGGTGTCGCGGATCCCAGCGGTGTCGAGCAGGGTTAGCGGAACCCCCTTGAGCACCAGCTCGCTCTCCACCAGATCGCGGGTGGTGCCGGGCAAGTCGGTCACAATCGCGCGATCGCTGCGGCTGAGCAGGTTCAACAGGCTGCTCTTGCCAACGTTTGGGCGGCCCACGATCGCCACCTTCAGCCCCTCCCGCAGGACCTGACCGCGCTCGCCATCGGCCACCAGCTCCTGCAGCGCGCTACGCACCGCCTGCAGTTCCGAAGCCACCGCCTGACCATCTAGGGGGGGCAGGTCGTCCTCAAAATCGACCCGCGCCTCCAACTCCGCCAGTTGATCGAGCAGGCGCAGGCGCAGGCCACTGATCTGGCGCTCCAGGCCCCCATCGAGGCCCGCCATCGCCAACTGGGCCGCGCGCCGGCTGCGGGCTGTGACCAACTCGCTGATGGCCTCCGCCCGGGTGAGATCCAACCGGCCATTGAGGAAAGCCCGTTGACTGAATTCACCCGGCAAGGCGCGCCGGGCGCCGGCGGCCAGCACCAGCTCCAGGACGCGCTGCACGGAGATCACCCCGCCGTGGCAGTGCAGCTCAACAACGGTCTCGCGGGTGAAGCTGCGGGGAGCCCGCATCAACAGCAGCAGGGCCTCGTCTACCCGCTCGCCGCTGCCCGGGTCGCGCACATGGCCGTAGAGCACGCGGTGGCTCTCCCACACCTGCCGGCCGGGGGCCTCAAACAACCGTTCACCGATGGCCTCCGCCTCTGGCCCGGAGATCCGCACGATCGAGACGCTGCCCTCGCCTGCAGCGACGGCAGTGGCAACGGCGGCGATCGTGTCGGAGGACATGCCTCCAGTGTCTCGTTTCGCTGCGTCAGCTCGCGGAGAAGCCCGGGCAGACCATCAAGTCGATGTGCCCGCCAGGTGGATGGCGCCACTCGCGGAACTCCTCCACCAGGGCCTGGTGGGCGAGCGGGTGATGCTGGTCAAGGGTCTCCAGACGCTCCTGCACCAGATCCAAAGCGTCATCAATGAGCTGCGCGGCCTGTTCAGAGGTCATTGCAACCGGTTGTTCCTATCTCCTCTTCCTACAGAAACTGCCGAGGGGGAGCTGTAGCCCAGCCGACCAGTCCGTAGGGCGTGAGCAAACCCAAACGCAACACGGATTAGCCGATGCCGGCGCGGGCGATGTCGAGCACATCGGCCATCGCGCGGATCTGATCCATGGTGTTGCTCAGCTGATTCGCGCTCTCCAGCTCCACCTTCAGGTCAATGCGTGCAGGGCGGCCCGGATTGGTGCGAACCCGGGCATCGCTGACATTGATGCGGTGGTCGGACAGGCGCGTGAGGATGTCCTTCAGCACACCCACCCGGTCGAGCACCTCAATCCGCAGTTGAACGGGGTAGCGGCGACGCTGGGAATCACTGACCTGGGGATTCCACTGCACCGGCAGACGGCGCTCAGCCGGTACTGAACCGAGGTTGGAGCAATCCTGACGGTGAATGGTGATGCCGTGGTTGCCGAGGGCGACCGTGCCGACAATCGCCTCGCCAGGGAGGGCGCTGCAACAGCCGCCCAAGCGATATTCGAGGCCTTCGAGACCCAGGATCGAGCTGGCGTCGCCATGGCCCGTCAGGGGAGTCGATGGCCCCGAGGTCTGCTCCCCCTGCTGGGTGAGGTTGCGGGCGAGTTCTTCATCGCTGATGACCGGGGCCTCGGCCTCGGTGGCCAGGCGCAGCTCCTCCCGCAGGCGGTTCAGGACTTGATGGAGGGTGACGCCACCAAAGCCAATGGCCGCGAGCAGATCCTCGGTGCCGACGAGGTTGCAACGGCGCGCCACCTTCGCCATCGCCTCGCCATTGAGGAGGGCGTCAAAACCATCACGGCCCAGCTCGCGCTCGAGCATATCGGTGCCGCGCTGGATGTTCTCCTCACGATGGCTCTTCTTGTACCACTGGCGAATGCGATTACGCGCCGTGGGCGTGGCCACGAAGTTGAGCCAATCCAGGCTGGGGTGAGCAGTCTTGGAGGTCAGGATCTGAACGAAGTCGCCGTTCTGCAGCGGCGTTGCCAAAGGGCAGAGCCGATCGTTGATGCGGGCCCCTTGGCAGTGGTTCCCCACCTCGGAGTGAATGCGATAAGCAAAGTCGACTGGAGTTGAGCCATTGCGCAAGCCCACCACGTCTCCACCGGGAGTGAAGACAAACACCTCTTCGTCAAAGAGGTCCTCTTTGATCGAGCGCAGGAAGTCCCCGCTGTCCTCCCCCACGCCATCTTTTTGCCAATCCACCAACTGCCGCAGCCAGTTGAAGCGCTCGGCATCCGATCCGGTGGCGGCGGGGGATCCGCCCTCTTTGTATTTCCAGTGGGCTGCGATGCCGAACTCCGCCACCCGGTGCATCTCGGCCGTGCGGATCTGGACTTCAATCGGCCGATGGCGACCGATGACCGCCGTATGCAGGGACTGGTAGCCATTCGGCTTAGGCAGCCCGATGTAGTCCTTGAAGCGACCAGGAATCGGGCGGAAGGTGTCATGGACCACCGCCAGGGCGCGATAGCAACTCTCGACGTTCGGGCAGATGATCCGCAGCGCCGCCACGTCGTAGATCTCGTGGAAGGCCTTGCGTTGGGTCTGCATCTTGTTCCAGATGCCATAGAGGTGCTTGGGCCGTCCACTGACCTCGCACTCACCCAAACCCACAGAGGACAACTTGCCGCTAAGGATGTCGGCGGTGACCCCCAGGCGCTCCTCGCGATCACTGCGTTTGCTGGAGACCTGCTGCTGCACGTCGCGGAAGGCCTCAGGCTCGAGGATCTTGAAGGCCAGGTCCTCCAACTCCCACTTGAAGCGACCAATGCCCAAGCGGTTAGCTAAGGGGCCGTAGATCTCTCGCGTTTCCCGGGCAATCCGCTGCTGCTTCTCGGGCTTGAGCGCACCGAGGGTGCGCATGTTGTGCAGGCGATCAGCCAGCTTCACCAGCACCACGCGGATGTCACTGGCCATCGCCAGGAACATCCGGCGCAGGTTTTCGGCCTGGGCCTCGGTCTTGTTGGTGAAGTGAATGCCCCCCAGCTTGGTGACCCCTTCCACCAAGCCCCGCACCTCAGAGCCGAAGTGCTGCTCGATCTCCTCTGGCGTGACCTCGGTGTCCTCCACCACGTCATGGAGGAATCCAGCGGCGATCACCCCCGCACTGGCACCGATGTCACGCAGCAGATCAGCGACCGCCACGGGATGGCAGATGTAGGGCTCCCCGCTGGCCCGCACCTGGCCGTCATGGAGCTGAAACGCGAAGTCGAAGGCTGAGGCCAGCAGCGCCTCGGTGTCGGTGGGGCAACTTTCCCCGACCCCAGGGGGAACGTGCTCAATGCAGGTGTGCAGCCACGCCGGCAGCTCAATGCCGTAGTCCGCGGGGCTGTTGATGACGCGCCTGCCGAGCGCCGCTCCTGGGCCCTGGCGTTCAGCAGAAGCCGCTGCCCCACTGGAGGCGGACCGTTCTGCCGTACCGGGCACCGCCTGGAGCATTGCGCTCTGCGATTTCCACCATCGTATGCAGTGGCCCTCACAAACCGACCACAGGTGAGGGTTTGCCCTTCCCGCACCTGCCAGCCTGGGTGGAGTGCTGTTGCCTGACCATGGCCGCCCCAGCCCATCCCGGTGCGGTCCTGGAGCTGCAAGGCCTGCTCGTGCGCTACCCGGGGAGCCAAAGCAACACCCTCGATGGCCTCCATCTCCAGTTGAACGCGGGTGAACGCCTCGCCCTGGTGGGACCCAGCGGCTGCGGCAAAAGCACGGTGGCCCGAGCCGTGCTGCAACTGCTCCCCCAGGGCAGTCGCTGCCAAGGCGGACTGTTGCTCAAGGGCAGGGATCCAAGGACCCTCAGGCGCTCCGAACTGCGTCGGCTGCGGGGAGAGGCGGTCGGCCTGGTCTTCCAAGACCCGATGACCCGGCTGAACCCCCTGATGACGATCGGCGAGCACCTGGCCGACACCCTCAGCGAACACCGCCCGGCCTGGCAGCAGGCCCGAATCCGTGAACGGGCTCGGGCCTTACTCCAGCGGGTCGGCATCACCGAGGAGCGCTACAGCAGTTATCCCCACGAGTTCAGCGGCGGGATGCGACAGCGTCTCGCCATTGCCCTGGCCATGGCCCTGCGCCCCGCCCTGGTCATTGCCGATGAACCCACCACCAGCCTGGATGTGGCCGTGGCCGGGCAAGTCATGCAGGAGCTGTGCGACCTCTGTCGGGAGGCCGGCAGCGCCCTGTTGCTGATCAGCCATGACCTGGCCATGGCCGGGCGCTGGTGCGATCAAATCGCCGTCCTGGATCAGGGCCGACTGGTGGAGCAGGCCCCAGCGACCACCCTGCTCACCCAACCCCAATCGCCCCTGGCCCAACGGCTCGTGGGGGCCGCGCGGGCCCGGGAAGGCGGTGTCACACCTGCCCCATCCAATGCCTCTCCCCTGCTGGAGCTGGAGGGACTGCGCTGCTGGCATCCCCTGCCGGGATTGCCCTGGCAGTCCCGCTGGTACCGGGCCGTGGACGGGGTCAGCCTGCAGCTGCGGCACGGCGAAACCGTGGGCGTCGTTGGCGCCTCCGGTTGCGGAAAGAGCACCCTCTGCCGCGCCCTGATGGGGCTGACGCCGGTCCGGGGCGGCAGCGTGAAACTCAAGGGCGTTGATCTCATGCGCCTGCGGGGTGAAGCCCTGCGCCAGGCCAGGCGGCGCATCCAAATGGTCTTTCAAGACCCGCTGGCCTGCCTGAACCCAGCGATGACCGTGGGGGAGGCCATTGCCGATCCACTGTTGATCCATGGGCTCGCCAGCCCAGCGGCCGCCCGTGAACAGGCCCGGCAGTGGCTGGAGGCCGTTGGCCTGCAGCCGCCCGAGGCCTTTGAGGGGCGCCTGCCCCGCCAGCTCTCCGGCGGTCAGCAACAGCGGGTCGCCATCGCACGGGCCCTGGTGCTGGAACCGCAGGTGCTGCTCTGCGACGAGAGCGTGAGCATGCTCGATGCCGAAGTCCAGGCCGAGGTGCTGCAGCTTCTGCGCTCCCTCCAGGACCGCCTCGGTCTGGGGCTGATCTTTGTCACCCACGACCTGGCGGTGGCCAGTGGCTTCTGCCAGCGGGTCGTGGTGCTCGATGGCGGCAAGATCGTTGAAGAGGGGCCCGGTGATCAGCTGCTCAGCCAGCCCCAGGCCGCCATCACTCGGACGCTGGTGGAGGCGTGTCCACGCCTGCCCGCCGCCTCAGCAGCTTGAGCAGCTTCTCCATCACCTCCGGCAGGGGGGCCTCAAACAGCATTCGGTCCTTACGGATCGGGTGATCCAGACCCAGCTGGAAGGCATGGAGCGCCTGACCGGGCAGGGTCAACGGCAACTTGCGGCAGCGGGAATAAACCGGATCCCCAACGATGGGATGCCCGATGTGGGCGCAATGAACCCGGATCTGGTGGGTGCGGCCGGTGTCGAGCTTGAAGCGCATCAGGGCGTAATCACCCAGGCGCTCCAGCAGGGTCCAGTGAGTGCAGGCATGGCGCCCGGAGCCGTCATGGACCACCGCGTACTTCTTGCGATCGGCGGGATGGCGGCCGATGGCCCCAACGATCGTTCCGTTGTCCCCGGATGGGGCTCCATGGACCACCGCCAGGTATTCCCGGGACGCCACGCGCTTCTGGATCTGCACCTGCAGCTTGACCAGGGCCTCCTGGCTCTTGGCCACGACGATGCAGCCCGTCGTGTCTTTGTCCAGGCGATGAACGATCCCCGGACGCATCTCGCCGCCGATGCCCGGTAGATCGGGGCAGTGATGCAGCAGGCCATTGACCAGGGTCCCATCCTTGTTGCCGGGGGCCGGGTGGACCGTGAGCCCGGCCGGTTTGTTGAGCACGATCAGGTGCTCGTCCTCGTAGAGGACATCCAGGGGGATGGCCTGGGGGATCAGATAGGGAAGGGGCTCCGGCGGCGGCATCCACAACTCCACCGTGTCGTTCAGACGCAGGGGGGTCTTGGCGCGGCCCGTGACTCCGTTGACGCGGACATAGCCCGCGTCGATGAACTTCTGAATCCGGGCCCGGCTCTGCTCGGGGCGTTGAGCCACGAGCCAGCGGTCCAATCGCATGGGCAGAGGTTTGGGGTAAGTGAGCGTCAGCAGCTCCCCTTCACCTTCCCCAAAACCACTCACGGCAACTCCAAGGCGATCGGTCCGAGCATGCCCCGGCGGAAGTCATCGAGGAACCGCTGGGCCATTCGCACCGTGTCGCCACTGGTGTGCCGCTCAGCCGCTCCCGTTAACCAGCCATGGACATCCGGCTTGGGCGCGCCCTCCCCTGGCAGCGTCTCGACCGGGATGCCATAGCGACGCTCCAGCAGGCCGGGCTTGACCCCTGAGGTCTCCGTTGCCTCCAAGGCCGTGAGCATGTGGACAAAGGCCATGGCGGCGGCCTCTCCGTCGTAGGCCGCCTGGCCGATGTCGTCGCACAGCGCCAGACGCAGGGCAGCGAGCTGGTCATCCAGGCGAGGGGGCAACACCCCTGGCGCATCCAGCAGGTCCAAGTCCTGGCCAAGCCGGACCCAGCGCAGGCTGCGGGTCACGCCAGCGCGGCGGGCACTGTCCACCACTTTTTGGCGCACCAAGCGATTGATCAGGGCGGACTTGCCGACGTTGGGGAAACCCAGCATCAACGCCCGCACGGGCCTGGGGCGCATACCGCGATTCCGGCGCCGCTCATTGAGGGAATCCCCGGCTCGAATCGCTGCCTGCTGCAGCTGCTTGACCCCCGTGCCGGCCTTGGCATCACTCCACCAAGGGGTCTGGCCTTGGCCGCGGAACCAGGCGTCCCAAGCCTCCCGCGCCGCCACTGGAATCATGTCGCGGCGGTTCAAAACCAGCAGATGTTGCTTGCCTTGAATCCAACGCTGCAAACGGGGGTGGCCGGTGGCCGTCGGGATGCGGGCATCGCGAACCTCGATCACCAAGTCGACCTTGGCCAGGTTGTCGGTGAGCGCGCGCTCTGCTTTGGCGATGTGGCCCGGATACCACTGAATCGACGGGGCCGCGCTACTCAGCAGCTCACTCACGGCACCACCATCACGGGGCAAGGGGCCAACTGAATCACACGGGAGGCCGTGCTGGGGGCGTCCTCCGCTTCGAGGCTCAGCCCGCGGGTCCCCATCACGATCACATCGGCATTGATTTCATCGGCCACATCACAGATCACAAAAGCCGGCTTGCCTTCACGCTCGAGCACCTCACAACTGACGCCCTGCTCTTGGAAGCGACCGCGGGCGTCCTCCAACAACGCAGCCACAGCAGCGGGATCGTCTTGACCGGGCTCCACCACGGAGAGCAGCACCAAACGGCTGTCGTGCTGCTGAGCCAACTTCAGGGCGAAGGCAGCGGTTTCAGCAGCCTGGCGGCTGCGGTCGATGGGGAAGAGAACGATCTCAAACATGGCCGGCTGGCCGGTGCACCCTCTGTCTAGCGCCGACAGCGCGGGGGGCCAGCAAAGCCATCACAGAGCGCGCTAACGAGGCAACCCTTGACTGGCCCGCTAAATTCGCCCGACCTCTACCCCCTTGTCTCACCCATGGCGAAGCGCTCCCTGGCCAGCCTTTCCGCTGACGAGCTGCGCGGCAAGCGCGTGCTGGTTCGGGTCGACTTCAACGTTCCCCTGAACGACGCCGGCGCCATCACCGATGACACCCGAATCCGCGCTGCCCTTCCCACCATCAATGATCTGGTGGGCAAGGGCGCCAAGGTGATCCTCTCGGCCCACTTCGGTCGTCCCAAGGGTCAGGTGAACGAGGGCATGCGCCTCACCCCCGTGGCCGCTCGCCTGAGCGAACTGCTGGGCAAGGGCGTGGTGAAGACCGACAGCTGCATCGGCCCTGACGCCGAAGCCAAGGTTGCTGCCATGGCCGATGGCGACGTCGTGCTGCTGGAGAACGTCCGCTTCTTCGCCGAAGAAGAGAAGAACGAAGGCGACTTCGCCAAGAAGCTGGCCAGCCTGGCTGACGTGTACGTCAACGACGCCTTCGGTGCCGCTCACCGTGCCCACGCCTCCACCGAGGGCGTGACCCAGTACCTGAGCCCCAGCGTCGCCGGCTACCTGATGGAGAAGGAACTGCAGTACCTGCAGGGCGCCATCGATGAGCCCAAGCGCCCCCTGGCCGCCATCGTGGGTGGCTCCAAGGTGAGCTCCAAGATCGGCGTGCTCGAGGCCCTGCTCGACAAGTGCGACAAGATCCTTGTCGGCGGCGGCATGATCTTCACCTTCTACAAGGCCCGCGGCATGGCCGTCGGCAAGAGCCTGGTGGAAGAGGACAAGCTGGAGCTGGCCAAGGAGCTCGAGGCCAAGGCTGCTGCCAAGGGCGTTCAGTTCCTGCTGCCCACCGACGTGGTGCTGGCTGACAACTTCGCCCCCGACGCCAACAGCCAGGTGGCCAAAGTTGATGCCATCCCCGACGGCTGGATGGGCCTCGACATCGGTCCCGATTCCGTCAAGGTCTTCCAGGACGCACTGGCTGACTGCAAGACCGTGATCTGGAACGGCCCCATGGGCGTGTTCGAGTTCGACGCCTTCGCCGCCGGCACCAACGCCATCGCCACCACCCTGGCTGACATCAGCGGTAAGGGCTGCTGCACGATCATCGGCGGCGGTGACTCCGTGGCTGCTGTCGAGAAAGCTGGCCTGGCCGACAAGATGTCCCACATCTCCACCGGCGGTGGCGCCAGCCTCGAGCTGCTGGAAGGCAAGGTCCTCCCCGGCGTGGCCGCCCTCGACGAAGCCTGATCTCCACTGGCGATTCAGCGACTGGGGCCCCGTGGGGCCCCTTTTTTTGTGCCTCCTCCAGCTACGGGTGCGTCAGGGAGTGGGCCGTCAGCACCACGGCGAATCGCCGCTCCGACTGCAGGCGACTCAGCCCCCCGCCATGGCTGGCAGCGACCCGAGCCGCGATGGCGAGCCCCAGACCGCAGTGGCCGCTGCCGCCCCGGGCCTGGTCCAAGCGCTGAAACGGCATCAAGGCTTGAGCCCACTGCTCGGCAGGAATGCCATCGCCTTGATCCCAGACCTCAATGCGAAAACCATCCGCCGCCTCCGGACGCAGGACCAACCGCAGCGGGGCCTGTCCATGGCTCAGGGCGTTCTCGATCAAATTCCCCACCGCTCGCCCCAGGGCCACCGGCTGCACCCGCGCCTCCATCGGGGTGAGATCCAGCTGCACCTGGTCCGCCTCGAGGGGAGCGGTCAGCTCCGCCAACCACTGATCCAGGGGCAACTGCACGGGCTGCTCCGCATCCCCGCCTCCAGCAAACAACAGGAACTGACTGGTGATGCGCTCGAGCGCATCCAGGTCCGCCTCCGCTGGCCGCTGGTCCGCCAAACGCAAGCGCAGACGGGTCAGGGGGCTTTTCAGGTCATGGGCGATGCCCGCGAGCATCGTTGTGCGCTCACGCTCATTGCTGGCCAGGCGCTCGACCATGGCGTTAAAGCGGCCCGTCAACGAGCGGACCACCCGAGCCCCCCGCTCCGGCAGAGCGGGCTGCTGGCCGGACCGCCCCACGGAACCCAGGGCCTGCTCCAATTGCTGCAGGGGGGTTTGCACCTCGCGCCAGAGGAACAGAAACGAGGCAGAGATGCTCCCGGTCAACAAGGACAACCCCAGCAAGAGGGGATCAGGGGGCCAGCGCTGAGCCGGCCCCACGGGGGTGAACAACCAGATCGGCTCCAGGGGCGACAGCAACTCGACCCACAGGCCGGGCGCCAGACTTTGGGCCGGTAGCACCGGCGGACAGGGCCGCACCCGCTGGCAGAGCTCCTGCTGCAGCAGCCGCGCCTGCCGCTGCAAACGTCCATCGCCACTGACGGGAGGGAAGGGGCCGACCCGCAACGGCAATCCACTCAGACGGGCCAGGGCCTCGGGCGGCAGGCGATCGAGTGCCAACTCCCCGAGCTTCAGGTTGAAGGCCACCTCGGGACCCATCTGGGCAATCTGCGCCCGCTCCAAGCGCTGGGCTAGCAGCGATTGCAGAACCACCAGAGCCAGGGCGGAGATGCCCGCGCCCGCCAGGACGTACTTAACGGGTGCGTGCTTGGCCATCGGGCACAAAGACGTAGCCGTAACCCCAGACCGTCTGCAGGTAGCGGGGCCGTGTGGGATCGGGCTCCACCAGCTTGCGGACCCGGGAGACCTGGACATCCATGCTGCGGCTGTCGGTCTCCGATTCCGGACCCCGGGCCAACTCAATCAGACGCTCCCGGGACAGGGGCCGATGGGGGTGCTGGACAAAAGCCGCGAGCAGGCTGAACTCCCCGCTGGTGATCACAACGGGATGGGCATTGCGCTCCAAGCTGCGGTTGGCCAAATCCAGCCGGTTCTCGCCGAACTCCACCACCTGTCCCTCCGCCAGCGGCGTGCCCGCAGGCAGGGCGACGCGCCGCCGAAGGACCGCCTCAATCCGCGCCGTGAGCTCCCGGGGCAGGAAGGGTTTACCCAAGTAGTCGTCGGCCCCCTGCTCTAGCCCAATGATCCGATCGATGCCGTCCCCTTTGGCCGTCAACATCACCACCGGCAGGTCATCGCCACCATCCCGCAGACGGCGCAGCAGGGTCAGACCGTCCTCCCCAGGAAGCATGACGTCGAGCACCACCAAATCGGGCCGCTGGCTCTCCAGCCGGACCATCAGTTGCTCACCGCTACTGAGGCAACGCACGTCGTAGCCCTGATCGGTCAGATAGGTGCCGACCAAGCGCCGCTGCTCCGCATCGTCATCCACCACCCAGATGCGTTGGGGAGTGCTCCGTGCAGGCACGGCCATGGGGCTGCAGGCGCAACATCTGTCCCGACTGTATGGAGATCAAGCTGCGGAAATCGCGCTAGACAGATCTGGTCACACCTTGCCGAGCGGCCAGGCCGATTGCAGCGAGCAGGGCTCCATAGCCTGATGCCATGAGGCGCCACCGCTCCTGTTTCCTGCTTGCCGCTGGCGCCGGCCTGCTCTTGGCCTTCCCCCTGGGCTTGCAGGCTCAGACGCCGCAGGAACTCAAGGCCTATGAACGGCGCCTGCAAGAGCTCTTCGAGCAACTGGACCGGGACGGCAACCGACGGCTCGATCGCCAGGAGGTGCAAGGGCAGCCCTACCTCCAGCGTCATTTCGACCGCCTCGACCAGAACCGCCGCGGCTACCTGACCCCCGCGGATCTCAAGCCCAGTAACAAGGTGCCGCCCCCGCGCGCCGAGCGGGTCCTGCGTAAGGCCGACCAGAACGGCGATGGCCGCATCGACCAACAGGAAGCCCAGGGCTACCCCTGGCTGCGCAAGCACTTCCAGACCATCGACCAGAACGGCGATGGCAGCCTGGATCGCGGCGAACTCAACACCCTCTCCAAACCAGCCCATGCCAACTGATGTGAGCTGTCTGGGCCTTGGAGCCCTGGGTGCCCCCATGGCCCGCAACCTGCTGCGGGCCGGATGGAGCCTGACGGTCTTCAACCGCACTCCCACTCCCGCCCAGTCCCTGGAGGCGGCGGGTGCCCAGCGGGCGATGACGGTGGCTGAGGCGGCGGCCGCATCGCCGTTGCTGCTGCTCTGCTTAAGCGATGACCAGGCGGTCGACGAGGTGCTGGCCCTAGCGAAGGGCCACCTGCAGCCTGGGGCGCTGGTGATCGACTGCTCCACCATCAGCCCAGGCACCAGCCAACGCCTCGCCGGTGAGCTCGCGACCCAGGGGGTGGACTACATCGATGCTCCGGTGACCGGCGGCACCGAAGGAGCCGAAGCCGGAACCCTACGGGTGTTGATCGGGGCTGAGCTGGACCAGCTCGAGCGGGCTCGGCCGCTCCTGGAGGTCATTGGCGGCAGCCTGCATCACTTCGGCCCCGTGGGAGCAGGGCAACAGGCCAAGGCGGTCAATCAGGTGTTGGTGGCCGGCAGCTATGCCGCTGTCGCTGAAGCCCTGGCCCTCGCCGATCGCCTGGGGCTACCGCAAGACGCCCTGGTGCAGGCCCTAAAGGGCGGCGCCGCTGGCTCCTGGGCCCTGGAGAACAGGAGCCAACAGATGATCAACGACTCCTATCCGTTGGGGTTCAAGTTGGCCTTGCACCGCAAGGACCTCGGCATCGCCCTGGGTGCCGCAGCCGAGGCCCGGCTGGAGCTGCCGATCTGCGAACGGGTGGCCGCCCTAGAGGACGAGCTGATCGAGCAGGGCTGCGGTGAGCTGGATGTCTCCGCGCTGGCCCGTTGGTTTAAAGCGTGAGCTCGGAGCGCTTAGCGACCACCCGGACCTGCTTGGACGCCGCGACGATCCCCTTGGGGTGAACCAACAGCACCGCCCAGGTCTGACTGCCCGGCTGGAAGGGGGCCTGCACGGTCTTGAACAGGCCGCCGCCACCGAGGGCCTCAAGCTGCAGGTCAGGCGCCTGCAACCGCAGCAACTCGCTGACGGTGACGGGCTTGATCGCCCCGGCAACCACCGCACCGTTGAGGGGGTCGTCAAAGATCACGTCGAGGTCGTAGCGCTGCCCGGTCAGCACGGCATCGGGTATCAACAAGCTGACCTTGAGGTTGGGGTCACCACTGCGCAGAATCGAATTGGATTCAATTACGTCCTGGCTGTTGAAGCGATCGCCACTGGATCCCAGCACCAGCTTCTGGGTGGCTTCAAAGCGGAATTTGTAGGGCCCCTGCTTACGGCTACCGGCAACGGTGACGAGGGTGGTGGGCCGTCCGTCCTTGAGGGAGACCCCAGGGCTCACCTGCCAACTGGCATCGGGGAACTGGGCGCGCAAGAAGTCGCGGCGCTGCAACACCAGCGCGGGATCCAGGCCATTCCCGGCCTCGAGCAGGGCCGAGATCTCCGAGGAGGAGCCATTGTTCAGGGCCTCCTGCAGGGCCTGCAGGCTGGGCGCCGCCCGAAGGGGAGCCCCCATGGCCAGACCCGTGAGAGCGAGGGCGGCAGCCAGGAAGGAGCGCAACTGCACGGGAGCTCAACGGGGAGGTGCCCTTAAGTTAGGCGCGCTCATCAGCGATGCCCATGTCACGCCTGTTGATCGCTGCCAGCGGCACCGGCGGGCATCTCTTCCCAGCCCTCGCCGTGGCCCAGGCCCTGCCCTCGGACTGGGAGATCCAGTGGCTCGGGGTTCCCGACCGGCTGGAAACCGAGCTGGTTCCCCAGGACTACCGGCTGCACACCGTCGATGCCGGCGGCCTTCAGGGCCGGGGACTGCGCAAGCTCACCAACCTGCTGCGCCTGCTGGGCGCCACCGTCACGGTGCGGCGCTTGATCCGCCGGGAACGCATCCGCCTGGTCTTCAGCACCGGCGGCTACATCGCTGCACCGGCGATCCTGGCGGCCCGCTGGTGCGGGGTGCCGGTGGTGCTGCATGAATCCAATGGCGTGCCAGGAAAAGTCACGCGCCTGTTCGGGCGGCTCTGCAGCCAGGTCGCAGTCGGCCTACCCCAGGCGGCAGAGCGCCTGCAGGGCTGCCGCCCGCGGGTGACGGGCACCCCGGTACGCCGGGAGTTTCTGCAGGCGACTCCACTCCCGAATTGGGTCCCGGCGGGAGCGGGCCCACTGCTGCTGGTCATGGGCGGCAGCCAGGGTGCCGTGGGACTCAACCGCATGGTCCGGCCCCTGCTGCCCCGACTACTGAACCTGGGCTGCCGGGTGGTCCACCTGAGCGGCAACAACGACCCCGAGAGCGGTCAACTGCAACACCCCCGCTACGCCGAGCGACCCTTCAGCGACGAGGTGGCCGGCTTGCTGCAACACGCCGATCTGGTGATCAGCCGTGCGGGTGCCGGCAGCCTGAGCGAATTGGCGGTCTGCGGGAGTCCAACGATCCTGGTCCCCTACCCCCAAGCAGCGGACAAGCACCAGGACGCCAACGCCGGTGCCGCCGCGGCCGTCGGCGCGGCCGTCATCGTCTGGCAGCACCCCCCAGAACACCCAGCCCTGGAGCGCACCCTCTGGCGTCTGCTCGGTCCCAGGCTGCGGGGCTGCGATCCGGTGATCGACCCACTGCTGCAGTTACACCGGGGCATGGAGCAGCTGGCCGTCCGCGATGCCGAAGCTCTGATCGCAGGACTACTGCAGGAGCTCAGCGCCTAGGGCCCGCAGCAGACGCCTGTTGCCCGAGCGGCTTTGGTAGCCGATCCGCAACCAGGACTCGCCAAGCCCGGCGAAGGATCGGCAATCGCGCACCAGGATGCGATGTCGCCGCTCCAACGCCTCCCGAAGCGGCTGCAGGGAACCCTGCTCAGCGCGCAGCAGCAGGTAATTGACCGCTGACGGGTAAGGGTGAATGCCAGGCAACGCCCGCAGGCGCTGCTGCAGCCACTGGCCCTCCTGCACCACCCAGGCCTGCACGCGGGAGCACCAGCGCTGGTAAGCGCGGGGATCGCTCAGCAGGGCATCGGCCAGCGCTCCAGCCCAGGTATTGATGGGCCAGGGATCCCGCCAGCCGGCCCAGCGCTGCAGCCGCTCGGGCTGGGCCACGGCATAGCCGAGCCGAACCCCAGCAATTCCGTACAGCTTGGTGAGGCTGCGGATGATGATCAGGTTGGGGTGCTCCGCCACCAGCGGAATCAAGGACTGTTGCTCCCCGCCCGGCACCAACGGCAGGAAGGCCTCGTCGCAGATCACCAGGCGATGACGCGCCAGCAGCGGGCTCAAGGACGCGCGGCTCCAGAGCTGTCCGGTGGGGTTATGGGGGTTGGTGATCCAGAGCACCTCCGCAGCGGCGACGGACGGGAAGGGTTGCGGGAATGCGGCGTCCCACTTAAGGGGGAGGGCCAAGGGCCGCTGCTGGCCGCCCCAACACTGAAGAGCGCGCGCGTAGTCAGCGAAGCCGGGCTGGGGCAACAGCGACAGACCACCGCTGGCCGCATCACGGGCAGCCCAGGTGAACAGTTCCGCCGCACCATTGCCAGGCAGCACCAGCTCCGGATCCAAGTCATGCAGCCGCGCGATCTGATGGCGCAGCCGCCAGTGGCTGCGGTCGGGATAGGCCCGCAGATCCACCTGACGCAGGGCCCGCCGGGCCTCCCGCGGCAGGGCGAAGGGCGCCAGGGACGCGCTGGCATCCAGGATCTGATCCGGCCGGCAGCCCAAGCGCCGCGCCGTCGCCTCCAAGTTGCCGCCGTGGGCTTCCATCTCCCCAGCCTGATCGACGGGGGGAGAGATGACCGTTAGAACAGCGCCAGTTCGGCCGCACCAGCCCATGGCTCGCCTGCGTCTCCATCTGGCCGGCTTGGCTTTGGTGCTGGGGAGCGGAGCCGCCCAGGCGGCCGATCACCAAGCGGTGATTCGCACCCTCGATCAACGCTCCTGCGAGCGCTGCATGCTGCAGGACGCCGACCTGGTCCATGCCGACTTGCGGGACGCACAGCTGCAAGGGGCCCAGTTGGAGCGGGCCAACCTCAGCGGAGCGCGCCTGGATGGAGCCGACCTGAGGGAGAGCAACCTGCGCTTCACCAGCCTGGCCGGCGCATCCCTGCGGGGAGCGGATCTCCGGGGCTCAGTGCTAGAGGGGACCGATCTACGCAACAGCGACCTCTCCGGTGCACGCCTGGACCCCGGCGCCCTCGAGGGCAGCCATTGGCAAGGGGCCCGCGGGGTCGGCGCCGCAGTCCACAGCTATGCCGCCCTCCACAACGCCGGCGTTCAAGCGGCGGAAGCCGGCCGCTTTCCAGAGGCCGAGCAGTTCTTCAGCCAGGCGATTGAACGGCTCCCCAACGCCGCTGTGAGCTGGATGGCTCGGGGGGTCAGTCGCGCCGAGCAGGGCCAGTTCAACCTGGCCGCCCAGGACCTGCGCTATGCCGGCCGGCTCTACAGCGAGCTGGGGGCGCTCCAGCAGGCCCAGTCACTGGAGGAGGCAGCAAACACCCTGCTCAAGCCCAGCAAGAAAGCAAAGGGAGGCAATGGCATGGGCAGCGCCCTGCTGGGGGGACTAATGGCCGCCTTCAAGATGGTGGCGCCGATCGCCGCCAAGGCCGCCCTTCCGGGCTCGATTTAGTAGGGCGAGACCAACTGACGGGCTTCTGGCGTCGCGGCTTGGTAGCCGTAGCCAAAGTTGCCGCCGTTGTCGTCGCGGATGATGCGCGGCGAAACCAAGATCACCAGCTCTCGCTTCTCACGCCTGTTGATCGAATCCCGGAAGAATTGACCGACAAAGGGAATATCTCCGAGCACGGGCCACTTGCGCACCACGGCCTGGTCGTAATCAGAAATCACACCCGTCAGGATCAAGGTCTGGCCATCGCGCACACGCACCTCGCCGGTGTCCAAGCGACGGGTCGTCAAGGTGTTCACGGTGCCGCAGCCTTCAATGCGCACGTCCGTCGCAATCACCGCCGAGATCTCCGGTGACATCGAGAAGGTGACAAAGCCGTTGTCATCAATGCGGGAGACCCGCGCACCAAAGGTCAAACCTGCCGTTCCAAACTCCGGCTGACAGCTATTCGGGGCACCGTTTTGCCCGGCCTGCACGGTGTAGCTGACAATCTCCTGGGCCCCAACCGTCACAAAGGACTCGTTAGCAAAGGGACGACCAATGGAAGCCGTGTTGAGTGCAGCGGTGCCCGAACCGCCAACGGTGACCGCCGCACCGGAAGCGATCGGCTCGGAATTCTCGTTAATGATCAGGGTCGGCGAAGCCAGAACCTTGGTCGTGTTCGACTCAATCAGACCTCGGACGAAATCGAAGTAGTTATTTTGTGGGTAAGCCACTCCTGGATTAACTGGCGCCGGGCTACTAGCCGTGATTGGCTGAGTTGCGACAGTTGCCAATTCACCTGTGGCCGTCACTGTCTCAGTCTTGGCGCTTTCAGCACCACCTGCAATCGTGCTGAATTGATCCCCTTGCGGCGGCAGCAAGCCACCAAAGGCACCTAAGAATTCACCCCGATCACTGACAACGAAGTTGCTGCCGGAGCGGAAGGCAAAGGAGTTCGAAAGGCTGGTGTCATTGTTCAAGGTGACATCCAGAATCTTCACCGACAGCGCCACCTGCCGCTGGCGCAGATCGATCTGCCGGAGGTAGTTCTCAGCGACGGAAACCAACTGCGAATCACCTACCAAGGTGATGGTGCGCAGGCGTGAATCGGTCGTCCCAATCAAGCCACGCAGGGGACCGGTGGAGGCGCCATAGGTCTCCGTGGTGGTGATCTGCTCCTTCTTGGTCTGCTGGGTTTGCTCGCCACCAGCCACCTGGTTCGCCACGGGCTGCCCCGAGGTCACCGCATTGGTGATCGTTGTGACCTGGGTGATGCGCGCCCCCAGGCTGGCCAAGTACTTGGCGGCCGACTCAGCTGAGGCCTGGTTGAGGCGATAGACCTTGGACATCTGGGTGCCGAAGGTCTTGCCCATGACCGAGGGACCCGCCAGCAACAGATTCCCTTCCATCCGCCCCTGCAAACCAGAGGCCAGCAGCACCGAGTTCAAGGCCTTGCTGTAGGCCTCACCGCGGAAAGACAGCGAAACCGTCGGGCCTGCGCTGGTCTGAGCACCCGGTCGCTCCTCATCGTCGACATAGACAAAGCCGTAGCCACCCATCTGACTGAGGGCCATCAGGGCGTCTTTTGCCGGTGCGTTGCGCAGGGTCATCGTCACCGGCGGGCCGCTGAGGTTGAGATAACTGCGGTTGCGCAGCACCATCGTTCCCACGGCCATATCGCCCAGGGGCGGCGCCACCGCCCTGGGTTGCAGGGGCGGGGCATAGCGCGGCTGGGGCACCGAGCCGGGCTGATTGAGGTTGAAGGTGCCGGTCTTCGAGACCAACTCGCTGGGGGCGCTGAAGCTCAGGATCAGGTTGCGGCCATCGGCACTGACCACCGGCTTGGAGGCCGGTGCCCCCGGCATCGGCACCACCTCCAGCTCAAACTCGCGGCCACTCCCCCGGATGCTCACGCGCTTCAGGCCGGCCTCCGGCAGGGTCAATGTTTGCGGGCCGACCTTCAGGGAGGCGGATTGACTCAGCTGCAATTGCCCCTGCCACCCGGCCGCGGTTTGGCGTTGCCGCAGCAGCGGAGCCGCACCGGTGCCCTCGACCACCACGTCCACGCTGTTGGCGCCACGGCGCAACTGCAGCAGCAGCGCCCCGCCGGACGGCGCGACGGACGGCGCGGGAGCAGAGGCGCTGGACTGCGGCAGCGCCAGCGCTGGAGCCGTCATCGCGGCAGCAGCCATCAGGGCTGAGATGCCAGTGCGCCGCCAACCCACGCTGCCCTTTGCCAGTTGGGCGGATGGTATCGATGCTCAGCCGGGCTTTCCAGGCTTCTGACTTGGGCTGTGATCTCTCGCATAGAGGCCCAGATTCAGCCGCAATTCGGTGGGCTCCAGCACCACCCGGCCATCCTTGTCTTTGCTGCTGTTGCCACTTTTGAGCGAGAGATCGCTCTGGACCACCAAGAGGCTCAGGCGCTCCAGACGCCGCAGAAAATCCAACAGCTGCGGGCCACTGCCGCGGGCGCGCAGCAACACCGAGGTCTTCTTCAAACCAGGGGCCAACAACGGATCCGCCGGCAGGGTCTCAGCCGCGGTCTTGTTGCTTTTTTTGCTGGTGGGCGGTGCGACGGCCTGAACCGGTTCATAGCCATCCAGCAGCACGCCGGTCTGGGCCGCCTGTTCACTGAGCTGGGCCAAGAACGTCTGCAGCTCGCCGCTGCCCGCGATCAACCCCAGGATCTGGGCATTCCTGCGGTCAGCTTGCTCCCGCTGCTGCTCCAGGCTCTCGAGCTGACGGCGCAGCAAGGGCAAGCGCTGCTGTTGCTCCTCCAGCACCAGCAGCTCCTGCTGATCCGCCTGCAAGCGCTGCATACGGGGCCAGGCCACCAGGCCCCCCAGGGCTGCAGCCAGCAGCACCCCCAGAAGGACCGGTGCACCGAGCAACACCTGCTCTCGCCGCAGTTGGAGGCTCATGGCAGCACCCCCTTGGACTGCAGCAAACGCAGACGCTGCACCAAACCGTCGGCCTGCAGGGCCTGCAGCACCGCCAACTGTTGATCCGGAGCCAGGGCCGCGAAGCGAACGGAGAGCTCCCAGTCCACCGGTCCCCCGCTAGCGCCATCGCGCTGGAGCTTCACCACCTGAACCGACTCGGCATCAAACAAAGGCGATTGGGACAGCAGCAGACTCAGCCCATTGACCCGTCGGAATGCCTGGGGATCAACGGCGACCCCTTTGAGCAGCAAGCCGTTGTTCTGGGAGCGCACCTCCGTGAGCTGCACACCGGCCGGGGTGACCGCGGACAACTGAGCCAGCAAGGCCGAGCCGGAGGACACCCCCACCAGACCCTTGGCCAAGCCCTCGCTGCTGCGCTGCAGCTGAGCCTTGGCCCGCCGCACCCGTCCGACCCGCGTCTCCAGGGTCTGCACCTGCAGCTTGATGCCGGCGAGGTTCGCCAGGGCAGCGTTCACCTGCTGCTGGCGCCACCCCAGCGCCACCAGCAACAGCAGCATCAAGGCAAGGACGCCACCGCCAATGGCCGAGCCCTTGAGCAACAGCGGGCGGGCCGGAAGCATGGACCCACCTGGCTCAGCCACGCCGCTGGCGCGCCGCCGCTCCTGCAGCAGATCGAGGGGGCCAAGACGAGGGCTCATCGCTCCAGCTCCGCCGCGGCCAGCCCCCAGAGCAGACCCAGAGACCACTGCGCTGGGTCGCTCCGCAAGGGATCCAGGCCATTGAGCTCCAGCGGAAGACAACTCTGCAGGGTCTCCAGCGCCGAAGCCGGCAGGGCCGCTGAGACCACGACATCCATCGAGCGCGGCTGAGGAGCCTGGGATTGCCAATAGCTCAGGCATTGGTTGAGCTCGCTTTGCAAGGCCTCCAGCTCCGCCAACGGCGGCAGTCGCCACTGCCAGATCGGAGCCCCCCGCTCCAGGCGCAGCAACCAGCTCTGCTCAGGCTCCAGGCCCAACAACCAACCCTTCTGGCCCTCGACGCAGCGCAGTGCACAGACCGGAGCAGCCTCGAGGGCATCGAGACCGAGGCCCGCATCGGCAAAGACCTCGATCCAGTCCTCCAGCAAGGCTGATTCGACCGCCACCGAGACACGGCTGCCCGGGGAGGAGGGCAGAGGGGAGCTCAGCAGATCCACCGCGGTCTCCGGGGGCCAAGGCAAACGCAGGGCCTCCAGCTCCTTCGGCATCGCCATTCGCTCGGGAGCGCTGCCCTGTAGAAGGCGTAGTTCGCAGGCGCTGCCCGGCAGCACGGCCCAGATCCGGGCCCCGGGGTAGCCGCACTGCACCAACCAATCTCCCAATAGATCCGCCAGGGCCGAACCAGACACGGGACGTCCGCCCGTGCAGAGCCCCGGCGGCAGGGACAACTGATCGACCCAGCTCAGGCGCCCTCCGCTCAGGACCATGGCCGTGATCGCTTGATCCTGCAGCTCGAGGTAGACCCGCTGCGGAAACAGCCAGGCTTGCAAGGGGCCGAGGCGCTCTTGAACTCCTGCGAGCACCACTCGCCTTCCGCTTGCTCTATCCGCAAGCTATCGAGATTTCAGCTCCAGGGCACCCCAGAGCCGACGGCTTCGCTGATGTTGCGGAAACCGTGGCGATCGAGCTGCTGGCTCAAGCCCTCGAGAATCTCCGGAACCAGGCCAGGCCCGCCGTAGATCCATCCGGTGTAGAGCTGCACCAGGGACGCACCGGCGGTGATCCGCTCCCAGGCGGACGCGGCGGAGTCGATGCCACCCACCCCGATCAAGGGCAGGCTTGGGCCAGCGGTGACCCGCAGCCGGCGCATCACCTCCAGGGCCCGCTGGCGCAGGGGTGCACCACTCAGTCCCCCCGCCTCCTCCGCCAAGGTCTTGCCGGTTTGGGCCAGGCGCCTGCCCTCCAGGCCCAGGCGATCCAGGCTGGTGTTCACGGCAATCACCCCAGCCAAGCCCTCCTCGTAGGCCAAGCGGGCAATCGAATCGATGGCGTCGTCCTCCAGGTCCGGGGCGATCTTCACCAGCAACGGGGGGCAGGCCGGCAGACGCCGCAGCCGCTCCACCAGGCGACGCAGCTGGACTTCGTCCTGGAGTTCCCGTAACCCCGGAGTGTTGGGGGAGCTGACATTGATCACGGCGTAGTCCGCCAGGGGAGCCAACAACTCCAACGACGAGGCGTAGTCGTCCGGGGCGAGATCCAGGGGGGTGACCTTGGACTTGCCCAAATTGATCCCCAAGACCGCCGGTCGCTGCCCGGCCGCCGGCAGAGCCTGGCGCTCCAGGGTGCGGCGCGCCGCCTCGGCCCCTTGGTTGTTGAACCCCATGCGGTTCAAGGCGGCCCGCTCCTCGGCCAAACGGAACAGCCGGGGCCGGGGGTTCCCGGGCTGCGCATGCCAGGTGATCGTGCCCAGTTCGGCAAAGCCAAAACCAAACAGATGCCAGATGCCCGCGGCTACGGCGTTCTTGTCAAAGCCGGCGGCCAGACCAACAGGATTGAGGAAGCGGCAGCCAAAAAGGGTTTGCTCCAGCCGCAGGTCCTTGCGCTGCAGCTCTGCCCCTAGGCCCGCCAGGGAACTACTCACCAGGGGCCAGTTGCGGCGCAGGGAGGCCTGCCCCAGGGCCTGCAGTGTGAGTTGGCTCAGCTGCTCAGCATCGGCACCGTCATCACGGCTGAGCAGGGGACCCACAAAACGCTGGTAGAGCGATCCCGTGCCGACCTCAGCCATCTACTCGCTCCTCGCCTTGGGGCTCCCCTGATCCTGACGCGTCACGGCGAAGACGCCAGCGCCCCTCGTCCAGGGGAAGGACCTGCCAATCGCGCCAGCGCCAGGGACCATCGCGTCCCTCCAGGGTCTTGAGGGGCTTCTCGACCAACTGCGCCAGCTCCATCAGGCTCAACCCGTAGTCGCCCTCGGCCAACCGATCCGCCAACTCCAAGCGGGTCAGCAGCTGCTGCAGGGCCGGAGGGGCCAGATCAAGGGCCGGGGCCGCCTCCACCACCTCCCCGGCCGCCAGCTGGATCGGGTTGCCCTTGGAAAAGGCCACGGCGATGACATCGCAGCGGTCGTTGTCGGGATCACCGCTGTGGCCCTTCACGTAGGTCAGGGGCAAGCCCTGGATCCGCGCGCCGTCGAGGGCCTCCCAGAGGTCGCGATTGAGAACAGGGCTCCCGGAGGCCGTGCGCCAGCCCTTGCGCTTCCAACCGTTGATCCACTTGCTGAAGCCGTCGATCAGGTACTTGGAGTCCGTGCGGATGCTCAGGTCCGGGTGACGCGGCAGAACCGCCAAGCGCTCCAGCAGGGTCAGCGCCGCCGTCAGCTCCATGCGGTTGTTGGTGGTGTTGGCCTCCGCCCCACCGAATTCCTGAACGCTGCCATCGTCAAAACGCAGCAACGCTCCCCAGCCGCCAGGGCCGGGATTTCCGCTACAAGCGCCGTCGCAGGCGGCGGCAACCACCTTGGGCGTATCACTGACCACTGGGCTTGTCCCCCAACATCCGGTACAACACAGCTCTCGTCAGGAGCCCAGGAGACATCCCATGCAGCGAAGCTACCTCCCGTGGGCCGGCCTCGCTCTGCTGAGCGCAGGCCTGGTGGGCAGCCAAGCCGCCGCAGGGGTCTTCCAAAGCCAGCCGCTCGAGCAGGAGCGTCTGGCCGTGCTGGGGCAACCGGTGGGCAACCAGGACTGGAAGCTGCTGGTGCTCGAGCAGCTCAAACCCCAACCGAAGTGCTGGGAAGAACGCCGGGACGGCCTGATTGATCCGGCTCTCAACCGCTTCAACTTCAGCGGGATCTGCAGCCGCTACCTCGACAGCAATGGCTATTCCCTGCGGGTCGGCGAGGACGACGTCTCGCCCCGTTATCGCCTGAGGCTCGAGAGCCAAGGGAACACCCTGGTGCTGCTGGCGATGTCCGGCAGCCACCCGACCGAACTCGTCGTGGGGCGTGGGGCGATCCCCCTGCGGGACCGCAGCGGATTTGTCGCCCTCAAGCTGGAGCCGGGCTGGCAGCTCGAACGGCGGATGTACGGCGAGCGCAGCTTGAGCCATGTCTATTTCGCCAACCCCAAACCCCTCGATGGCTTGATCGCCCAGGCGGAACGGCGCCAGGACCGTCCAGCAGTGGCCATGAGCAGCAGCACCGGCCCCATCGCCCTCCAGGTGATCCCTTACGCCGGGCAGACGCCACGATTCTGATCAGGGACAGTTGAGACAGCGGTCCGAACCGGCGGCCTGGTCTTTTTCTCTGGCGGTAAGGTTTTGGCGTGTGAGGAGTGCGGAACACCACTTCCGGGGTCGAAACGAGGAAAGACTCCCAGAAGCGTTCCGGCTCAAAGCCCTGCCTTCGGCGGGGCTTTTTTATTGCTCAGCCGCCGCTACACACAAAAAAGCCGGCCCCCGAAAGGGCCGGCTTCGTTGAAGGAGTGGACTGCCGAAGCAGCCCACGGCGGGATCACTTGAGGGAGACCTTGCCGCCGGCCTCTTCGATGGCCTTCTTCATGGCTTCGGCATCAGCCTTGGCCACGCCTTCCTTGACGTTGCAGGGAGCGCCTTCGACAAGAGCCTTGGCTTCGCCCAGACCCAGGCCGGTGGCCTCGCGGACGGCCTTCAGGACCTTGATCTTGGCAGCCGCGTCGAAGCCCTCGAGGTGGACGTCGAACTCGGTCTTCTCTTCAGCAGCTTCAGCAGCACCGCCAGCGGCGGGGGCAGCCATGACGACGCCAGCGGAAGCGGCGGCGGACACACCGAAGGCCTCTTCGATCTGCTTGACAAGCTCAGAGGCTTCCAGCAGGGAGAGGGACTTCAGCTGCTCGAGGATTTGGTCGGTAGTAGCAGACATGGTTGGGAATCAGCAACAGATCTGTGTAAACAGTCGGATCGGAGAGCTCAGCAGAGCAGGCCTCAGTCGGCCTTGCCCTCGCCATCGGCGTGCTGCTTGAGCGCCCGAGCAAGACCGGAAGGAACTTCGTTGATGCCCACAGCCACCTTGGTGGCCACGGCGTTGATCGCACCTGCGATCTGCGCCATGAGCACCTCCTTGGAGGGCAGATCCCCGATGGCCTTGATTTCGGATTGGGAGAGGAGCTTGCCTTCGAAAAGGCCTCCTTTCGTCTCCGATTTCTTGGTCTCCTTCTGGAAGGTCTGAACGGCCTTCACAGCACCACCCACGTCGCCCTTGACGAGCACGAAGGCGTTGGTGCCGGTGAGGAGGGAATCGAGTTCCGACCAAGCGCTATTGCCATCAATGGCACGGCGCATCAAGGTGTTTTTGGTCACCTTGCAGACACCGTTGCTGGCCTGCAGACGAGTCCGCAGATCAGACATTTCCTTGATGGACAGACCCTTGTAGTCAAGGACCAGCGCCATTTCGGCCTCGCCAAGGAGCTGCTTCAGCTCTTCGACGATCTGTTGCTTGTTCTCCAGAGTGCGGCCCATGGTTAAGGATCGGATCAGGGGAACAAGCCGGGAACGCAACCCCAGTACCGGGCGGTACTCGAGGGCTGCGGCTCGCTTCACCCAACCCGAACTCCCGAGGGAGCCCTGGTGAGAAAAACTGTCGCGGACACCTCGGCAGGGTTTAAGGACTCAGGTTCTGCGAGCAGAACAGGAATTCGACCTGCTGTCTTGGGTAGGGCGCGTAACCCTTCTGGCATTAGCCAGAGAAAGAACATACAACAAAGCCCCCGCCGGAGCGGGGGCTTTGCGCAGAGGGACGGGGACGATCAGCCCTCTTGCTTGATGTCCTGCAGTGCAGACACATCCACTTCCACGGAAGGACCCATGGTGGAGGTGATGTACAGGCTCTTCCAGTAGCGACCCTTCGCACCGCTGGGCTTGTTGCGGTCGATGGTCTCCTGCAGCGCCTTCAGGTTGTCCAGCAACTTGGCAGCGTCAAAGCTGGCCTTGCCGAAACGCACGTGGACGATGCCGGTGCGGTCAGCGCGGAACTCCAGTTTGCCGGCCTTGAACTCGCTGATGGCCGAGGCCAGGTCGGTGGTGACCGTGCCGGCCTTGGGGTTCGGCATCAGACCACGGGGGCCGAGGACACGACCGAGCTTGGCGACCTTGGGCATCATGTCCGGGGTCGCGATCAGCAGATCGAACTCCATCTCACCCTTGGAGATGGTTTCGACCAGATCGTCGTCACCAGCCAGATCAGCACCAGCGGCCTTGGCCTCAGCGACCTTTTCACCGCGAGCGATCACAGCGATGCGAATGCTCTGACCGGTGCCGTGGGGCAAGGCCACGGTGGTGCGCAGCTGCTGGTCGGTGTACTTGGGGTCGATGCCGAGGCGAGCGTGGGCTTCAACGGTCTCATCGAACTTGGCGGTGGCGTTGGCCTTGACCAGGTCGACAGCCTCTTGCGGGGCGTAGACGCGTTCTTCAACCTTGCCGACGGCGGCGGAGTAGCGCTTGGAGAGTTTGGGCATGTCAGGAATGGGGTGCAGACGAGCTCAGGAGCTCTCCCCCGCTAAGGAACAAAAGGAATGGATGAGCCGGGATGAACCCGAGACTCAGTCCTTCACAGCCACGCCCATGTTGCGGGCGGTGCCTTCGATGATGCGCATGGCCGACTCAACGCTGGTGCAGTTGAGGTCGGGCAGCTTGGTCTTGGCGATCTCTTCGAGCTGTGCGCGGCTGATGGCCCCGACAGAACCCTTGGAAGAGGTGGCGGCACCCTTGGCGATTCCGGCTGCCTTCACGATCAGCACGGAAGCGGGAGGGGTCTTGGTGATGAAGGTGAAGCTGCGGTCTTCAAAGACCGAGATCTCCACCGGAATCACGTATCCGGCTTTGTCCTGCGTCCGAGCGTTGTACTCCTTGCAGAACGCCATGATGTTGACGCCGTGCTGACCGAGGGCAGGGCCCACCGGCGGCGCGGGGTTTGCTTTGCCGGCGTCGAGCGCCAGCTTGATCACAGCTACAACTTTTTTTGCCATCGTCCTGGCGTCTTGAGCAATCTGCGGATCCGCGACCTTAGGGCAGCGTGTGCGGCGGACTCCGAAAACCGAAGCACCGCCTTAGGCCGCCCTCCGCAGGGAGACGGCCGCACGGGAATCAGCTTTGTTTGCTGATCTGGGAGAACTCGAGTTCCACCGGGGTTTCCCGGCCAAAGATCGAGAGCAGAGCCTTGAGCTTGTTGCGATCGCCCGACACCTCGATGACTTCGCCTTGGAAGTCTTTGAAGGGACCAGCGGTCACCAAGATTTGATCGCCTTCGGTCAGATCGACCTTCACCACAGGCTTCTTCTCGGCAGCCCGCTTGAAGATGCGATCCACCTCCTGACGGCTCAGGGGGCGAGGCTTGATGTGACCGCGGACCTTGCCGGTGGCACGGCGATCTTCCGCACCCACGAAGTTGATCACGTTTGGGGTGCTCCGCACCGCCATCATCGTGTCCTCATCGAGGACCATCCGAACCAAGACGTAGCCGGGGAAGACCTTCTCTTCGGTGCTGGTGCGGCTGCCGTCCTTCTTGAGTTTGACCGCGGGGGTCTGGGGGATCTCGATCTCGAGGATGCGTTTGTCCACGCCGAGGGTGACGGCCCGCTGCTCGAGGGTGGCCTTGACTTTTTTCTCGCAGCTGGAGGCCACCTGAACGGCGTACCAGCGGGCAATCAGAGCCCGGCCTTCCGAGTCAGCGGCGGGAGCTGCGGGTTCGGCGTCGGCAGCCAGATCCGCCGCGGCGAATTCTTCAGTGGTCAAGTCGACGTCGGACACGGGCAAAGGAAGGAGAGGGCGAAAGATTCAGCGGGTCAGCGGAACACCTGGGAGCTTCCCCAGCTGTAGAAGCGATCGACGGCAGCAATCGCAAAAGCCGAAATGGTGACCATCAAGATCACCGCGACTGATTCACCAAACAGCTGCTGACGGCTCGGCCAGACCACCTTGCGCAATTCAGCGACGGTGTCTGCCACGAAACCGGTCTTCACCGGTTCGGTGGCGGCGGCCTCGTCGGACTTGACTTGTGGTTCGGTCTGGGATTCCACGGATGAAGATTCCACAGGGGAAATCAGGGCCAAGCCTCATGGGCAGAGCATGAAGCCTGCTGAGCCTTCAGCGGGCCGCGCGGCGTGTTGAGCCCACGCGCCGGCAAACAAACACACTAACGGATGTCCTATTCAGGGCCTGAGATGGGTTTGAAGCAGAGGGCCTGCTCGCCTTCGCCCAGACTGACCTGAACGGCCGCCGCACCCAGGAAGCGCTCCTCGAGCAACTCGGTGGCCAAGGGGTTCTCGATCTGGCGCCGCAGCAACCGGCGCAGGGGCCGCGCTCCGTATTCCGGCTCGTAGCCCTGCTCCGCCAGCCAGGCCACGACTGGCTCGTCCACCTGAAGCGCCAGTCCCTGCTCTTGGAGCAACTGCGCCAACTCGAGCACCTGCAGGCGCACGATCCGTTGCAGGTCGGCCGGCCCCAAGGGCTGGAAGCGGATCACCTCATCGATGCGGTTGAGGAATTCCGGCCGGAACTGGCTGGCCAGGGCTCGCTCCACCTGCTCCTCAAGCGCCGAGGCGTCGGCCTGGCCGCGGGCGGCATCCAAGATCGCTCGACTGGCCAGGTTGCTGGTCATCACCACCACGGTGTGGCGGAAGTCGACCGTGCGGCCCTGGGAATCGGTCAGACGTCCGTCATCAAGGACCTGCAGCAGGACGTTGAAGACATCGGGGTGGGCCTTCTCCACCTCATCAAGGAGCAACACGGCATAGGGACGCCGGCGGACGGCTTCGGTGAGCTGACCGCCCTCCTCGTAGCCGACATAACCCGGAGGAGCCCCGAGCAGGCGGGCCACGGCATTGCGCTCCATGAACTCGCTCATGTCCAGGCGCACCAAGGCCTCTTCCTCATCAAAGAGGGACGCCGCTAGGGCCTTGGCCAGTTCGGTCTTGCCCACACCGGTGGGGCCGAGGAAGAGGAACGAGCCCACGGGACGGCGCGGATCCTTCATGCCCGCACGGGCGCGGCGAATCGCCGCGGCCACGGCACCGACGGGCTCCCCTTGTCCGATCACCCGCTGGGCCAGGCGCTGCTCAAGCTCCAGCAGCTTCTGGCGCTCACCCGCCAGCAGGCGCTGAACGGGAATCCCGGTCCAGCGGGCCACCACATCAGCGATGTCCCCCTCTTCCACCTGTTCCCGCAGCAGGGACTGCCCGCTCTGCTGACTGGCCTGGAGTTGCTCCTCCAACTCATGACGGCGCTGCTGAACCCCGTGGAGCTGGTCGTACTGGAGCCGGGCGGCCTCTTCGAGGTCACCATCTCGTTCGGCCTCGGCGATCTGCAGGCGCAGGGCCTCGTCATCGGCCAGGAGCTGGCGCAGCTCCGCCAACTGCTCCCGCTCGGCGGACCAGCGCTCCTGCAGGGCATGCAGGGTCTCGCTGACCTGCCGGCGCTGCTGCTGCAGCGCCACCCGTTCGGCCTCTGGGGCGCTCTCCGCCGAAAGCAGGGCCAACTCAACGCGGCGTAGATCGCTCTCGGCCTCCTCCACCAGACGTGGCTTGGAGGTGACCTCCATCCGCAGCTGGGCAGCGGCCTCATCGATCAGGTCGATGGCTGAATCCGGCAGGCAGCGATCGGAGATGTAGCGATCGGCAAGCCGAGCCGAGGCCACGACAGCGCCATCGGTGATGGCCACCCCGTGGTGCAACTCGTAGCGCTCCTTCAGGCCCCGCAGGATCAGGGTGCTCTCCTCAAGGCTGGGCTCCTTGATCAGGACCTGCTGGAAGCGCCGGTTCAGGGCGGGATCCTTCTCAACGGTGCGGCTGTACTCCTCAGGGGTGGTGGCACCGATGCAACGCAGGTCGCCCCGGGCCAAGGCCGGCTTGAGGATGCTGCCGGCGTCGCTGTTGGAGCGCTCCGGGCCCACCACGTTGTGGAGCTCGTCGATGAACAGGATCACGCCGCCCGCCTCAGCGCCTTCGGCGTCCCGCACCTCCTTGAGCACGCTGCGCAGGCGCTCCTCGAATTGGCCGCGGAACTTGGCGCCAGCGATCAGGGCGCCCAGGTCCAGGGAGACCAGCCGCTGGCCCTTGAGGGCATCCGGCACTTCGCCGGCGACGATCCGCTGGGCCAGCAGCTCAGCGATGGCGGTCTTGCCCACGCCCGGCTCGCCGATCAAGACCGGGTTGTTCTTGCCGCGGCGCGACAGCACCTGCATCAGACGCCGGATTTCGGTGTCGCGACCAATGACTGGATCCAAGTCACCCGCCCGGGCGGCGGCGGTGAGATCCCGTCCGAACTGCTCGAGGGCCGTGGGCTCCTGCTCAAGCTTCAGGCCGTTCTCATCAGTGGGGGCGGGCTCGACGACTGTCCTGCTGGGAGCGGGACGCGCCGGAGCAGGCGGCTCAACCACCGCTTGCGGCGCAGGCCTGGGAACGGAGCGACGCAGGTCCTCCTGGGTCAACCCCTGCTGTTGCAGGAGGGCGCCGGCAATGCGGCGGTCATCCAGCAGGGCCGCCAACAGATGGGGGACATCGATGAAGCGGGAGCCCCACTGGCCCCGCTGGCGATCGGCCCCCTCCAGAAGCAGTTCCAGGTCCTCGCCGACGAACAGGTCCCTGGCACTGCTGGTGGGCTGATCCGCGCAGAAGTCATCCAGCTGATCGAGCAGACGCGAGGCATCGAGGGGTAGGGGATCCACCCAGGCGGCGTAGCGCTCGTCATTCAGCAGCACCTGCAGCAGGTGCTCCACGTTCATCTCGCCGTGGCGCCAGCGGCGGGCCTGCTCCTGGCAGGCCAGCAGGAGGTCCCAGCCGGCATCGCTGAAGCGATCAGGAACCGTGGTGAGGCTGGCGGGGCCAGCGGCGTAGGAATCAGGCCGCATGGGCGCGAGAGCTCATCTCAATCAGTTCAACCTTGTAGCCGTCGGGGTCCTCGACGAAGGCAATCACGGTGGTGCCGTTCTTCATCGGGCCCGGTTCGCGCACGACCTTTCCCCCCTTGGCGCGGATCTGGTCGCAGACGCCAACGATGTCGTCCACACCCAGGGCGATGTGGCCATAGCCGCTACCGATGTCGTAGCTGCTGGTGTCCCAGTTGTGGGTGAGCTCCAGCACGGTGTGGTCGCTCTCGTCTCCGTAGCCCACAAAAGCCAGGGTGAACCGCCCCCCGGGATAGTCCTTCCGGCGCAACAGCCGCATCCCAAGAATGTCGGTGTAGAACGCGATCGAGCGCTCCAGGTCGCCGACCCGCAGCATGGTGTGGAGAAGGCGCATCCGGACTGTTCTTGACGGCCGCATTCTGACCAAAGTCAGCGGATTGGTGCCAACGGTCACCAAGGCCCCCGGCAGGGCGACCCATAAGATCCCTGCAAGGACTCATGTTGTGCGTTAGGCCGCTGTGATCGACACCCTCGACCTCGTCATCGACACCATCGTGGCCCGGGAGGTTCTCGATTCCCGTGGCACACCGACCGTGGAAGCCGAGGTGATGCTGGAGGGCGGAGCCAGTGGCCGCGCCATCGTTCCCAGCGGCGCCAGCACCGGTGCCCACGAAGCCTGTGAACTGCGGGACGGCGGCAGCCGCTACTGCGGCAAGGGTGTGCTGCAGGCCGTCAGCAACGTTGAAGAAAAAATTGCTCCGGCCCTCTGCGGCCTGAGTGCCCTGGACCAGGGCACCGTTGATGCCGCGATGCTCGAGCTCGACGGCAGCGACAACAAGAGCGCCCTGGGCGCCAACGCAATCCTGGCGGTGAGCCTGGCGAGCGCCCGCGCCGCCGCCAATGGCGTTGGCCTGCCCCTCTACCGCTATCTGGGCGGCCCGATGGCCAACCTGCTGCCGGTGCCGTTGATGAACGTGATCAACGGTGGCGCCCACGCCGCCAACAGCCTGGACTTCCAGGAATTCATGCTGGTGCCCCACGGCGCACCCACCTTCCGCGAGGCCCTGCGGATGGGCACCGAGGTGTTCCACACCCTCAAGGGTCTGCTGAAGGACAAGGGCCTGAGCACCGCCGTCGGCGACGAGGGCGGCTTTGCCCCTGACCTGGGCAACATCGAAGCCGGCGACATGCTGGTTCAGGCGATCGAAAAGGCTGGCTACCGCCCTGGCGATCAGATCTCCCTGGCCCTGGACGTGGCCAGCACCGAGTTCTTCAAGGACGGCCGCTACGCCTTCGACGGCGGCAGCTACACCAGCGCCGAGATGGTCGACCAGCTGGCGGCTCTGGTGAACCGCTTCCCCATCACCTCGATCGAGGACGGCGTTGCCGAAGACGACTGGGAGGGCTGGGCCCTGCTGACCGAGAAGCTCGGCAAGACCGTCCAACTCGTCGGCGATGACCTGTTCGTGACCAACAGTGCCCGCCTGCAGCGCGGCATCGATCTGGGCGTGGCCAACTCGATCCTGATCAAGGTCAACCAGATCGGCACCCTGACCGAGACACTGCAGGCGATCGATCTGGCGGGCCGTGCCGGCTACACCAGCGTGATCTCCCACCGCTCCGGCGAGACCGAAGACACCACCATCGCCGACTTGGCCGTGGCTACCCGCGCCGGCCAGATCAAGACCGGTTCCCTCAGCCGCAGTGAGCGCGTGGCCAAGTACAACCAGCTGCTGCGCATCGAGGACGAACTGGGCAGCCAGGCCGTCTACGCCGGCGCAGAAGACCGCGGCCCCCGCGGCAAGGCCTGAGGCGAACTGGAGCCAGGCTCCAACCGAACCAAGATCCCGGGACCTGGATCAGCCAGCCCGGGATTTTTTTATGGGCGGCGCTTAGGAATTGCCGAGCTTGTCGATGCGGGCGTCGCGCTTCAGGCGGGCCTGCAGCTTCAACCAGCTGAGACCCACCGGAACCCCGGCCACAACAGGAATGATCGTCAGCAGCGGCCGGGCGCTGGAGGCGAGCAGGGCCGCAGCGACGGCAAAGGCACCCAGCAGGACCGACTGTCCTGCACTCTGCTGGCTGAGGGCCAACCGACGCAGCAGACGGTCGGTCTCGCCGGCACGGATCTGAACCTGAAGATCGCCCTGTTCAATGCGGCTGAGGCTGTCCTCCAGGCGTTGGGGCAGACCGAGGGCACGGCTGCCCACCTCCACCGCCTGGCGACCCAACTGGTTGAAGAGATCGTTGGGGCCGTTGCCGCTGGCGGTCATGAGGGGAAGCAGATAGGGGCGGGCGATGGCGACGAGGCTAAAGCTGGGATCCAGGCTGCGGCCGACCCCCTCAAAGGTGGAGAGGGCCCGCATCACAAAGATCAGCTCTGGGGGCAGACGGAAGGGCTGCCCGTAGACCAACTCGTAGAGGTCGCCGGAGAGTTTGTCGAGGATGTTGGCGGAGAACGGAGGGGTCAGGGCCTCCGCGAGCATCACCCGCACGAGGCGACGGACCGGACCGGGATCGATGTCAGGGGCGATCACCCCAGCGGCTTGCAGCTCACGCACCAAGCCCGAGGCATCGCGGGCTGCCGCCGCCGTGACCATCCGCCCCAGGCGACTGCGCAGGCGCTGAGACAAGGTCCCGACCATGCCGAAGTCGTAGTAGATAAGGGCCCCATCACGGGCCACAGCCAAGTTGCCGGGGTGGGGATCGGCGTGGAAGAAGCCAAAGCGCACCAGCTGCTGCAGGTAACTGGCAGCGCCTTTCTCGGCGACCGCTGAAGGGTCGATGCCGGCCTCGATCAGGGCCTGACGGTCGTTGATCTTGATCCCGGGGACGTAGTCAAGGCAGAGCACCCGCCGGGTGGTGAGTTCCCAGACCACCGCTGGGATGCGGATGCCCGGATCATCGAGAAATTGCTGGCGGAAGCGCGCGGCGTGCTCGGCCTCCAGACGGAAGTCGAGCTCACGCAGGAGCACACGACGACATTCCTGAGCGATGGAGACCCAATCGCGACCAACGCCCCACTGGGGATGGCGCTGCAGCACCGCCGCGACCTGTTGCATGACCTCGAGGTCGAGGCGGAACAGACGCTCCAGCCCGGGGCGTTGGATCTTGAAGACCACCTGCCGGCCACTGCGAAGGCTGGCGCGATGGACCTGGGCCAGGCTGGCGGCCCCGAGGGGTTGCTCCTCGATATCGATGATCTCGGCGCAACGCTCCCCCAGCTCCTGCTCCAGCAGCGACTGGGCCGTGTCGAAGGAGAAGGCCGGGACGCTGTCCTGCAGCCGGGAGAGTTCTTCAACCCAGCTGGCCGGCAGCACATCCGGCCTGGCCGACAGGAGCTGACCGAGCTTGATGAAGGCTGAGCCCAGTTCCAACAACTGGGCCGTGAGCCAACGGGCACGACGCTTCTGACGACGCTCCTGCCCCTCCTCACTGACGCCCCCTGGATAGCTCCAGGACTGGGCATCCCACCAGAGGAAGGCCAACAACTGCAGAACGGCACCCCAGATCCGTAGGGAGCGAAGGGCGCTCGCCAGGGCCGGGCCAAGGCGACGCATCAAGCGGGCTCCTCGAGGCGGCGGGCAAGCCGCGTGACCTGGGCACGCAGCTGATCAATCTGCGTCTGGGGATCTGCCGCTGGTGAAGACGAAGCCATCGGGGACTCCGCTGCCGGCACCTCCTGATCTCCGTGCTCCAGCCGCTGGGCTTCGAGCTCCACCTCTTCTTTAAACAGGTCCCATTCCTGACGCAATCGCTCGGGGGCGTCCTGGGCCAAGACCGCCAGGCCAGCTGCGGCATCCGCCAAACCACTTCCCAGGCGGGCGCTGAGACGATTGAGGGCCGCCTGCACCAGGGTCTGAGGCTCACTCATGGCCGGCCGCTTGAGAGTCACCCAAATCGTGGCAGATCAGAGCTACTGAAGGGGGGGCAAATCCAAGAGGGGAACCGATTCCTGTGGCCTGGGTGCAGGCGCCTGGACCTGAGGCTTCGGCGTGGGCTTGGGTTTAGGCACCTCAACGACAGGCTTGGGCTCCAGCGCAGCGGGCTCTTCAGTTGGAGCCACTGGTTTGGGAGCGGCTTCTGCGGCGGCTTCACGCTCGGCTTTGGCCTCGGCCTCAGCCTTGGCCTTCGCGGCGGCATCGGCCTGCTCCTGGGCCTTGCGCCAGAGCTCGAGCTGCTGGGGATCGAGATCGGAGCGCAGTTCAGACGGCTGCTCCCCGTAGCGCAGGCGCATGTCCTTGAGCGTCAACCCAGGGGTCTGCTTCTGCTCAAAGCGGGGACTCAGGCGAATGACATCGCCGAGGTTGATCGCGGCCAGGCGCTGCGTGATGCCATAGGCCAAGGCAAAGCTCACCCCAGCGACCAAGGGGCCCATCCAGATCCTGGGGAGACCATTGGGAGCCTGCTTCTGGGGTGCTCCGGCCTTGGCCATCTCAGCAGGGACGTTGGTGGCTGATGGTAGGCCTGCTCTTAGGTCGTGTAATCGGCGTTGATGCGCACGTACTGATCGGAGAGGTCACAGCCCCAGGCGCGTCCACTTCCAGGGCCAGCACCGACCGAAAGGCGAATCGCAACGGTGTCATCCAAGAGGTAGGCACCGGCAGCCCGATCGCGCATGTAGGCCGAGGCGGCCGGCCGATCAAAGGCCATGGGTTGGCCAACTGCCATCAGCTGATGCTCCCCGAGCCAGAGCGCGACGGCAGCAGGCTCGAAGGGGACTCCCGCACGACCCGCGGCAGCGACAATCCGGCCCCAGTTGGGGTCACGGCCATGGACGGCCGTCTTGACCAGGGAGGAGCCACAGACCGTGCGGGCGATGGCCAGCGCATCGGCCTCCGTGGCGGCCCCCTCCACCTGGACCTCCAGTAGGCAGGTGGCCCCTTCACCATCGCGGGCGATGGCCTTGGCCAGGTGTTGAGAGACGGCGGTCACACCCTCCTCCAGGGCCGCGTAATGGGCGGGATCCAGGGGAGCGCCAGCGGCAAAGGCCAGGTAGGTGTCGTTCGTGCTGGTGTCGCCATCGACCGTGATGGCATTGAAGGAGCGCTGCACCGCGCGGGAGACCATTCCCTGCCAGACCTCAGCGGGGACGCCGGCATCACAGCTGAGATAGCCCAGCATCGTGGCCATGTTCGGGTGGATCATTCCCGAGCCTTTCGCCATCCCACCGATGCGAACGGTCTGGCCGCCGAGCTCCGCCTCCAGAGCGATCTGCTTATCGATCAGGTCGGTGGTGAGGATCGCCTGGGCTGCCGCAGGGCCTCCCTCCGACGAAAGGCCTTCCACCACCGGATCGATGGCCTGCAGCAGGGTCTCCATGGGGATCGGGACACCAATCACCCCGGTGGAGCAGATCAGAACCTCGTCCGCCGCAAGCCCCAGGCGGTCAGCCACGGCCTGGGTGGCACGGATGCTGTCAATCAGACCGAGGTCACCGGTGCAGGCATTGGCCTGACCTGAGTTACTGAGCACCGCACGGGCAACACCACCACTGGCCGCCAGGCGATCGGCGCAGAGATCCACGCAGGCCGCTCGCACCAAGGAGGTCGTGAAGGTGCCCGCACAGACCGCGCCCTCGGGAGCCAGCACAAGCGAGAGGTCCGGCTTCCCCGAGGCCTTCAGGCCCGCCGTGATCCCCGACGCCTGAAAACCCGCAGGTGCGGTCACACCACCATCAATCAACCGCCAGGCGTAGGTCACAGCTGGTGAGCCGCATCAACTCCTGCAATTCTGAGTGCAGGCAGATCAGTGACACCCCATGGGTCAGGGGCCCCGCTGGCAAGGGCAACAACGCCGCATTGGCCTGACCGGCGGCATCGCCACGGGCAAAAGCACGGTGGGGCGCCTCCTTGCTGCGAAAGGAGTACCTGTCCTGGATGCCGACCAGTACGCCCGAGAGGCCCTGGCGCCTGGCAGCCCCGGTGCTACAGCAGTACTGGAACGCTTCGGCGACGCGGTTCGAACCAGCGGCACAGGCCCCGAGTACCCAACGATCGATCGCGGAGCCCTTGGCTCGATTGTCTTCAACAACGCCGCTGAGAAGCGCTGGCTCGAACAACTCGTGCATCCGCTCGTGCGCCAACGCTTTGATCAGGTGCTCGATGCACTCCAAACTGAGCCGGAAGTGGTGTTGATGATTCCCCTGCTCTTTGAAGCGGGGCTCCAAGAGCTCTGCAGCGAGATATGGCTGGTGCATTGCGACGAAGCTCAACAACTTGAACGCCTCATACAACGCGATCAGCTGAACGCCGTCGAGGCCGAGGCGCGGATCAATGCTCAGTGGCCCATGGCCAAGAAAAGGCCCTTAAGCGACGCCCTCATTGAGAACAACAGCTCAGAAGATCACTGCCTCGAACAGGTCAATGAACTACTGATGAAGTTCCGCTCTTAGCGCTTGCAAAAACTCAGCCTTCTTGGTTTGTGATCAATGTCACATCGACAGTAGATCCAGATCAAAGGGTTGATCACACGAGCAGAGAACACTTGGTTCATCAGCCAATCAGGCCGATTCAACCACTCTCTCCTCCACCATCATGTTCAACTCCTCCACCAAGCGCGCCGCACTCGCCGCCGTTGCACTCACCATGGGCGTCGGCGCCGCAGCAGAAGCCATTAACGCTCAATCCGCCCATGCACTCAGCGCACAACAACTCCAGCAAGCTGGACAAGCCATTCAATTCATCCGCGGCAAAGGCTGCACCGTCACCCCAGAAAGCAACGCTTTCCTGATCTCCTGCTCCACCAAAGTTGTTGCCGACCTCGTTCAGCCTGAACTCAATGCCAGCGAACTCAAGCTCTACAACAGACGCGGCAAGAGCTATGCACGGATCAAACTAGGCAGCAACGGAGCGCCAAGGAAACATTAAGAAATTCCTGCAGCCCTCGGTCGATCTTGCCGCCGCTTGTCAGAATGAAAAAAGACATAATCAACAACCAAATGCAGCGCCCTGTTGCTCTTGGCTCATTGACGCTCATTAGTCTGCTGAGCACGGCCTACTTCACTGCACCCGCAGGCGCTCAGAATGACCCGAGAAGGCCATCGGCCATTCAGATTATTGGCCCAAACGGCCCAGGGACAGGATTCTATGGAAATGAATATTTCATCCGAGAATACAGATTTGGCCAATCCAGAGACTTCATACCTCTTGTCGAAGTTCGGATCAATGGCGGAAGACCTGTAAATGAAGCTGATTGGAGCGGCATCAATCGTAGCGCAAACCCCACAAACAATGGATACTACTGCGGATTTGTCACGGCTCACACCAATGGTCAAACACCTGTAAACGTCAACCTTTTGTCAATAAGCGGGGTAGTTGGCGGGCGGCCAATAGTGGTGGACGACCCCGGGAAATGCACTTGCATGAAATACAAAGCCATACCCAATTTCAAGCCACAAAACAGCTTTCCATTTAATCCAAAGCCAATAATCAACAAACTACAAAAGCGGCCCAAGCTATACTAACCTGGGACCAAACAAGTAGCCGACCAAACTCAACTAGCTACTACGGAGAGAAAATCGCCCCATACGGCTTCTACCTCTCCCACTGTGGATAGCCATCATTCAAATCCCAATAAACACTAGCTCCCCTCAAAAGGAGCTTTTTTATTGCAGAAGGCTGATACACCCCTGACACTTACTCTCGTCGCAACCAAGCTGAGCAGAGATAAATAGATCAGCCATGGCACTCCAGAAGTTCCAGCCCAGCTTGATCACTCCTGCACTGGCGGCCTTCGCTGTGATCGGCAGCCTGCAAACGCCGGTTCAAAGCCAAACCGTCGAGTACTGGAACACCAGCGCGGGAGAGCTGCAGCTCACTGATAAGGGAGCTCACAACTACTCGGGAACCTTCAACGGGAACAAGCTTTATGGGACAAGAAGCAATCGAGGCAATTTTATCGGGCACTGGATCAACAACAAACGAGATACACCAAGGTGCCCATATCCGATCGATGGCTCCTACTACTGGGGGCCAGTCCAACTGAACTTCACCACGAATCGCTTTAGTGGGAAGTTTGGAGTTTGCAACTATCCGCCTGGAGCGAATTGGACCGGCTCACTAAAGATGACCGGCTGGGGGAATAGTGGATTAGATATGACGGGATTCTTTAATCCTGACTACAGCAAGACCTATGTGACCAACTTGGGCCCCCTAAAGTTCAGGAAGGCGAGTGGAGGCCATGCCACAGGTGACTATGGCAATGGCTACGGTACGATTCAAGTTACCAGCTCCTACTGGAGGCCAAGCCCTCGCCAAGAGAGTGAAGTTCACGGTACTTTTAGCAATCGAGAGGGGAGGAAAGGCCAGTTTGTCTTTAACTTTGAGTCAGCCTGCACCTTCCAAGGTGAGTGGTGGTTTCAGGGACAAGAGAGAAATAAGCAACCCTGGCGCGGCATTTGCAGCAGCGGGAAACCCAGACCCAGGGGCGGCTGGTCCTGCAAAGCGATGACCGCGAGCTGCTCTGCGCAAGCAGCCGGGCTCTTGGTCGAAGAGTATTGCGTCAAAAACCCAACAGCCATTGGCTGCCCTTTCAAACAAAACCGCTAACCCAGGCAGCCGTCCCTAGACCCATGATCACACCCAAGTGGTGATCAATCATTCAACTTCTGACGCAGGATTTTTTTGGCCCGTCTCAGAGCAGCTTTACCGCCAGTCTTCTTCATCAGCTGACCAACAAAGAACCACTGCAGCTTGGTCTTACTGCCGCGGGAGGCTTCCACTTCCTCAGGTGAGCAGTCAGAAGCTCTTCGCCAATCACGGTGATTGCAGTAGGGTCACTGATCATGCTCAGACCCCACTCATCGACGATCTTGGCCGGTGAGCCACCCTTCTCCAGCAACTCAGGCAGGAATTCCTTGGCGATCTTTCCGCTGATCTTCTGGAGCGACTTCATGTTTCGCATGCGGCGTTGCTGATCTCTTTGGTCGTCGCTGATCGATTTCCCTCTCCGGGACCCAAGCCACACCACGCCCCCTCAACAGGGGGCTTTTTAATGCTCTTGCAGCAGAAACGCTCAAACAAGACTCCCAAAGTTCATCCTGTGAGCAAAGTCACAAGCACTTGAGATCTTGATCAATAACAAGCTCGCGCAAATGGAGAACACTTGGTTCATCAGCCAATCAGGCCGATTCAACCACTCTCTCCTCCACCATCATGTTCAACTCCTCCACCAAGCGCGCCGCACTCGCCGCCGTTGCACTCACCATGGGCGTCGGCGCCGCAGCAGAAGCCATTAACGCTCAATCCGCCCATGCACTCAGCGCACAACAACTCCAGCAAGCTGGACAAGCCATTCAATTCATCCGCGGCAAAGGCTGCACCGTCACCCCAGAAAGCAACGCTTTCCTGATCTCCTGCTCCACCAAAGTTGTTGCCGACCTCGTTCAGCCTGAACTCAATGCCAGCGAACTCAAGCTCTACAACAGACGCGGCAAGAGCTATGCACGGATCAAACTAGGCAGCAACGGTCGAGCTCAGACCACGCGCATCAACAACGTCTATGTCAACCCCCGGGGCCCCCTGAACCTCAAAATCATGCCCGACAACATCAACAGCCGGCGCATTGAGCTCAAAGGCACCGATCAAGGCTTCCAGTTCATTACCAACTTCGAAAGTGACGGCACCGAGTTCCAAGTAGAAGACAAGTACTTCGGGAGCTGGTGTGACAACTGCTTCCCCGATGTTCACTGGAACAATGGTCGCATTGCCGCCAACCTTCCCCTCTCGCCCTCCATGCAACTGCGCTCAGATTCACGCGTTGCCGTCAGCGGCGAATGGCTACTCCGCGGCAATCTCAATATCATTCCCGATACAACCGTGAACAACAGCCTCTCTACTGGCATGAGCAATATTCTCCAGGGCAATCTCGGAACGATCAACACACTCATCACCTCGCAGCTCAACGGGCTCGCCAGACGCTTGCCCAACAACATCGCCAACAACATCAGCTACGGCTTCAGTAACGGCAATATCCAAGTCCGGGTCCCTGTTCGCTGAACCCTCACCTCAACCCCTCTGCAAAGCCCCCTCCAGCAGGGGGCTTTTTCATGCTCAAACGCCCCCTCAAGCCACCCAGATCCCTGGCCAAAACTGGCCTGTGATCAACATCACAGCTCCCTGCGACCCAGCTCAAATCCTTCGCCAGCCGCCCAGGCCACCTTGGGTTCATGACCAGCCGGGGATCACCCCCCACTCCTCACACTCCTCCTCCGTCATGACCCGCTCCGCTTCCCTCCTCGCCGCTCTTGCCCTGACCTCCGGCGCCGCCCTCAACCTCTCCACCGGCGCTGCTGCAATGACCATCGCCTGGGATTGCTTCGATCGCACCTCCAATGCACTCGTCGCACGCAGCGCTGTTGACCTCACCAGCCCTGCCATCAGCTGCCTACAAGCCGCTGGCGCCGGCAACAATCAAGCCCAAAACGAGCCAACCGAGCAGTCTGCTGATCTGGCCACCAACGACATCACCGGCGACTCCTCCGATCCAGGCGCCACTGAATTCAGCGATGACTTCACCGCTGACGCTGGCGCCGCTGACCCTGGCTATTCAGAAGATCCCTCCGTCCAAGACGACACCTCTGCAGGCTCCGGCTTCGCCAACGCTGGTTCCAGCACCGGAGATGCCCTCGGCCAAGCCGTTGGCAGTCACCTCGGCAAACTCCTCGGGCAAGGCATCTCTGACCTCTTTGGTCGTCGCTGATCCTCTCCCCTCTCTCACACTCACAACCACCCACTCGCCCCCTCAATCGGGGGCTTTTTTGTGATTGCTTCACCGACTGGGTGGGCGCATGTTTTTGCCCGGGGGCCTGACCCATTCCGTACGCGGCAGGGGGTCAGGCTCTGTATCCGTAATCCCCGCCAAGCCTCCCCTGTAGCTGTAGTTATATACGTAATCGCGCTCTCGACCCAGATTGCCGCGGTGTGAACGCTTGTAGAAATAGCGGTTAATCCAAACAACGCTCAAGAAGAGCGCCGCTTCCATCAGCTCTTGGTCCCTGCTCAGCCCTTGAGCTTCTGGCTCAGGATCTGATTGGCGAGTTTCGGATCAGCCTTGCCGCCGGTTTTCTTCATCAGCTGACCAACAAAGAAGCCCTGGAGTTTGTTCTTACCGCCGCGGAAGGCTTCCACCTCCTCAGGGTGAGCAGCCAGGAGCTCTTCAACGATCGCGGTAATTGCAGCAGGGTCGCTGATCATGCCCAAACCCCGCTCATCGACGATCTTGGCCGGTGAGCCACCCTTCTCCAACAACTCGGGAAGGATTTCCTTGGCGATCTTGCCGCTGATCTTGCCGCCGTCGATCAGCTTCACCATCTCGGCCACCTGCTCCGGGCGGAAGGCCAGTTCGGAGTAGCTCAATCGGTTGGCATTGACGTAGGCCGCAATGTCACCGGTGATCCAGTTCGCCACACCCTTGGGGTCGGCTCCGGCAGCCACAGCTGCCTCAAAAAATTCCGCCATCGGACGCTCGTCCGTCAGCACACGGGCGTCGTACTGGGACAGACCGAGGTCTTCGGCGTAGCGGTGGCGCTTGGCAGCCGGCAGCTCGGGCAGCTCAGAGCGCCAGCCCTCGCGCAGTTCTGCACTGACCTCGATCGGGCCCAGATCGGGATCGGGGAAGTAGCGGTAATCGCTGGCCCCCTCCTTGCTTCGCATGCTCTTGGTGAGCTGCTTGCCCTCATCCCAAAGGCGGGTCTCCTGAACGATCGGTTCGCCGGTTTCGTAGGCCTTGATCTGACGCTGAATCTCGTACTCACAGGCCTTCTGAATGGCCGAGAAGGAGTTCATGTTCTTGATCTCCACCTTCGTGCCGAAAGGCGCATCCGGCCCGCGGCGCACGGAGATGTTGACGTCACAGCGCAGGGAGCCCTCCTGCATGTTGCCGTCGCTGACGCCCAGGTAGCGCATGATCCGGCGGATCTCGGAGGCATACTCCGCCGCCTCCCGGCCGGTGCGCAGATCGGGCTTGCTCACGATCTCAGCGAGGGCCACACCAGCGCGGTTGTAATCCACCAACGAGTGGGTTGAACCGGCGAGACGATCGCTACCAGCGTGAACCAATTTGCCGGCGTCCTCCTCCATGTGGAGACGCTCAATCCCGATCTTCTTGAGGTAGGTGTCTTTGCCTTTCTCAGCCACCTCAACTTCAATCCAACCGTCCTCGGCGATCGGTTCGTCGTATTGAGAGATCTGGTAGTTCTTGGGCAGGTCCGGATAGAAATATTGCTTGCGATCGAATTTGCTGTGCTCAGCAATATTCAGATTGAGGGCCATGGAGGCCTTCACGGCGTACTCCAGCACCTTCTGATTCAGGACCGGAAGGGTTCCCGGCAGGCCACACACCACCGGATCGATATGGGTATTGGGATCGTCCCCAAAGGTGGTGGAGGCGCCGGTGAAGATCTTGCTGTTGGTCCCCAGTTGCACATGGGTCTCCAAGCCGATCACTGCTTCCCAGGCGGCCTCAGCTGCCATGTCCCAACTCCGTCAATCGCCTGATCCTATGGAAGGGCCGCTGGTCAGCCCAACGCATCACCTGAAACACTGGCAGTTCGGGTTGGATCGGCCATGACAGCCGCCCAGGGCAAAGGAGTTCTGATCCTCGGTGGCGGCCTCATGGGTCTCGCCCTGGCCCATCAGCTCGCTCGGGCGGGACGCTCCGTTGAAGTGCTCAGCCGCCACCGCAGCGAAGCCGCTGGTTTTGTAGCCGCCGGGATGCTCGCGCCCCATGCAGAAGGGCTCAGCGGTGATCTGCTGCGCCTTGGCCAAGAGAGCCTGCGGCGGATCCCCGGCTGGGTGGATCAGATCCAATCCGACAGCGGTCTCTCCTGCGGCCTGCGGGACTGCGGAATCGTGGTGCCCTTCGCCTCAGAGGCGGAGCGCGACATCTATCCCACCGCTCCCTGGGGCCAAGCCCTCGATCGAGCAGGCCTCGAGCGTGAAATCCCGGGCATCGGGCCGGGCTGGCGGGCCGGACTGCTGTTCCAGCAGGACGGTCAAATCGACAACCGCCGTCAACTGATGCGCGCCCTGGAGCGCTCCTGTGTCGACCTAGGCGTCCGCTTCCAGGAGGGCGTTGAAGTCCTCGAGCTGCTCCAGCAGGACCAGACACTGCAGGGCATCCGCGTCCGCAACGCCGAGGGGGACCTCCAGACCATCGATGCCCAAGAGGCCGTGCTCTGCTGCGGTGCCTGGAGTGCCGACCTGCTGCCCGAGCTACCGATCTATCCGGTGAAAGGGCAGATGCTCTCGCTGCAGGGCCCCAAAGAGGCCCTGCCCCGCGTGATCTTTGGCCCGGGCACCTATCTGGTCCCTCGGGAAGACGGCCTGCTGGTGGTCGGAGCAACCAGCGAACGGGATGCCGGATTCACCACCGGGCTGACCCCCTTTGGTCAAAGGCAACTCCAGGCGGGCATCGCGGCGCTCCTCCCTGAGGCCCAACACTGGCCACCGATGGAGCGCTGGTGGGGCTTCCGGCCCTGCACCCCCGACGAAGGTCCCCTGCTGGGAGCTAGCTCCATCTCAGGCCTCTGGCTGGCGGCGGGACACCACCGCAATGGGGTGCTGCTGGCAGCCATCACTGCGCAGCTGCTACAGAAATGCCTTCTTGGCGAAGAGCTAACGCCTGAGGAAGAACGGCTTCTCACAGCCTTCAGCTGGGCACGCTTTTCCTGAAGCGAACAACCCCAGGCACAAAAAAACCGGGGGCTTGCGCTCCCCGGTCTCGAGAAAGTTGGAGGGATCAGCCCTCGACGCGCCAGCCCTGATCGGAGGGGGTCCAATCGCTGAGCTCAGACGCCTGGAACCAGAGACCGATCTCGAACTGAGCGGTTTCAGGGGCGTCGGAGCCGTGGATCACGTTGCGGCCGATGTTGACGGCCAGATCACCGCGAATGGTGCCGGGCTCAGCCTCCAGAGGCTTGGTGGCGCCGATCAGCTTGCGGGCGCTGGCGATCACGCCGTCGCCTTCCCAGACCATCGCCACCACGGGGCCCGAGGTGATGAAGTCCACCAGGCCAGCGAAGAAGGGGCGCTCGCGGTGCACGCCGTAGTGGCTCTCAGCCAGCTCACGGCTGGGGGTGAGCTGCTTGAGGCCCACCAACTTGAAGCCCTTGCGCTCGAAGCGGCCGAGGATCTCACCCACCAAACCGCGCTGAACACCATCGGGCTTGATGGCAATAAAGGTGCGCTCGGCAGCCATGACAAAAAAACATCTGATCCGGCCCATCGTCCGTGGCCGCCCTACCGCTTGGCAAGCACAGCTGGCACCCCGGGCGTGAGTCCTTAGATTTCTGCCATTGCCCCGCCGCCGGCTTGATGGTCTCCGCTGAAAACACCAGCTGGAGCGCAGCTGACAGCGCAGCCCTCTACGGCATTGACCGCTGGGGTGATCCCTATTTCTCGGTCAATGCCCGCGGCCACATCAGCGTGCAACCCAAGGGGGAGCGGGGCGGCAGCCTTGATCTTCTGGATCTCGTCCAGGGACTTGAAGGCCGCAGCCTGGGGCTTCCCCTGCTGATCCGCTTCGACGACATCCTCGAAGACCGGCTAGAGCGACTGCACGGGGCCTTTGAGCGCGCCATCGCCCAATACGGCTACGCCGGCCGCTACCAGGGGGTCTTCCCCGTGAAGTGCAACCAGCAGCGCCATGTCGTCGAAGAGCTGGTGACCTGCGGCAAGCGCTGGCACTTCGGGTTGGAGGCCGGCAGCAAAGCGGAACTGCTGATCGCCCTGTCTTTGGTGGATGACCCCGAGGCGTTGCTGATCTGCAACGGCTACAAGGACCAGCGCTACATCGAGACGGCGATCCTGGCCCGCCGGCTTGGTCGCCAACCGGTTGTCGTAATCGAACAAGCCGACGAGGTCGATCGCATCATCCAGTCCAGCCAGGAGCTGGGTGCTGCCCCGTTCATTGGAATCCGCGCCAAGCTCTCCAGCCGCAGCACCGGCCGCTGGGGAAGCTCCGTTGGCGCCAAGGCGAAATTTGGCTTGGCCATCCCCGAGCTGCTGGCCACGGTCGAGGCCCTGAAGAAGGCCGATCTGCTGAACGACCTGAAGCTGCTCCACTTCCATGTGGGCAGTCAGATCAACGACATCGCCGTTCTCAAGGATGCCCTGCAGGAGGCCGGACAGATCTATGTCGAGCTGACCAAACTTGGCGCCCCAATGGGCTTCCTCGATGTGGGGGGCGGCTTGGGGGTGGATTACGACGGCAGCCGCACGGCCACCTCAGCCTCAACGAACTACTCGCTGCAGAACTACGCCAACGACGTCGTCGCCACTGTTCGTGAATGCTGCGAACCCCACGGAGTCCCGGTTCCCACTCTTGTCAGCGAGAGCGGGCGGGCCATTGCCAGCCACTTCTCGGTGCTGGTGTTCAACGTGCTGGGCCAAAGCACCGTGCCCAGCGGCTGTCCTGCGGCCAATGGAGAGGAAGCCCTAACGGTGCGGAACCTGCGCCAGACCCTCGCTGAGATCGAAGCCGTCGATGGCCAGGGCGATCCCGATCTCTCCAAGCTGCAGGAGACCTGGAACGACGCCCTCAAATTCAAAGACGACGCGCTGAGTGCCTTCCGCCTCGGCTACCTCAGCCTGACGGAACGCTCCGTGGCCGAGCAGCTCACCTGGGCCTGCGCCCAGGCGATTGCACAAAAACTGCCCAGCAACGCAACGATCCCCGAGGAGCTGAGCAACCTCAGGGCCGAGCTGGCCGCCACCTTCTACGCCAACTTGTCGGTCTTTCGCTCCGCTCCCGACAGCTGGGCGATTGAGCAACTCTTCCCGCTGCTGCCGATTCACCGGCTGAACGAACAACCGGAGCAGCTGGGGCACTTCGCTGACCTCACCTGCGACTCCGACGGGAAACTGGCGCGCTTCATCGCCCAGGGACAGAGCAAACCCCTGTTGGAGCTCCATGCACTGAAGCCCGATGAGCCCTACTTCATCGGCATGTTCCTCGGCGGGGCCTATCAAGAGGTCATGGGAAACCTGCACAACCTCTTTGGCGCCACCAATGCGGTCCACATCCGTCTCTCCCCAGGAGGCGGCTACCAGGTCGATCACGTCGTGCGCGGAGACACCAATGCCGAGGTGCTTGAGGCCATGGAGCACGATCCAGAAGTGCTGCTGGAGCGACTGCGGGTGACCAGCGAGTCAGCCATCCAAAAGGGAACCCTCAAAATCCAGGAGGCCCGCCGTCTGATGGATCACCTGGAGACGAGCCTGAGGCAAACGACCTACCTGCAGAGCTAATCGCTCAAACAGCGCAGCTGGGATGGGCGAACAGGAGCCAACTTTAGTTAGAAGAAAACGCCTGCTGGAGCATCGATGTCAAAGCCGAAAGTAGGGCACAAGCAAACTGCTCTCCAAACGTCTGGCCAGTGCAAGCTGGACCTGTCGGCGCGCCCATATCAGGCGGATACATGTCTCCACCATCGTCATACTGATTGACGTCGCCTTCAGCTATTTCAGGTTCATCCGTACCACCCAGGTCCCAATCCTCAGATTCACCATCAAGACCCCAGTCCTCAGATTCCGAATCGTCGCCGCCAGGATCGCTCCCATCAGCTAAGTCATCACACCAACCAGCCTCGGGATTCCAAATTTCCCCCTCAGCGCATTCCCCGGCGTCAGTCTCAGCCGTTTCAGGATCACCTGCAAATCCATTGGGATCTTGCTCAAGATCAGTGCCATCGTCAGGTGATTGAGAAGAACCCTGGAGCGTCTCGACGCAGCCGCTGAAGTCCTGAGCCTGCATACACTGCTCCACGACTTGGGGGTCAAGCTCAGCGACGAAACCCAGAGAAGCAGAAGCGTGAAGATCCAGTCCCCGCTGCCACGCATTCCAGGCGGGAACGAGAGGAAAGGCTGGAACATCAGTCCGACCTCCTGACAGCGCGGAAGCAAGCAGGGTTGGCGCTGAAGCAAAGCGAGTCTCAAATTCAGCGGGAATTCGAGAAGACTTCTGAAGGGGTATCTTTTTGAGCTTCTTGTAATCAATGATTCTTTTTAAAGAAGATTTTGAGGCGCCACTGAGAGCCTCTCTGACTTGCGAGGAAACACTCACAAGCCTTAGGGGAAGGCGTGACGGCGGCGCCTTAAACATCGACTGATTGCGTCCATCGACAAACAAAATCAAAGCATTATTCGCCGAAATCCGAAGCATTCTCCTCTTCCCAGTCGATGTCCGAACAGAAGGAGTGCTTGCAACTAGACCGAATCTGGCACGATTACCGCCACTAGCTCGGATTAACTGAGAAAAACTAGAATACAATGGAAGATTGTAATTATCAGCAGAGCGAGTGAGGCGCGACGGCTTTTGATCCTTGAAATACCTAGAGAAGGCTTTCGGCGAAACGACTCCCGAGTAGATACACCTTGAAAGGCTTCCTCCAGAGGACTGGTAAGGCGTCAGTTTCGAGGTGAGACTGGCTGCAACAGAGGAGGGATTGCGCCCATACAGCCTTGCCCGGAAGCCACGCACAAGATTGCCATCTCTCCTAAACGAGCGACAGGCAAGGATTGGCTTTCTCAGAGATATAAAAGATGTCCTTGATGGCTTAGATGGCTTAGATGACTCGGACTGAGGCTTGTTGCTTGGGTTAAGCGGGAATGTTGTTATGGGTGGCTTGATCAGCCAAGGATTAGTGCCTGGTTTGGGATTCGGCTTTGGCTTGGTGTTTGGGTTTGGGTTTGGATTAACCGGGTACTTTGTTACAGGCGGCTTGAGGAGCAAAGGACTAGAGTTCGGCTTTGGCTTGACAAAGGGCTTGAGGGGGTAGCTCAGCTTTGGAGCTTGATCCGAAGACTTCTTCTGTACTGTCTTAGTCTGAACTTTCTTTTTCTTTGCTTTGGTTTTTACGGCTTTTTTCTTCTTTTGCGTCGATGAAGGTGATTGATTCTTCGTCGAGTTCGGCGCCACATAAAGCGGCTTAAACGTGGGAAGGGCCTGCTGAGCAAGCAATGGAGACGTTGCTAGGCCGGCAAAAGCGGGGCCTGCCCCAAGCCCAACTGCGACAAGCAAACCTGCCAACTGTCCGTAGGGATGCATGTGACCAATGGCTCATCTCTCCCTCATCTAGCGACCGGGCTGGAATTAGGGCAACGCCGTTGCATTAAAAAGTCAGAACCAGAAAGAGCCCGAGGCGGTATCGCTCAAACAGCGCAGCTGGGATGGGCGATCAGCTCATGGGCCATGTCCAGGGGCGTGTCCTGGGGCTCCAACCAGGTGGAGCAGCGCAGGGGTTCATCCCCGTCGCGGCAACCCTCCAGCTGCAGACGACTGCCCATCAGCACCAACTGGAAACTCCAGTGGTGGCGGCCATGAATTTCGAAGGAACTCGCCATCGGTTCTCTCCCGCATCGGTCCTTGCCTGCAGGATTCCCCTCCTGGCGCTCCCCTGGCAACGTCAGGAGAACGGTTCCGGAGCTGTCTGGATCAGCCCAGGGCTGCCATCAGCTCGCCTTTGGCCTGCTCCAACGCGGCATCCAGGGCTGCACCGTCGCGGCCACCGGCTTGCGCCAGGTTGGGCCGGCCGCCGCCGCCGCCGCCGCAGGCCTTGGCCACTGCACCGATGAACTTGCCGGCCTGCTGACCCTTGGCGATAACCGCCTTGCCGAAGGCCGCCACCAGGATCACCTTGCCGAGATCCGAGGGATCCGGAAGGCCGCCTAAGACCACGGCAGCGCCCTCGCCCAGCTGATCCACCAGCCCCTGGGCAGCGCTCTGCAGGCCGCCGCCTTCGACGCCATCCAGACGGCTGATCAGCACCTGGAAGTCGCCGATCGCTTCGGCTTGGCTCGCCAAAGCCGCAGATTTCGCGAGTGCCAGCTCCTCACGGGCCGAGGCCAGGGCCTTCTGGCTGGCCTTCAGTTCACTCTGAAGAGTCAGGACGCGATCAACGATCTCCGCCGGCTGGGCCTTGAAGCGCTCGCCGAGTTGCTTCACCACCGCATCGCGTTCATTCAGGTAAGCGAGCACAGCAGCACCCGCCACGGCCTCGATGCGGCGGATGCCGGCGGCCACGCCGCTTTCGCTGACGATCTTGAACAGGCCAATCTCAGCGGTGTTGCTGACGTGGGTGCCGCCGCAGAGCTCCATCGAGACCCCGGGAACATCGACGACCCGAACCACATCGGCGTACTTCTCCCCGAACATCGCCACCGCACCAGCAGCCTTGGCCTTCTCGATCGCCATCTCCTGCACCTCAAGGCTGTGGGCCTCGGTGATCCAGCCGTTGATCAGGGTCTCGATCTGCTCGAGTTCAGCGGCCGTAATCGCCCGGGGGCAGTGGAAGTCAAAGCGCAGGCGATCGAAATCCACCAGGGAGCCTGCCTGGCCAATCCCCTGATCAACCACCTGCTTCAGCGCCGACTGCAACAGGTGGGTGGCCGTGTGGTTCGCCTGAGCCCGCCGGCGGCAGGTCCGATCCACCTGGCCATGGACCACATCACCCACGCTGACGCTGCCGCGCTCCACCCGGCCGCTATGGACGAAGACGCTGCGGTTGCGGCTCACCGCCTCAATCACGACGATCAAGCCGTCACCGCTCAAGACCCCGCGGTCGCCCACCTGACCGCCGCCTTCGCCGTAGAAGGGCGTGGTGTCGAGCACCAGCTGAACACTGTCGCCAGCCTCTGCCCGCTCCGCCGGCTCACCGTTGACCACGAGCGCCTGAACGCTGCTGCTGTGGTCCAGCAACTCGTACCCCCGGAAGCGGGTGGCCTCCAGATCGGCGGCCATCTGATCAATGGCGTCCTGCAGGGTCAAGTCAATGCTCACCGCCGCGGCCTTCGCCCGCTGGCGCTGGGCCTCCATCGCCTGCTCAAAGCCATCCAGATCGACCGCCAGACCATGCTCCTCGGCGATCTCCTGGGTCAACTCCAGGGGGAAGCCGTAGGTGTCGTACAGCTCAAAGGCCTGCTCTCCTGAGATCTGCTTGGGCTTGGCCGCCAGGACATCCGCCAGCAGCTTCTCGCCCCGCTCCAGGGTTTCCAGGAAGCGTGCTTCTTCGCGCTTGAGCTCCGAGAGGATCACCTCCTTGCGCTCCAGCAGCTGGGGATAGGCCGACTGCATCAGGGCAATCGACGCCTCACCCATCGCCGTCAGGAAGGGCTTGTCGATCCCCAGGAGACGTCCGTGGCGGACCACGCGACGGAGCAGGCGGCGCAGGATGTAACCGCGCCCCAGGTTGCTGGCGGTGACGCCATCACAGATCAGCTGGGTCACCGCCCGGCTGTGGTCCCCGATCACCTTCAGGGACGTCTGACCCTTGGCATCGAGTTGGCGGTAGTCGACCCCAGCGAGAGCGGCCGCCGTCTCAATCAGCGGATAGATCAGGTCGGTCTCGTAGTTGTTCGGAACCTTCTGCAGGATCTGGGCCATCCGCTCGAGACCCATCCCGGTGTCGATGTTGCGGTTCTCCAGCGGCGTGAGGTTGCCCTCCGCGTCGCGGTTGTACTGCATGAACACCAAGTTGTAGAACTCGATGAAGCGGCTGTCGTCCTCGAGGTCGATGCCCTCATCGCCCAGTTCGGGCTTGAAGTCGTAATAGATCTCCGAGCAGGGACCGCACGGGCCCGTGGGGCCCGAGGCCCAGAAGTTGTCGGCCTCATCCATGCGGATGATCCGCTTGGGGTTCACCCCCACCACATCGCGCCAGATCGCCTCGGCTTCGTCGTCCTCACGGAAGACGCTGACCACCAGGTTCTTGGGGCTGATGCCGAAGACCGTGGTGCTCAGCTCCCAGGCCCACTGGATCGCTTGCTCCTTGAAGTAGTCACCAAAGGAGAAGTTCCCGAGCATCTCGAAGAACGTGTGGTGCCGGGCCGTGCGGCCCACGTTTTCGATGTCGTTGGTGCGAATGCACTTCTGGCTGCTGGTCGCACGGGCTGACGGGCGGGGCTGCTGCCCCAGGAAGACCGGCTTAAACGGCAGCATCCCGGCGATGGTCAGCAGAACCGTTGGGTCCTCCGGCACCAGGGAGGCACTGGCCATCGGCTTGTGGCCCCGCTGCTCGTAGAAGTCGAGAAAGGCCGCACGGATCTCAGCACCAGTGCGGGGAGCGGCGGCCATGGCGAAGCAAAACGAGCCTGAACCGGGCATGATCGCGCAGCATGAGCGCCGCCTCCCCCGCCACCGCTGAGCACAGCCGGGCCGAACTGCGGCTGCGCTCCATCGCCTGGGCCCTCGGTGCGGGTTTCAGCGCCCTGACCCTGGGCCTGCCCCTGGGACTGGAGTCAGCCCTCAGGGCCGGTGGCTGCGGCTTTTTCTATGGCCTACTGGCCTTCCACCTGCAGCGGGTGGACCCCGATGACGGCCACCTGCAGGCGGGCCTGGTCGGGGCCGTCTGCGGCATCCACAGCCTGGGCCTTCCAGCCCTTTTGCCCTGGCCGCTGGAGGAACCTTGGCCCGAGAGCTTGGCTCAGGTCGCTCCAACTGTGATGATGGGGTTCATTCGTGCTTGGTTGCCGCTGATCGGCGCCGCGCTGGTGTTGCACGGATCGATGGCCCTATCGCGACTTGTCGTGACTCGGGTTGAACCGATCCAGCGGCGCCCCTGATCCCCAGGCCCCGCCCCCATGAGCCTGCTGCATGCCACCTGGCTGCCCGTCGTCCCGGCGGGAAGCTTCGCCAAAGGCAAGGCGCCCACAGCCGGCCTGTTGATCTGGGCGGACACCTGGCGCGTGGCCGAACCGCTGAGTCCGGCGGCTGAGGCACCGTTCCACCCCCTCAGCCTGGATCTCGACGATCTGGCCACCTGGCTGGACGAGAACAACTTCTGGTCCGAGGACCTGCGCCAGGCCACCGTCACCCTGACCCTGCCGAGCCGGCAGCAACTGAGCAAAGGACAAAAAAGCAGCGAATCAAGTGCCTGGAGCGGTCTGCCGCTGCAGTCGGGAGAACCGCTGCCGAAGGATCTGAGCTGGTGGCCCTGGCAAGTCGAGGGTTGGTTCCTCAAACCGGGCCCCGCTGCCGCCTGGCTCAATCAACTGCCCCTCTCGGGGGCCTACGAGGCCGGACTGGGTGATGACCTGCTCTGGTGGTGCCACGTCCAGCGCTGGTGCCTCAGCCTGATCGCCCGGGGCCGGTGGCTACCCGAGAGCGCGGATGGCAAGGCCAGTTGGCGCCCCCTGCTGAACCGGGAGGACGACCGCCGCAGGCTCGAGGAGCTGGCCTCGCGCATGCCCCAGGTGGTGGCGGCCTCCAGCCCAGATCCCCAGTTGGCCTGCGGCCGTCCCCGCTCGAACCGACTACTCGTGGCGAGCATCGTCGAAAAATTGGTGGACGGCCAGCTACGCGAAGCCTTCCAACCCGGCGCAGCCGGCCTCGATCCACTGCTGGCGGCCTGGGAAGAGGGCCTGGCGAGCCGCGACGGGAAACTCAAGCTCGATGAGGAGGAGCAAGAGCGCCTCGGCGGCGCCAGCAACCACTGGCGCGAGACCGTCGCCGGCAAGGTGGCTCCCGCCCGTGCCTGCCTGGAGCTGTTCACCCCGCCGGAAGGGGAGGAACTCTGGGAACTGAAATTCGGCCTCCAGGCGGAAGCCGACCCCAGCCTGCGGGTGCCCGCCGGGCTGGTCTGGGCGGCTGGCGACAGCAACCTGGCCCTGGGTGAGATCCAACTGGAGCAGCCTGGAGCGCTGCTGCTGGAGGGCCTGGGCCGCGCCCTGCTGGCCTTTGAGCCGCTGGAGCGAGGCCTGGATGCCGCCACCCCTGAGGCGATGCAGCTCACCCCCGCGGAAGCCTTCGTCCTGGTGCGGACCGCCGCTGCCCGCCTGCGGGATGTGGGTGTCGGGGTGGTGCTCCCCGCGAGCCTCTCCGGTGGCCTCGCCAGCCGCCTGGGCCTGGCCATCACCGCCGAGCTGCCCGAGAAGTCCCGCGGCTTCACCCTCGGGGAAACCCTGGAGTGGCGCTGGGAATTCATGATCGGTGGGGTCACGTTGAACCTCAAGGACCTCGAGAAGCTCTCGGCCAAGCGCAGCCCGCTGGTGCAGCACAAGGGGGCCTGGATCGAACTGCGGCCCCTGGACCTCAAGAACGCCGAGAAGTTCTGCTCCGCTGAGCCCCCCTTCAGCCTCGATGACGCCCTGCGGATCACGGGCAATGAAGGGGAGACCCTCTCCCGCTTGCCGGTCCATGCCTTCACGGCCGGGCCCCGCCTGCAGGCGGTGCTGGAGCAGTACCACCAGCAGAAAGCCCCCGATCCCCTGCCTGCGCCCCCTGGGTTCGCCGGACAACTGCGGCCCTATCAGGAGCGCGGTCTGGGCTGGCTGGCCTTCCTGCATCGCTTCGATCAGGGTGCCTGCCTGGCCGACGACATGGGCCTTGGCAAAACGATCCAGCTGCTGGCCTTCCTGCAGCACCTCAAGGCCGAAGAGGAGCTCAAACGCCCGGTGCTCCTGGTCGCTCCCACCTCGGTGCTGACCAACTGGAAGCGGGAAGCCGCGGCCTTCACCCCGGATCTGACGGTCAACGAGCACTACGGACCCCGCCGCCCCTCCAGCCCCGAGGCCCTGAAAAAAGCGCTGAAGGGTGTGGACCTGGTGCTGACCACCTACGGCCTGCTGCAACGGGACAGCGAACTGCTGGACAAGGTCGATTGGCAGGGGGTCGTGATCGATGAAGCCCAAGCCATCAAGAACCACGCCGCCAAGCAATCCATGGCGGCACGGGACATGGGGCGCCCCGGCAAGGGTCCCCGCTTCCGCATCGCCCTGACCGGCACACCGGTGGAGAACCGGGTGAGCGAGCTCTGGGCCCTGATGGACTTCCTCAATCCCAAGGTGCTCGGCGATGAGCCCTTCTTCCGCCAGCGCTACCGGATGCCGATCGAGCGCTACGGCGACATGTCCTCGCTGCGGGACCTCAAGGGCCGCGTCGGCCCCTTCATCCTGCGCCGCCTGAAGACCGATAAATCGATCATTTCCGACCTGCCCGAGAAGGTGGAACTGAGCGAATGGGTGGGCCTGGCCCCCGAGCAGAAGAAGCTCTACTCCAAGACCGTGGACGAGAGCCTCGATGCGATCGCCCGGTCGCCCCTCGGCCAGAAACATGGTCAGGTGCTGGCGCTACTCACCAAGCTCAAGCAGATCTGCAACCACCCGGCCCTGGCCCTCAAGCAGGACCCAGCCGACGCCGATGCCAGCTTCTTCAAGGAGTTCGCCGCCCGCAGCGCCAAGGTGCAGCGGCTGGAGGAAATCCTCGAGGAAGTGATGGAAGCGGGCGATCGGGCCCTGCTGTTCACCCAATTCGCCGAATGGGGCCATCTGCTCAAGGCCCACCTGGAGCACAAGTGGCGCCAGGAGGTGCCCTTCCTCTACGGCAGCACCAGCAAGACCGAACGCCAGGCCATGGTCGATCGCTTCCAGGACGACCCCCGCGGCCCGCAACTCTTCCTGCTTTCCCTCAAGGCCGGCGGCGTCGGCCTGAACCTGACCCGGGCCAGCCACGTCTTCCACATCGACCGCTGGTGGAACCCCGCCGTGGAAAACCAGGCCACCGACCGTGCCTACCGGATCGGACAACAGAACCGGGTGATGGTCCACAAGTTCATCACCAGTGGCTCCGTCGAGGAGCGCATCGACCGCATGATCAAGGAGAAGTCCAAGCTCGCCGAAGACATCGTTGGCTCCGGTGAAGATTGGCTCGGCGGCATGGATGTGAGCCAACTCAAAGAACTCGTCACCCTCAGCGAGGACTGATCCCATGACCCTCTCCAGCAACGGCATCACCACCCAGCTCGGCGATGAGGGCCTGAGCCAGCAGTCCTGGTGGGTTGAGCAGTGGATGGAGCTGATCAATGGCTACCGCTTCAAGAAACGCCTAGAGCGGGCCTGGGCCTATGCCCGCGAGGGCAACGTCCTCTCCATTCGCTTCGAGGGGCGCCGGGTGCACGCCCGGGTGCAGGGCAGCGGCGAAGACCCCTACAAGGTGAAGCTCTGGCTCGATGTCCTCAACGATGAGGACTGGAACTACGTGCTTGAGGCCCTCGGGCAAAAGGCCCGCTGGTCCGCCCAGCTGCTGGCCGGGGTGATGCCCCAGGACATCGAGCGCGCCTTTGCCGCCAGCGGCAAGCGGCTCTTCCCCTTCAAGTTGCAGGAGGTGCGCAGCGAGTGCACCTGCCCCGACAAGGTCAACCCCTGCAAGCACGTCAGCGCCGTCTACTACCTGATGGGGGAGCGCTTCAGCGAAGACCCCTTCGTCCTCTTCCAGCTGCGGGGCCGGACCCGCGCCCAGCTGCTCAGCGACCTGGCGGTCAAGCGCCGGGCCCTGCTGGCCAAGAAAGCCAAGGAGGCCAAGGCCAACCCCGACGCAGAGCAGGCCAACGCGCCCCAACTGCACCCGGCTCCGATCTCCATCCGCGAACCCAAGCGCTGGTGGCGCTACGGAGCCGCCCTCGACCCCGGCCTGGTGGTCATCACCCCGGCCATGGAGGGGGACACCGGCCTGGATGAAGCCGGAGCCATCCCCCTGGCGGAGGACGGCCGCTTCCCGGAGGCCGGCAAGCAATTCGTCGAACACCTCAAGGCCCAGGGCGCCAGCTTCAGCGCCACGGCCATGGCCACCGCCATGGCCGCCGGCAGCAAGCAAGAGGATTGAGGTGTCCCTGAGCGATCAGCGACCACAACTCGAGCAGGCGCCTGCCCCCTGGCTCACCCCCGGCAAACGCCAACTGGCCGAGCAACTCCTGCAATCCCACCACCAGGCCTTTGGCCGGCCTCTGGCACCGTCGGCCCAGGAGCTCTTCTCAGCCGATCTCGTCGTCCTGGCCCATGACGGCAGCAGCGACCCCTGCCTGACCTACGCCAATGCCGCAGCCCTGCAGCTCTGGGAGCGCCCCTGGAGCGTCATGGTCGGCATGCCCTCGCGACTGACCGCCGAACCGCAGGAGCGCCAAAGCCGCGCGCTCGCGCTGCAGCAGGCCTTGAACCAGCAAGCGATCGAGGGGTACAGCGGCATCCGCATCAGCAGCAGCGGCCGGCGCTTTCAGATCCAGAACGCCCGGCTCTGGTGCCTCCAGGACGCCGATGGTCGACCCTGCGGTCAAGCCGCGGCCTTCAGCGACTGGTGGTGGCTCTAAGGAACGGTTCGGCTCCTACGAAAACCAAGGTGTAGCAACCGAACCCGAGGGGTGATGGCCGTACTGAAAGGGTCGGTTTGCGCCCTCTTGGTTGTCATTCAGCGGAGCCACATTGGCGTTGCGGGTCATCACCCCGCCCAGTCAAGTCTTGGAGGAACAGCCATGCTGACCCTGCGCCAATCACCCTTTGATCTGTTCGAACAACTCGAGCAGCAACTGCACACCGCCGAGCGCGTGCCCGCCGCCGAAGTGCGTGAAACCGAGGCTGGCTTCGCCATCACCCTGGAACTGCCGGGCGTGAAGCGCGACTCGATCGATGTCAAAGCCACCGATCGCACCCTCGTCATCAGCGCCGAGCGCCTCGCCCCCGAGGAGGCCGCTGATGCCCAAGCGCCGCTCCTGAGCGAATTCCGCTATGGCACCTGGAGCCGCAGCTTCCGCTTCCCCTCCGGCATCGACCGGGAGGGCCTTGAAGCCCACTACCGCGATGGCCTTCTACTGGTCACCGCGCCGAAGGCCCAAACCATGACCACCGTCTCAGTGAAGGTGGAGGGCTAGGCGACCAGAACGATCACACCAACCAGAGAGAGACGGGACACAGCCCTGGCCGCAAGCCAGGGCTTTTTTGTGACTGGAGGGGACGGCTCGATCAGCCAGCTCTCCAGAGAAGCTCCGTAGAGTTCACCAGCCCCCCTGGTGATCCCATGGCTGTCGTTGCAAGCACGCCCCGGCTCAGCCTGCAGTGCGAGGCCATCGCCAAGGACACCAGCACCATCCGCTCGTTGGACTGGGACCGCAGCCGCTTCGACATCGAGTTCGGCCTGCGCAACGGCACCACCTACAACAGCTTTCTGGTGCGCGGTGAGCGCACCGCCCTGATCGACACCAGCCACCTCAAGTTCGAAGGGATCTGGCTCGAGCTCCTCAAGAAGCAAATCGATCCCAAGGCCATCGACGTGCTGATCGTCAGCCACACCGAACCGGACCACTCCGGCCTAGTCGGCCACGTCATTGACCTCAACCCGGACATTGAGGTCGTCGGCTCCAAGGTCGCCATCCAGTTCCTCGAGAACCAGGTGCATCGCCCCTTCAAAAGCCGCGCCGTCAAAAGCGGCGAGGAGCTGGACCTGGGCACCAACCCCGAGAGCGGCATTCAGCACCGCTTCGAGTTCCTCAGTGCCCCCAACCTGCACTGGCCAGACACGATCTTTTCCTTCGACCACGGCACCGGGATCCTCTACACCTGCGATGCCTTCGGCATGCACTACTGCTCCGAGGACGCCTTCGATGTGGACCCCGGCGCCCTCGCTCCCGACTTCCGCTTCTATTACGACTGCCTGATGGGCCCCAACGCCCGCAGCGTCCTCCAGGCCATGAAGCGCATGGATGGCCTCGAGGGCACCATCAACACCATCGCCACCGGGCACGGACCGCTGCTGCGCCACCACCTCAACCTCTGGATGGGGGACTACAAGGACTGGAGCAGCGACCGCAGCAAAGGCGAGGCCTACGCCGCCGTCTGTTACCTGAGCCAATACGGCTTCTGCGACCGCCTCAGCCAGGCCATCGCCCGTGGCATTGGCAAAGCCGAAGCCCAGGTGCAACTGGTGGACCTGCGAGCCACCGACGCCCAGGAACTCAGCGCCCTGATCGGCGAGGCCAGCGCCGTCGTGGTTCCCACCTGGCCGGCCAATCCCGACCCGGAGCTGCAGGCCTCCATCGGAACCCTGCTGGCGGCCCTCAAACCCAAGCAGTGGATCGGCAGCTACGACGCCTACGGCGGCAACGACGAACCGATTGATGCGGTCGCCACGCAGCTACGCAGCATGGGCCAGAAGGAAGCCTTCGAACCCCTGCGGGTGCGCCAGGTTCCCGATGGCAACGACTACCAGCGCTGCGAAGAAGCCGGCACGGACCTCGGTCAACTCCTGACCCGAGCCAAGACCATCGCCGCGATGAAGTCCCTCGATGGCGACTTGGACAAGGCCCTCGGGCGCCTCTCTGGCGGTCTCTATGTGGTGACCGCACGCCAGGACGAGCGGGCCTCAGCGATGGTGGCCAGCTGGGTCAGCCAGGCCAGCTTTGATCCCCCCGGCATCACCGTGGCCGTGGCCAAGGACCGCGCCATCGAAGCGCTGCTGCAGGTGGGTGATCGCTTCGTGCTGAACATCCTGCGGGAGGACAACTACCAGGACCTGATGCGGCACTTCCTCAAGCGCTTCCCGCCGGGTGCGGATCGCTTTGCCGGGGTCAACACCCTCGATGGCGTGGCCAACGGCGGACCGGTCCTGGGCGATGCCCTGGCCTTCCTCGGCTGCCGCGTCAGCCAGCGGATGGAGGGCCCGGACCACTGGATCATCTACGGCGAGGTCGAGCAGGGGAACGTCTCTGACACCGAGGCACGCACGGCCGTTCACCACCGCAAAGTGGGGAACCACTACTGATGGCCGTCGCCACTGCAGAACGGCAGGTCATTCAGCTGCCGATCGAACCCGGCCTGGTTTGCCTGAGGGGCCTCAGCCCCAAGCGCCTGCGCTTCGAGGTGGAGTACGGCCTCGAGCGCGGCACCAGCGCCAACAGCTTCCTCTTCCTGCCCAGCAGCGAAGCCGCAGCTCTGCTGGTCCACCCCCCCGGTGCCTCCTTCGCCGAGCCCTACCTGGAGCAACTGGCGGAGCTGGTCCCCAGCGACAGCGAACTCCAGGTGGTCGTCAGCCACGTCAACCCCAACCGGATTGCCCTGCTGCACGAGCTAGCCCGCCGCTGGCAGAAGCTCCGGCTGATCGCCTCCAACCCGGGCGCCAAGTTGCTGCAGGACCTCTGGGCCCAGCGCAAACCCACAGAACAGGAAGCGCCCGCCCTGCCGGAGCTGCCGCCCCTGACCGTGGTCCGCGGTGAAGACAGCCTTGAGCGCACGGACGGCTACAGGATCAACCTGCTCTCCGCTCCGACCCCGCGCTGGCCCGGGGCGCTGATGGCCTTCGAGGAGACCACCGGCCTGCTGATGAGCGGCAAGTTCTTCTCCGCCCACCTCTGCAGCCAGGAGTGGGCCGAAGCCAACCGCAGCAGCACCGAAGAAGACCGCCGCTACTTCTATGACTGCCTGATGGCTCCGATGGCCCGGCAGGTGGAAGCGGTGCTCAACCGCATCGATGAGCTCTCCATCCGCTGCATCGCCCCGGGACACGGCCCAGCCATCGCCGAAAGCTGGCGCAGCCTGCTGGTGGACTACCGGCGCTGGGGTGAATCCCAAGAGCGCTCCAGCCTCTCGGTGGCGCTGCTCTTTGCCAGCGCCTACGGCAACACCGCCGCCATCGCCGACGCCCTGGCCCAAGGGGTCTCCCGCACCGGCGTGCGGGTCGAGAGCGTCAACTGCGAATTCACCCCAGCCGAAAAACTGCTGGAGACCATCCGCAGTTGCGATGCCCTGCTGATCGGCTCCCCCACCCTCGGTGGGCATGCCCCAACGCCGATCGTCTCCGCCCTCGGCACGGTGCTGGCAGAGGGTGATCGCTCCAAGCCGGTTGGTGTCTTCGGCAGCTTCGGCTGGAGCGGTGAAGCCATCGATCTGCTCGAGAGCAAGTTGCGCGACGGCGGCTTCAGCTTCGCCTTTGAGCCGGTGCGGGTGAAGTTCAGCCCCGATGCGGCCACGATCAAGACCCTGGAGGAAACCGGAACGGGCCTGGGCCGCAGCCTGATCACAGCGCAACGCAAGGCCCAACGCCGCAGCTCCACCAGTGGTGGCCTCAGCGAAAGCCGCAGCAACCCAGCCGTCCTCGCCCTGGGCCGGGTCGTGGGATCCCTCTGCGTCCTGACGACGCGCAAGGGCGCTGGCGAAAGTCAACTCAGCGGCGCCATGGTGGCCAGCTGGGTCAGCCAGGCGAGCTTCAGCCCGCCGGGCCTGACGGTGGCCGTCGCCAAGGACCGGGCCGTGGAGGCCCTGCTGCACGTCGGTGATTCCTTCGCCCTCAACGTCCTGGCCTCCGGGCGCGAGAGCGGACCGATGAAGCAATTCCTGCAGCCCTTCGCCCCGGGGGCCGATCGTTTTGCAGGCCTGGAGCTCGAGCAGAGCCCTGGCGGTCAACCGATCCTTCCCGAGGCCCTGGCCTGGCTCGACTGCAGCGTCAAACAGCGCATGGAATGCGGCGACCACTGGCTGATCTATGCCCAGGTGGGATCCGGAGCACTGCTGGATGCGGAGGCCACCACCGCCGTTCACCAACGCCGCAGCGGCGCCAACTACTGAGCGCCCTGCAAGATCTCGTGATCTGCAGCGGAAGAAAACCTGAATTCAGGGGGGCTCAGCCAGACAAGGGCTGAAATGAAGATCTGATGCCACTGCCGCTGGATGGGAGCCCTGCCCAAAGCCAGTCCGACTTCTCAGCGCTGGATCGTTCGCTATCGCGGCTTCGTACTGATCCCCCAGAAGGATCTCTCTTGGATGGTCAGGCCCGAACGCAGCCCCATGAAGCTGCTGCCCTTTCGGGCCCCAGCCAGTTCAGTGGAAGACGTCAAGGCGCTGATCGACTGGCGCCTTGACCAGAACGCCAGTTAGGCGGCCTGCGGCGGGGGCGGGGTAGAACCACCAGCCTGGAACGGCAGCACCACGGTGGCCCAATGCTCAGGGCGGGCAGGACGCGTGCGGCGCGGGCGGCGAACACCGAAGGGAACCCGCACAACGTTGGTGCCCTCGACCCGCAGGGTCTGACCGGTCACGGCTGCTTGATGGAGGCTGCCCTGCAGAGAAGGCAACTTCACTGCCGGCTGATCTTCGAGGGTCGTTGTTTTGGTCTCGTCGCTCATGGGCCCCCTGGACTACAGCGATGACTGCAGTTGCAGCAGATTTTGAGAGGAAATCAAGGGACGATGCAGAAAGAAATTCTGCACTTTTCCCTTTGCCAAAGAATTTAAACCCTAATCAAGCTGCTGTTGAGGTGGAAACGGCCATTTCCTCAACCGATGGGCAGGTGCAGACCAGGTTGCGATCACCGAAGGCGTTATCAATGCGAGCCACCGCCGGCCAAAGCTTGCCCTGCTGCTGCGCCTCTCCCTGGGGGTAGGCCGCCTGCTGACGGCTATAGGGACGATCCCAAACATCCGCCGTCACCGCTGACAACGTATGCGGCGCACGTTTAAGGGGATTGTTCTCAGGATCCATCGCCCCAGACTCAATCGCTGCAGCCTCTGCGCGGATGGCGGCCATCGCATCACAGAAGCGCTGCAGCTCCGCCAAACCCTCGCTTTCGGTGGGCTCCACCATCACCGTTCCCGCCACCGGCCAACTGACCGTCGGGGCATGGAAGCCGTAGTCCATCAGGCGCTTGGCGAGATCATCCACCTCCAATCCGGCACTGCGCTTGAGCGGCCGCAAATCAAAGATGCATTCATGGGCAACCCGTCCGGATTGGCCGCGATAAAGCACCGGGAAGTGATCCTCCAGTTGATGGGCCAACCAATTGGCGGCCAGGAGGGAAACGGCACTGGCCTGGCGCAGGCCCGCGCCGCCCATCATCCGGATGTACATCCAGCTGATCGGAAGAATGCTGGCGCTGCCCCAGGGGGCCGCACTCACCGGTCCGATGGCCTGATCACCCCCACAGGCCTCCGCAGACGGATGACCCGGCAGGAAGGGCAACAGGTGAGAGGCCACAGCGATCGGCCCCACCCCCGGACCGCCACCGCCGTGGGGGATGCAGAAGGTCTTGTGGAGGTTCAGGTGGCAGACATCCGCTCCATAGATCCCGGGCTTCGCCAGGCCCACCTGGGCATTGAGGTTGGCGCCATCGAGATACACCTGTCCGCCGTGCTGATGCACCAAGGCGCAGATCTCGCGGATGCCCTCCTCGAAGACGCCATGGGTGGAGGGGTAGGTGACCATCAGGGCCGCCAGCTCGTCCTTGTGGGTTTCGACCTTGGCCTGCAGATCCGCCCGGTCGATGTTCCCCTGGTCGTCGCAGGCCACGGCCACCACCGTCAAACCAGCCATGACGGCGCTGGCGGGGTTCGTCCCATGGGCACTGGTGGGAATCAAGCAGATCCGGCGCTGCTGGTCGCCGCGGCTGCGGTGATAAGCGCGAATCACCAGTAGGCCGGCGTATTCCCCTTGAGAGCCGGCATTGGGCTGCAGGGACACCCCGGCGAAGCCCGTGATTGCCGACAGCCAATGCTCGAGGTCCGCCACCAAACGGCGATAGCCCGCGCTCTGGTGCGCCGGCGCGAAGGGATGCAGTCCCGCAAACCCTGGCCAGCTGACCGGCAGCAGCTCTGCCGCTGCATTGAGCTTCATCGTGCAGCTCCCCAGCGGGATCATCCCGTGGACCAAGGAGAAGTCCTTGGAGACGAGCCGCTGGATGTAGCGCAGCAACTCCGTCTCGCTGCGGTAGCGATGGAAAACCGGCTGCTGCAGCCATGGGCGCGAGCGACGGGGCACCAAGGTTCCCCAGAGGCGCTCCTCGATCGGCTGTCCCTGGCTCTCCTGCAACAGGGCGTGCTCGAGTTGGACCAGATCCGGGGCCCGTTGCGGCAGGGCCGCCAGGGCGGAGAGCAGGCGCTGCAGCTCCTCGAGGTCGCTCAGCTCATCGAGGCAGATGGCAAACCCGTCGGCCTCAGGCCGCAGGTTGAAGCCCGCCGCCGCCGCCCGCGCGATCACGTCCGCCGCATCCGGGCAGTGCACCCGCAGGGTGTCGAGGCCCGGGGCCGCCTCGGGGGGATAGCCCAGGGCTTCGAGGCCACGCCGCAAGAGCTCCCTCAGCAGCACCAGACGCCGGGCGATCGCCGTCAGGCCATCGGGGCCGTGGTGCACCGCGTAGAAGCTGGCCATCACCGCCAGCAGAACCTGGGCAGTGCAGATGTTGCTGGTGGCCTTGTCGCGGCGGATGTGCTGCTCACGGGTCTGCAGCGCCAGGCGCAACGCCGGATGCCCCTCGGCATCGACGGATTGACCGACCAAACGGCCTGGAATCTTGCGCTGGTGGGTAGGAGTCGTGGCAAAGAAGGCCGCATGGGGGCCGCCATAGCCCAAGGGAATGCCCAGCCGCTGGGTGCTCCCGACGGCAATCTCCACACCGAGCTCGGCCACCGGTGCCATCAGCACCTGGGCCAAGGGATCCACAGCCGCCGTCACGATCACGCCTGCGGCCCGGGCAGCGGCGATCACTTCACCCGGGTGCCAGAGCGCCCCCGAGGTCCCCGGCAGCTGCAGCAGCAGACCAAAGGCGTCGCTGAGCACCTCGGGCCGCTCCAGGAGTTCCTGGGGATTGACCCGCTCCAGTTCGAGCTCCAGCGGTTCCGCCCGGGTCTCAAGGACCGCCCAGGTCTGCGGGAAGACCGCCTCATCCACCAGGAATCGGCGGGCCCTGCGGTTGCGGCAAGCCCCCAGGCTCAGGGCCATGGCCTCCGCCGCCGCCGTGGCCTCATCCAGCAACGAGGCGTTGGCGATCGGCAGGCCGGTGAGCTCGCTGATCAGGGTCTGGAAATTCAGGAGTGCCTCCAGGCGCCCCTGGCTGATTTCCGCTTGGTAGGGGGTGTAAGCGGTGTACCAGGCCGGGTTTTCAAAGACATGGCGCTGAATCAGCGCCGGGGTGATGCAGCCGTAGTACCCGAGGCCAATCAGGGAACGGCGGACCTCGTTCGCCGCCGCAATCTGCTGCAGTTCGGCTAGGGCCTGGGACTCCTGGCAACCCGCCGGCAACCCCTCCAAGGCCTGGGCAGGCTCCAGACGAATCGGCTCGGGGACCACCTGGCGCACCAAGGCCTCCAGGTCAGGCAGGCCGAGATCTCGCAGCATCGACTGCTGCTCAGCGGGCGTGGGCCCGATGTGGCGCTGAACGAAGGCGCTCAACTCCATCAGTGACCGTCGACCTTGGCGCCGTAGCTCGCGGCATCCATCAGAGCCTCGATCTGGGCCGGAGCGCTCGGACGCACCAACAGCAACCAACCCTCGCCATAGGGGTCGTTCTGCAGCTCCTCGGGGCTCGCCAGGACCGCCTCATTGCGGGCCTCCACGGTGCCATCGATCGGGGAGAGCATGTCCTCCACGGCCTTCACCGACTCCACCGAACCGAAGCTGGAGCCCTGGCTGAGGCTGTCCCCCACCTCGGGCAACTCCACAAAGACGATGTCCCCCAGCTGATCGACCGCAAAGGCGCTGATGCCAACGCGCACCAGCTCCCCTTCGGACTTCACGTACTCGTGGCTGTCGGAATAGCGGCAGTCATCGGGATAGTGCAGACCCATGGGCCGCGCCGCAGCGAAAGTGGATATCAGTCTGTCGAATTTGCCGAGGCGCGGCTGTTCCCAGGGCCACCCTTGTAATGGGATTCAGCTAACGCCAGCAGGGCCCGCTCCAAGGCGAGCTCCGCATGGGCCTGGGTGGTGCCACCCTGGGCATAGAGGACGTAGGGCTCCCGCAGGGGGCCATCGGCGGAGAACTCACTGGTGCTGCCATCGATAAAGGTCCCGCCCGCCATCACCAACTCACTGGCGTAGCCGGGCATCGGTGCTGGGATCGGATCGAGGTAAGAGCCCACAGGGGAACAGGTCTGAAAGGCGCGGCAGACGGCCTTCAGCGGTTCGGGGGAACCCAGGCGCACCGCCTGAATCACATCGCTGCGCACCCCTCCCACCAGGGGCTTAACCGCATACCCCAAGCCGTCAAAAACCGCTGCGGTCAACTCAGCGCAGAGCAGCGCCTCGGTCACCATCTGCGGCGCCAAAAACAGTCCTTGGAAGAGCAGGCGATGCAGGTCAAAGCCTGTTCCCCCTTCACTACCGATGCCCGGGGCGGTCAGCCGGCAGCAGGCCTGCTCCACCAGCTCCTCGCGCCCGGCGACGTAGCCGCCCGTCGGGGCAATCGTGCCGCCGAGGTTCTTGATCAAGGAGCCCGCCATCAGGTCCGCTCCGACGGCCGTGGGCTCCTGCAGCTCAACGAGCTCGCCGTAGCAGTTGTCGACGAACACCAGGCAGCCGGGCTGAACCGCCTTGACCCGCTCCACCAATCGAGCGATCTGCGCCACGGTCAAGGACGGGCGCCAGCTGTAGCCGCAGCTGCGCTGGATCAGGACCATGCGGGTGGGCACAGCCAGTGCCCCAGCGATTCCCGCCTCATCGACGCTCCCATCGGGAAGGAGATCCAGCTCGTCGTAGGCCACCCCGAACTCCGCCAGGGACCCCTGTCCCTCGCCCCGGATGCCAATGACCTCTTCCAGGGTGTCGTAGGGACGCCCCGTCAGGGCCAAGAGCCGATCACCGGGCCTCAACACCCCATAGAGGGCAGCGGCGATGGCATGGGTGCCGCTCACAAATTGCAGGCGCACCGCGGCCGCCTCGGCCTGCAGCACCCGGGCAAAGACCCGGTCGAGCACCTCCCTGCCCAGGTCCCCATGGCCGTAGCCACTAACGGAGGCGAAATGGTGCACCCCCAGCCGCTCGGCCGCGAAGGCATCGAGAACTCGCTGCAACCGGGGCTTGATGCCAGCCCGACGCTCCTGGGCCACCGGCGCCGTGCGCTCCAGGGCAACGGCCAACTGATCAGCAGCCCAGGCCTGGTGAGGAGAGGTCATGGCCATCCACAGGTGAACCCATGCTGCTCCCGCGTGACGGTGGGCCAGCCGTCTAGATTTTTCAAACTGATGTCTTGGCTACAGCCGACTGACATCCCAGGCCATTGGTGCGCAGGCTCCCTTGCTGGAGCACCACAGCGACCCGACGCCTGCGCCCCTTCAAGGAGTTCATCTTGGTCCAAGCCCCCGACACCGCTGCGGCGGCCCACCCTTCTCAGCGCGAGGGGGCGGACCAAGCCAGCGGATCCAATGGGTATACCGCCGCCCAAGAGGCTCGGATGCGCGCCGCCCTGGTGGTGCCCCGTGCACAACTTCCCCGTAGTCAGAGGAAATACAAGTCAGGGACCACCGGCTTCATGCTGGCGATCCATGTTGGTGCTGTCTTTGCGCTGCTGCCCCAGTACTGGAGCTGGCAAGGCGTTGCCGTGCTCGCAGTCCTGTACTGGACCACCGTCATCGGCGTCACCCTGGGCCTGCACCGCCTGGTGGCCCATCGCAGCTTTGTTGCTCCGAAGTGGGTGGAGCGGGTGCTGGTGGTCATGGGCACGCTGGCCTGCCAGAGCGGTCCGATCGAGTGGGTCGGCCTCCACCGCCACCACCACAAGTTCTCCGACCAACCGAACGACCACCACGACGCCGCCCGCGGCCTGTGGTGGGCCCACAGCGACTGGATGCTCCACGAGATCCCAGCGATCAAGGAGATCCACCGCTTCACCGGCGACATGCTCCAGGATCCGCTCTACCGCTGGCTGGATCGCTGGTTCCTCCTGCTCCAGATCCCCCTGGGTGCAGCCCTGTATTGGTACGGCGAAGCGGCCCAAGTCCATGGCGGCGGCCTCGGTCTGGTGCTCTGGGCGATCCCCCTGCGCCTGGTGATCGTTTATCACGTGACCTGGCTGGTGAATTCCGCCACCCACGCCTTCGGCTATCGCAACTTCGACTGCCCGGATCTCTCCCGCAACTGCTGGTGGGTGGCGATCCTGAGCTTTGGCGAGGGCTGGCACAACAACCACCACGCTCACCCCTCCAGCGCCCGTCATGGCCTGCGCTGGTTCGAGTTCGACATCACCTGGCAGCACATCAAGCTGCTGCGCAAGCTGGGCTGGGCCAAGCGGGTGCGCGAAGCCCGCTACAGCGGCTAAGCCTGCAACTGACGGCGGATCGCCTCCGCCAGATCGGACTCCTCCTCCCCTTGGCCCGGCTGCTCCAGCAGTCGGGCTTTTTGGCGTAGGAGCTCCAAAAATTGATCGGCGCTGAGCTCCTGCTCATCCGCCGCCCCCAGCACCGCCAGGGTCCGGCGCAGATCCGCCAGTTCGGCATCCAACTCCTCGGCGCTGTATTCCCGCTGACCGGCCATCACTTCAACGAAGCGCTCCCGTCTCTGTCGCTTCTCCCCGGGGTAGGCCGCGATCAATTGCTCTCTGCAGAGCCGCCAGGGACGGCCGGCGGTCAGCAGCTCCGCCAAGGCGGCACTTAAGCCCGCCGCCTCGGCGACATCAATGCGCAGGTCAAAGGCCCCCGGCGGCTGGCGCAGGCCGACAAAGATCTCGAAGAGCTGGGCTGGGCCCAAGGCCTCATCGGAATCACTCAACAGGGGCAGCGCCGAGGACTGCAGGGCCGCGAGCAACTCCGGCTGATCGCTGATCTGCTGCTCCAGTTCTGGCGAGAGTCCAACCGGGCCCTGGGCCGCCAGCAATTCGTTGATGCGGCCCAGGGCCACAAACAGCTCCGGCCCGGGGGAGGTCAACTTGCGGTTACGCAGGTTGGAGAGCTGGGAATTGTGGACACGGCCGAGCTCGAGGCGCTCCGCCAGGGCGGGCAAAACCCTTTGGCTCCAGCCGTTCCGCTCGTGCCAGACCTTGATCAGATGCCCAAACGCGTCACGACCTGCTTCGAGTTCGTCCCGATAATTCACCCGATACGGATCCGTACTGCTACCATTTTAGCGAGAACATCGCGTCCGTATCGGGAGGAGGGAGATGACTGCCACCATCAGCCGCAGCAGCGTCTGGGCCAACCGCGCCCAAACGCCCATCAACCAGCTCCCCCGCAACTGGGGGGTGATCGGCTTCATGGCCGCCCTGCATGGCCTGGGCCTCGTCGCCCTCCTGCCACGCTTCTGGAGCTGGGAAGCCGCTAGCACCCTGGCCATCCTCTATTGGGTCACGGCCTGCCTGGGGGTCACCATCGGCTACCACCGACTGCTCTCCCATCGGGCTCTGCGGCTGCCCCACTGGCTGGAGCGCTTCTTCGCCACCTGCGGCGCCCTGAGCTGCCAGCACGGCCCCATTGACTGGGTGGGCCTGCACCGCCACCACCACAAGTTTTCGGATACGGATTCAGATCACCACAACAGCCACCAGGGCTTCTGGTGGAGCCACATGGGCTGGATGTTCCGGGATATCCCCGCTGAGCAGGCCGTGCCCCAGTTCACGGGGGACCTGGCCAAGGACCCCTACTACCGCTGGCTGAACCGCTGGTTTCTGGCGCTGCAGCTGCCCCTGGCGGGACTGCTCTTCTGGATTGGCACGGTCAGCGGCGCCGGCGGCTGGGCCCTGGTGCTCTGGGGCATTCCCCTCCGCCTGGTGGTCGTCTACCACTGCACCTGGCTGGTGAACTCCGCCACCCACCGCTGGGGCTACATCCGTCACGACAGCGGCGACGGCTCCCGCAACAACCCCTGGGTCGCTGCCCTGACCTTCGGCGAGGGCTGGCACAACACCCACCACGCCTACCCCCACTCAGCGCGCCACGGCTGGGGCTGGCGCGAACCGGACCTCACCTGGATGCACATCCGGCTGCTGCAACGGCTGGGACTCGCCACCCAGGTGCGCCTGCCTGGGCCGCTGCTAGCACAGGCCGCAAGTGGTGGCGTAGTCTGATCAATCGCCAAATTCGATGATCGTTCGACTGCATCCCCATGGCTAAGCGTGTATCCGTAGTCCTCAGCGAGGACGTCCTGAGCCTGGGCAAGAACGGTGACCTGGTGGACGTTGCCCCCGGTTATGCCCGCAACTTCCTCCTTCCCCAAGGCAAGGCTGTTCCCCTGACCCCCGCGGTCCTGAAGCAGGTGGAGCACCGCCGCGCCAAGGAAGCTGAGCGTCAGGCTGCCCTCAAGCAGGAAGCCCTGGACTTCCGCACCGCCCTCGACACCATCGGCCGCTTCACCGTCAAGAAGCAGACCGGTGGCGATGACGTGCTGTTTGGCACCGTGACCAACGCCGACGTGGCCGAGGCCATCGAGTCCGCCACCAAGAAGGAAGTGGACCGCCGCGACATCATCGTCCCCGAAATCCACCGCACCGGCACCTACAAGGTGCAGGTCAAGCTCCACAGCGCCGTCACCGCCGAGATCAACCTCGAAGTGGTCAGCCACTAAGAACCGTTCAGCGTGGTCTGGGCGAACCGATCGGTTCCCGCCACAATGAGCAACCCCTTCGCCGTCAGGCCCCAACGGGACTGGCGGCTTTTTCGTTGAAGCCCCGGCCAAACAATGGTGAGCGTTCCCCTGAGCCAAAGCGACGCCGATGAGGCCGGCGGCGGTCGCGCGGCGCCCCGGGGCAGACCGCGGGAGGACGAACGCTTCGAGGCGATGCCCGATGGCGTGCCCCCCCAAAACCTCGAGGCCGAGGAAGCCGTGCTGGGCGGGATCCTGCTGGACCCCGATGCCATCGGCCGCGTCGCCGATGTGCTGCAACCGGAGGCCTTCTATCTCTCCGCCCACCGGGAGATCTATCGCACCGCCCTGATGCTCCATGGCCAGGGCAAACCCACGGACCTCACGGCAATGACCGCCTGGCTGGCGGACACCGGAGCCCTGGAGAAGGTGGGTGGTAGCGGCCGGCTGGTGGAGCTGGTGGAGCGCACCCTCTCGACCGCCTCCATCGACCAGGTGGCACGCCTGGTGATGGACAAGTTCCTGCGCCGTCAGCTGATCCGCTCCGGCAACGAGGTGATTCAGCTGGGCTTCGATCAGGGCAAGCCCATGGAGCAGGTGCTGGATGAGGCCGAGCAAAAGATCTTTGCCATCAGCCAGGAGAAGCCCAGCGTTGGCCTCACCCCAACGGCGGAAATCCTGACGGCCACCTTTAACGAGATCGAAAGCCGCTCCCTGGGAACGGCCGTGGCCGGCATCCCGGTCAACTTCTACGACCTCGATGCGATGACCCAGGGGCTGCAGCGCAGCGACCTAATCATCGTGGCCGGCCGCCCCGCCATGGGCAAAACCGCCATCACGCTGAACCTGGCCAAGAACGTGGCCCAGCTCCACAACCTGCCGGTCTGCGTCTTCTCCCTGGAGATGAGCAAGGAGCAGCTCACCTATCGACTGCTGGCGATGGAGGTGGGCATCGAAAGCGGTCGTCTGCGCACCGGTCGGCTGCAGCCGGAGGAATGGCCCCTGCTGGGCCAGGGCATCAGCACCCTGGGGCAGATGCCGATCTACATCGACGACAAGCCGAATGCCGGCGTGCTGGAGATGCGCTCCCTCTGCCGCCGGCTGATGGCCGAAAGCGGCAAGGAGCTCGGGGTCGTGATCATCGACTACCTGCAGCTGATGGAAGGAAGCGGCTCCGATAACCGGGTCCAGGAGCTCTCGCGGATCACCCGAGGCCTCAAACAAATGGCCCGGGAGCTCAACGTGCCGGTGATCGCCCTCTCCCAGCTCAGCCGTGGCGTGGAATCACGGACCAACAAGCGGCCGATGCTCAGCGACCTGCGGGAATCGGGCTCGATCGAGCAGGACGCCGACCTGGTGCTGATGATCTACCGGGACGAGTACTACAACCCCGACACCCCCGATCGCGGCATTACCGAGATCATCGTGACCAAGCACCGCAACGGGCCGGTGGGCACGGTCAAGCTGCTGTTTGAGCCGCAGTTCACCCGTTTCCGCAACCTGGCGGCGCCGTAGCGTCGAAGGATGGTGTCCGCTGACTTCGCCCCGATCGAGCACTTCGACGTGATCGTCGTGGGCGGCGGTCATGCCGGCTGTGAAGCGGCGATCACCGCCGCCCGATTGGGCTGCAGCACCGCACTCTTTTCGCTGAACCTTGATCGGATTGCCTGGCAGCCCTGCAATCCGGCGGTGGGCGGTCCGGCCAAGAGCCAGCTGGTTCACGAGGTGGATGCCCTCGGCGGCGTGATCGGGCGGCTGGCCGACGCCACCGCGCTGCAGAAACGGGTCCTCAACGCCAGCCGCGGTCCAGCGGTCTGGGCCCTGCGCGCCCAAACCGACAAGCGCCAGTACTCCCGGCAGATGCTGCAACTGCTGCAGCACACCCCAAACCTGGCCCTACGCGAGGCCATGGTCACCGGACTGGTGGTCGAGGACGCCGCGATCCAGGGCGTGCGGACCTACTTCGGCAGCACCTACAGCGCCGGGGCCGTGATCCTGACCGCCGGCACCTTCCTCGGCGGACAGATCTGGGTCGGCCATCAATCGATGTCAGCGGGTCGGGCCGGTGAACAGGCGGCCGAGGGTCTGACCGAGGCCCTGCAAGAGCTGGGCTTCCAGACCGATCGCCTGAAGACCGGCACGCCGGCACGGGTGGATCGCCGCAGCATCGCCCTCGATCAACTGGAGGAGCAACCCAGCGACGCCGCCGATCGCTTCTTCTCCTTTGATCCCACCAGCTGGGTCAGCGGTGAGCAGATGAGCTGCCACATCACCCGCACCACCCCGGCCACACACCAACTGATCAAAGACAACCTGCACCTGACGCCGATCTATGGCGGGGTGATCGACAGCAAAGGGCCCCGCTACTGCCCCTCGATCGAGGACAAGATCGTGCGCTTTGCCGACAAGGACAGCCACCAGATCTTCCTGGAGCCCGAAGGCCGAGACACCCCGGAGATCTATGTCCAGGGGTTCTCCACGGGACTGCCGGAGCGGCTGCAGTTGGAACTGCTGCGCACCCTGCCCGGGCTGGAGCAGTGCGTGATGCTGCGGCCGGCCTATGCCGTTGATTACGACTACCTGCCCGCCACCCAGCTCAAGCCCTCCCTCGAGACCAAACGGGTCAAGGGACTCTTCAGCGCCGGGCAACTCAACGGAACCACCGGCTACGAGGAAGCTGCAGCCCAGGGCCTGGTGGCGGGCCTGAATGCCGTGCGTCAGCTGCGCCAGCTGGAGCCGGTGCACTTTCCCAGGGAAGGGAGCTACATCGGCACGATGATCGATGACCTGATCACCAAGGATCTGCGGGAGCCCTACCGGGTGCTGACCAGCCGCAGTGAATACCGGCTGGTGCTGCGCGGAGACAACGCCGACCGCCGGCTGACGCCCCTGGGCCGTGAGCTGGGTTTAATCAACGACCGTCGCTGGGAGATCTACCAGCGCAAACAGGAGGCCATCGAAGCCGAAAAGCAGCGGCTCGAAAGCGTGCGACTCAAGGTCAGCGACCCTGTGGCGGCTGCCGTGGCCGAGGAAACCAAGGCGGCCATCAAAGGATCGATCACCCTGGCCGACCTGCTGCGGCGTCCGGGGTTCCACAGCGCAGATCTCGTGCGCCATGGCCTCGCCGAAGCCGAGCTCCCCCTCGACGTGCGTGAGGGGGCAGAGATCGACATCAAATACAGCGGTTACTTGGCCCGGCAGCAGCAGCAAATCGATCAACTGAAAAAGCAAGCCGAGCGACGGATCCCCGAGGGAATCGATTACGAACAGATCGGCACGCTCTCGCGGGAGGCCCGCGAGAAACTCAGCGCCATCGCACCGAGCAACCTGGGGCAGGCCTCACGGATTCCTGGAGTCAGCCATGCCGATGTGACGGCTCTGATGCTCTGGTTGGAATTAGACAGTCGCCGCAACAACACCCTCGTCAGCACTCCGCCAAGCCGATAGGGTTCACCCACAGCGCTATGCCGCGTGGGCCCGATCCGCTCCATCAACACCTCGACGGCCTACTGGGAGCTCAAGGCCGAGCAGGTGATGGATCGGGTCTTTCAACCGGCCTCCGCGCAGCAGGCCGAGCTCAACGACGCCATTGAGGTCGACGTTCGCGAGACAACGTCGACCGAAGCCAACCGGACCCGCCCAGCCCTGCGCCTGCAGTCCAAGCAGTGGCTCTTGGGCGGCCTGATGCTCTGTGCCCTGGGCTCCGGCCTTGGCCTCTATCAGGGCTGGAGTAGCGCGCAACGGCAACTCCAGATCGAGCGCAACGCCCGCCTGCTCAGCGACCTGCGCAACCTCACCCCAAACGAAGAGCCCGCCACCAGCGAGGCCTTGCCGCCACCGCCGCCAGAGGAGGCCTGGATCACGCAGCTCCCGCCTCTTCCGGCCCTCCCAAGCGAGTCAGAGGCCCCAGCAGAAGCCTTGCCGGAGCTGGTGGGTGTCGTCCAGATCCCCGGCCAACGCGGGTCGGCCATTTTTCAACAGGGCAAGAGCTCCAGCAACGCCCTGATCGGAGAGCAGATCGGCAGCAGCGGCTGGCGGTTGGTCTCGATTCAGAGCGATGGGGCCGTGATCGAACGCAGTGGCGTGCGCCGGCGCGTCAGCATCGGGTCAGGTTTTTAAAGCCAAGCCCCTGAGCAGTTCGGATCAAGCCACTGAGCTTTGGCCCTCGCCCCAGCCCCTCTGGCAAGCCGCGCCTGAGGCCGTGGCCGCGGGCCTCTGTGCCGATGCCGTCAGCGGCGGCCCCCAACTCAGCGGTCCTTGGCGCCTGCTGCTGCTGGGGGATGGCAGCCCCACCCGCCACCTGCAATCCCTAACGGGGCAACCCGTCCAGGTGGAGGTGATCGCCATGCAGGCCGATCAGCAGGTGGCCAGCGAAGCCCCCCTGGAGGTGGAAGAGCTCGAACCACCGCTGGTGCGCAGACAGGTCTGGCTGCGCTGCGGTCCCCTCACCCTGGCCTGGGCTGAGAGCTGGTGGAACCAAGAGCAAGCCGAACAACACCTCCAGGCCCGCAACCAGCCGATCTGGACCAGCCTCACCGCCAACCGCGCCGAGCTCTACCGCGAGGTCGATGGCCTGGCCCGGGTCCAGGCACCATCACTGGAAGAGGGGTTTGGGATCCCAGGCCCCTACTGGAGCCGCCATTACCGCTTCTTTCGCGGAGGCCGGGAACTCACCGTGATCCGTGAGGTGTTCTCACCACTGCTGGAGCGCTGGCTGGGCCCTGCCGAACAAAAACTCCATAACACTTTCTAACAAGTGTTACGAGTTGAACGGAAAAAGGATTGACAGGTTGCGGTCCGGTGTGCTGGCGGGATGATTGACCTAACGCATCGGATGGTCATGACCGTGATTCCGTTCAGGAGCCGCTCTCGCAGACGGCCCCACACCAGCACCAGCCCTCCCCAGCCGACCCTTGTCGAGCAGTGGGCCTCTCTGTTGGAACTGCTGTCGGACGGCTGCGCCTCCATCAGCACCAGCGTCGAGCAAATGGCCGAGGACGTTCCCCGCGATTTGATCGCGCCGGTGAACGCCCAACTGCGCCAGCAGGGCTGCCCCTTCCAAGTGCAGGAACGGAAAGCCGGCACCCGGCGCTCCAAGCACCAGGTTCAGCGGACGCGTCGCCGGGTTGAGCGGGGCAGCGACCTACCCAGACCCGCATCGAACGGCTGAGGATCAACCACCTCCACGCTGCGATCTGAGATCCGTGGGCTGGCCTCCCGCTTCCAGCGGTTCAGCGTGAAGCTCTCGTCTTCTGGCCAAGCGTCGGGGTCGACGGGTTCTTGGGACGAGGCAGGGGCACTGGGTTGCGGCTGAGCCTCAACGCGCACGGGCGCGGGGGCCACTGCGGGGCGAGCAGATCGACCTCGGCGGGAGATCGCATCTAAGGGTTGGCGACGGCTCTGGGGCGCCGAGGGCTCCTCCCAGGACTCCCGCCAGCCGTCGTCATCTTCCAGAAGCCAGTCAATCTTGTCCTCCACCCAACGTCCGACCTGATCCAGGCGAAGGCCCGAGGAGGCACGGCGACCACCTGGACGAGCGCCGGAGACACCGTCCACCAGCTGGCGGCCGGCTGACACCCACTGGTCCATCCGTTGGTCAAGGCCGCGCTCCCCGCGGCGGTAGGCCGGGCGCTCCGGTCGCTCAGGGGACCAGTCGTCGTAGGAGTCGCGCATCCAATCAGGCTAGTGAGGCCTACCCCCGCCCCAGGCGGCGGGCACGCAACCAGCGCTCACGCCCGAGACCCAGCAGGGCGATCGAGACGCCGCTGAGTTGCCAAACCCAAAGAACCGTGGCCATGGGCGGAACTTAGGCGGCGGAGCGCTCGAAGACCAGCTGGAAACGGGCGCTCCAACGGCCGCCTTCAAAATGGTCGCAGCATTGACGGCAGGCCACCCCCTGACGGCGGCGGCGGTAGGGGGACTGCAGGCCGCAACCGGGGCAGCGGGCCAGCCACTTCGCCGGTTGCGCCGGCACCGGAAAGCTATGGCGCACGCTGACCTGGAACTCCTGCTGGGCCCCATTGATCGCCGCCATCCGCGCCCGGAACTGGGGTCCATGGACCTCATCGGCGCGGACCACCCGATGGATCCAGGCGTGGATCATTTCGTGGCAGAGCGTGCTGAGGCAGGCCTCCAGCGGCAGCGGCTCCAGCAAGGGGCGCGAGAGAACGATCTCACTGATGCCGGGCCCGTAGCGGTAGAGACCGGCACTGCGGCGCATCCGCCCGTCACTCCAGCGCACGCTCACCAGGCTGGTGCCATCGGCGCTGGCCAGGGAACCGTCGAAGTGCTCGCGGTTCAGGCGGTGATACAGCGGCAGCAGCGGTGCAAGGGGCACGCCGGAGGAGCTGGACGGCTGCGCCGCATTCTGACGGGGCCGTCAGTCAGACTCGTGGGCCGCATACAACTGTCCCGGGCGCGATGGACCTCAATACGGCCCTGATCTCTCAGATCGGCACCAAAGCCCTGTTGGCTGGCGCCGGGGCCCTCCTCCTCTACTGGACCATCAGCGCCGTGAAGCTGGTGCTGAATGCCCGGGGGATCAATCCGGTCATCAAGCAGTTCTTCACCCAGGTGGCCTCCGGCCGAATCGACGCCGCCTACCTGCTGACCACCAAGAACTACCGCTCCCACGTGAACCGGCAGCAGTTCATTCGCTTCCTGGCCGGCCTGCAGCTGAACAAGTACCGCAACCTCAAGTCCGGCCGGCCCCGGATCCAAGAAGACCAGATCACCCTGACCGTGAAGCTCAAGGCCGAAGACAACGCCGAGCTGCCCCTGGACTTCACCTTCGTGAAAGTCGAGGACGACTGGAAGGTCGATCGCATCCAAAAGATGGCCGCTGCCTGATCACGCCCTGCCGTGAGCAGCACCACCAGCGGGACCCAGGCACGCGCCAGCGAACTGCGTGACCTGCTCAACCAAGCCGCACACGCGTACTACGTCCTCGATGCCCCCGTGATGGAGGACCCGGTCTATGACCGGCTCTATCGCGAACTCCTGGACCTGGAGAACGCGGACGCCAGCCTGATCAGCGCCGATAGCCCAACCCAGCGCGTCGGGGGAGCGCCGGCGGCGGGCTTCAGCAGTGTGCGCCACCGCATCGGCCTGCTCAGCCTCGACAACGCCTTCAACACCGATGAGCTCGAGGCCTGGTACGGCCGCCTACTCAAGGTGCTGGACCGCGAGGCCGGCACCGCCCTGCCGATGGTCGGTGAGCTGAAGATCGACGGCAATGCCCTGGCCCTCAGCTACGAGAACGGGGTGTTGGTGCGGGCCGCCACCCGCGGCGACGGCGAGCAAGGGGAGGAGATCACCGCCAACGTCCGCACGATCGCCTCAGTTCCGCTGCGGTTGCAGCTGGAGAACCCGCCGGCCTGGCTGGAGGTACGCGGCGAAGCCCTGATCCCCGATGGCACCTTTGCGACCATCAACAGCGAGCGTCAGGCCCGCGGCGAAGCCCTCTTTGCCAACCCCCGCAACGCCTGCGCCGGCACCCTGCGGCAGCTTGATCCCAAGGTGGTTGCCGCGCGCAAACTCGACTTCTTCGCCTACACCCTGCACCTGCCAGCGGACTGGAGCGGAAGCCCCGCCAGCCAGTGGGAGTCCCTGGACTGGCTCAAACAGGCCGGCTTCAAGGTCAACCCCAACGCCGCCCTACTGCCGGATCTAGCAGCGGTCGAGGCCTTCTTCGAGCACTGGGACGAGGGCCGCCGCCAGCTGAACTACGCCACCGATGGCGTCGTCGTGAAGCTCAACGACCTGCGCCTTCAAGACGCGGCCGGCTTCACCCAGAAGGCCCCCCGCTGGGCCATCGCCCTGAAGTACCCCGCCGAGGAGGCCCCCAGCAAACTGCTGCGGCTCAGCTGCCAGGTGGGACGCACCGGAGTCATTACCCCGGTGGCTGAGTTTGAACCCGTACCCCTGGCGGGCACGAGCGTCAGCCGCGCCACCCTGCACAACGCCGATCGACTGCTGGAGCTCGATCTCCACGCCGGGGACACGATCGTCGTTCGCAAGGCCGGCGAAATCATTCCCGAGGTCGTGCGGGTCCTGCCGGAGCTGCGCCCGGCTGCCGCTGAGCGGCTTGAGCTACCCCACACCTGCCCGGAGTGCGGCTCCGAGCTCGTCCGCGAAGAAGGGGAAGCCGCCACCCGCTGCGTGAACAGCAGCTGCCCGGCGATCCTGCGCGGCGCCCTGCGCCATTGGGTCAGCAAAGGCGCCCTCGATGTCGATGGCCTGGGCAGCAAGTTGATTGAGCAGTTGGTGGACCGGGGCCTGGTGGGCTCCATCGCAGGCCTCTACCGGTTGGATGGTGCCCTGCTCTGCAGCCTGGAGCGCATGGGCAGCAAGAGCGCCGAGAACCTTGTGGCCGCCTTGGCGGAGTCGAAACAACAGCCCTGGCACCGCCAGCTCTACGGCCTCGGCATCCACCACGTGGGCGAGGTCAACGCCAAGGCCCTGGCCAAGGCCTTCCCCAGTGCAGCGGACCTCGCCACCGCCGCCACCGAGACCCCCGAGGCGATCACCGCCGTCTATGGCATCGGCGCTGAGATCGCCCAGAGCCTGCAGCAGTGGTTCTCCACCGGTGCCAACCAGGAGCTGCTGACCAACCTCGAGCACCTGGGCTTCAGCCTGGCCAGCGGCGACGAGGAACAACCCGAGCCGAGCGGTCCTGCGCCATTGACCGGCCAGACCTTCGTACTCACCGGCACCCTGCCGAGCCTGAGCCGCAGTCAGGCCCAGGCCCTGATCGAGGCCGCGGGCGGCAAGGTGACCGGCTCGGTCAGCAAAAAAACCAGCTATGTCGTGGCGGGCGAGGAAGCCGGCAGCAAGCTGAGCAAAGCCGAGAGTCTCGGGATTCCGGTGCTGGATGAAGCCAGCCTCCAAGCCCTGCTTGCCCCATGAGCCAACCCGCCGTCTACCGCTGGATCAAGACCGAATGCGGCCGCGCCAAGTTCGCCGATCTCGCCGCGCGCCCCGGCCCCCTCGCCAAGCTGCGCCTGGCCTGGTTCGTGCTGATCGCGGCGCTGCGCGACTGGCCGCTGCCGGATCAGTCGGAAGGCTGAGCTGCCTTTAAGGCCCGCTGGGCCGCCCGGCCCACAAGCCAAACCGAGGCGACGGTGGCGGCGATGCCCGCCACGCGCAGGGCCCAGGTGAAGGGATCCGCCTCGCCGCTCAACACCTCGCCGAAGCGGGCCACGTCACCGGCGAGGGCCCCCAGACCGCAGAACAGGATCGTGCCGGGGATGATCCCAATCAGGCCAATCGTGTAGTCGCGCAGGCTCACCTCGCTCAAGCCATAGGCCAGGTTGAGCAATGAGAAGGGAAACGCCGGCGAGAGGCGGGTCAGCAGCACCAGCTTCAGTCCCTCGCGGCTCACCGCCTGCTCCACCGCCTGCAGCTTGGGGAAGGCCTCCAGCCGGCGCATCGCCCAGTCCCGCAGCCAGGTCCGTCCCAGCAGAAAGGCCGCTTCAGCCCCGAGGCAGGCCCCCACGAAGACGATCAGGCTGCCCCACCAGGTGCCGTACAAGGCTCCAGCCAGCATCGAGGCCCAGACCCCCGGCAGCAACAGCGTCACCCAAATCCCATAGAGGGGGATGAACAGCAGCGCCCCCGCAGGGGACTGCAGAAGCGGAAGCCAGCTCTGCCAATCCATCAACCGAGGTCGGCCAGACGCTTGCGGGCCAAATCGGCCTGGGCCTGGGCTTCCGCCAGGTTGGCCTGGCACTCGGCCACCACCTCAGGGGGGGCTTTGGAGGCGAAGTTGGGGTTCGAGAGGCGACCCGAGAGCCCCTTGATCTCCTTCTCGGCCTTAGCGATGTCCTTCTCCAGCCGGCCCCGCAGCGCCTCGAGATCCACCAGTCCGTCGATCGGCAGCAGGACCTGAAGCTCACCGCTCACTCCGGCCAGGGCCTTCGCGGCAGGGTTGGCATCGGCGGCGGCCGGGTCCAGCACCTCCACCCGCTCCGCGCGGGTCAGCGCAGTGATGTCGGCGGTGGCGGCAGTCAGCACCGAGGCCAGTTCAGAGCGACCGGTGACGAAACGCACCGGCACGCCCTGGCTGGGCTTGAGGCCGGCGACAGCGCGCAGGTTGCGGACCACCCGAATCGCCTCAATCAATTCAGCGAACGACGACTCCAGCTCGTCATTCAGGGCCGAGACGTCGAGGGCCGGCCAGGGCTGCAGGGCTAGGAATGTCTCTTCGGGCTCGCCGTTCAGGCCATGCCAGAGCTCCTCGCTCAGGTGGGGCATCAGGGGATGCAGCATCACCAGCAATTCATTCAGTGCCTTGGCCAGCACCTGGCGGGCCGTGCGCTGGTCGGCCAGGGCTTCGGCACTGGGGTTCTCACCCGGGTTCAGGCGGCGCTTGATCAGCTCGACATACCAGTCGCAGACTTCATTCCAGGCGAACTCATAGAGCCCCTTGGCCGCCTCGCCGAGGCCATAGCTGCCGTAGCGCTCGGCGCTGTCGCGGTTCACCCGGGCCAGGCGCGAGAGGATCCAACGGTCCGCCAGCTGCAGGACGGCGGGATCCGGTTCACCCAGGCTGGAGGGGGTCTCCCCACCCAGGTTCATCAGGGCAAAGCGGGTGGCGTTCCAGAGCTTGTTGGCGAAGTTGCGTGAGGCCTCCACCGTGGCGGAGGTGTCTGACTTGCGGTCGTAGTCCAAGCGGATGTCCTGGCCAGCGCCCGCCACCTCACGCACCAGGGCAAAGCGCAAGGCATCGGCGCCATAGCGCTCGATCAGCAGCAGCGGGTCGATGCCATTCCCCGCCGACTTGCTCATCTTGCGGTTGTTCTCATCCCGCACCAGACCGTGGATGTAGACGTCCTGGAAGGGCATCTGGCCGGTGAAGGCGCCGGCCATCATCGTCATCCGGGCCACCCAGAAAAAGATGATGTCGAAGCCCGTCACCAGCACGCTGGTGGGGTACCAGCGCTGCAGGTCAGCCGCCTCGGCATTGGGCCAACCCATCGTTGAGAAGGGCCAGAGACCACTGGAGAACCAGGTGTCGAGGGCATCCGGATCCTGCTCAAGAACAGCACCCGCCCCGAACTGGGCATCCGCCTTGCTCTGGGCTTCGGCCTCATCCCGGGCCACCACATAGGGGGTGGAATCGGTGATCACACCACCGGTCTCGCTGACCACAAACCAGGCGGGAATGCGGTGGCCCCACCAGAGCTGGCGGGAGATGCACCAATCGCGAATGTCCGTGAGCCAATCGCGGTAGACCTTGCTCCAGCGCTCCGGAACAAAGCGGGGATCGGCGTTCTCGAGGGCCTCGCGGCAGCGGGCCGCCAAGGGCTCGGTTTTGACGAACCACTGGGTGGAGAGCAGGGGCTCGACGGGCACCTTGCCGCGATCGGAGAAGGGAACGCTGTGGCGGTAGTCCTCCACCTTCACCAGGAAGCCTTCGGACTCCATCGCCGCAACCACGGCCTTGCGGGCTTCAAAGCGATCCAGCCCCTGGAAGCGACCGGCGGCCTCATTCATCGAGCCGTCCTTGGCCATCACCGTGATCAGCGGCAGGTTGTGGCGCTGGCCGATGGCGAAGTCATTGGGGTCGTGGGCGGGGGTGACCTTCACGCAGCCCGTGCCGAACTCGGCATCGACGTGGTCATCGGCCACGATCGGAATCTCCCGGCCCACCAGCGGCAGGGTCAGGGTCTGACCCACCAGCTCTGCATAGCGGGGGTCCTTGGGATTCACCGCCACACCGGTGTCACCCAGGAGGGTCTCCGGGCGGGTCGTCGCCACCTCCAGGAAGCCCTGGCCGCTGCTCAGGGGATAGCGGAAGTGCCAGAGGTGACCATCCACCTCCTTCATCTCCACCTCCAGGTCGCTCACGGCTGAACCGGAGGCGGGGCACCAATTGACCAAGTACTCGCCCCGGTAGATCAGCCCCTGCTCATGCAGGCGGTTGAAGGCCTCGATCACCGCTTCGCTGCAGCCGGCGTCGAGGGTGAAGCGCTCCCGGCGCCAGTCCACCGAATAACCGAGACGGCGTAGCTGGCCGACGATCGTGCCACCGCTCTGGGCCTTCCATTCCCAGGCCTTCTCCAGGAAGGCCTCGCGGCCGAGGTCCTCCTTGCGCTTGCCGTCGGCCTTGAGCTGCTTCTCCAGGATCGTCTGCACGGCGATCGAGGCGTGGTCGGTGCCGGGCAGGCAGAGCACGTTTTTGCCCTGCAGCCGCTGGAAGCGGACGATCGTGTCGATCAGGGCCGTGTTGAAGGCGTGGCCCATGTGCAGGCTGCCGGTCACATTCGGCGGTGGAATCACCACCGAAAACGGCTCACCGGGGGCCTTGGGATCCGGGTGAAACGCGCCTTGGGTTTCCCAGGCCTGCTGCCACCGCGCCTCGGTGCCTACCGGGTCATAGGTCTTCGGCAGGGCGTCGGTCACGTCAACAGATCAGGCGATCGCCCCATGCTCGCAAAGGGCCGCCGGGGCCTCAGCCCGCCGCCAGGCGCTTGAGATAGGCCTCCCGGCTGCCGGCATTGATCCAACCGGTGGCAATGGTCTTGCTCGCGCTCTGAGTGACCCGGCCCCGGTGGATGTGGGAAGGCCCGGCCGGGAAGATCACGAGCTTGCCCCGCTGGGCCTCCTCGTGGTGCTCCTGCCAATGGAACTCCGTGCCGGCCTCCTCAACGCTGTTGCAGTAGAGGATCCAGGCCAGAACGCGATGCACCGGTTCGGTGGCCTCATCGCTGATGGTCCAATCGCAGTGCCAGCGCTTGAAGCCCTCGCCGGGGGCATAGCGCTGCAGGTTGAAGATCGGGTTCACGAAGAGCTCCTGATCCGGGCAGCAGTCCCGGAAGAGGGGACGCTCCTGCAGGTAGCGCTCCAGGCCGGCCGTCACCCCCCGCAGGATCACCTCCGCGAGCGCAAAGGCCTCGGGGTCGGAGCGATCGATCGCCACCAGGCTGATGTCAGTCGAGACCTTGGCGGGCTCAGCCCCATCGGGCCCAAACGCCACACCGGGACGCTGCAGGTCCTCGCGCCGCTCAAAGAAGGCCATCACCCCATCGGAGAGGGCCTCAAAGCCGGGGTTGCTGTAGCGCGCAATCAGCTCCATCAAGCCTGCTCCAGCCAGGGAATGGCCACAAGTGCGTCCAGACGCTGCCACCGTTCCTGATCAGCGGGCAAGCGCTCCGTCAGCCCAACGCGCTCCAGGGCGCGGGTGATGCGCCCTGGCTCCAGGACCTCATCGGCGGGGCCCTGGGGCAGCACCAGCACCTGCTGCTCCGCGGGATCGGCCATCAGTTGCAGCTCCAGATCCCCCAGCTCCCGCTCGAAGAACACCCGCCGCATCCGTCCGGTCTGAACCGCACCGAGGGCCTCAGCGAAGGTCTTCAGACCCTCCTCATCGCCGCTGCAGCCGCAGTTCAGGGCCATCCAGATCAGCAATTTCGCCCAACTCTCACTGCTCCAGAGGGGCTGGAAGCTCTCTCGGTTTTGGCGCACCAACTCCGCCAGGGCGAAATCCACCAAGGTCGCCTGCAGGGCCAGTGGGTCAGGAGATGCAGTTGTCATGACATCCATCCTCCCCATCGGTGTGCAGACTGCGGTCAAGTGAACGCCGAGCCATGGCCCTCGACTTCAACGACGCCGATCTGGAGTTTGCCGATCTGGTCTACGCCTACCAGAGCTGGGTAATGGCGGTGATCAACGACGAGAAGCTCGGCGGCGAGAAGCTTCTGAGCGACGAGATCACCGATGACGCCCTGAGCGCCATGCGCTTCCTGCCCGGCGAGGTGACCGCTGCGATTGAGACCAGCCTGGCCCGCGTCTACGACGTGGATCCCGACGAACTCGCCTCCCTGCTCTTCCCCGAAGACTGAGCCGCGGGGCCATGGCCTCGGACTACGTCCTGGGGACCCACCAGAGCGAACTGGAGCGCCTGCGCTTTCAGCACGAGCTCTGGTCACCCATCAGCCAAGCCGCCTGGGCTCGAGCCGGCATCCACAGCGGGCAGCACCTGCTCGACCTCGGAGCCGGTCCAGGTTTTGCTGCAGCCGATCTGGCCGCCCTCGTCGGACCCAGCGGCCGAGTCCTGGGCCTGGAGCTCAGCGCTGACTACGCCGCCGAGGCCCAAGCCCTGGCGCGCCGGAGCGGCTTCGATCAGCTGGAGGTCCGTCAACACGACCTGCTGAACGATCCCTGGCCCCAAGAGCAGTTCGATCTCGCCTGGTGCCGCTGGCTGGCGATGTTCCTGCCGGACCTGGAACCGCTCCTGGCGGGCCTGGGGCAATGCATCCGCCCCGGCGGCCAGGTGCTGTTCCACGAGTACGTCCACTGGGACACCTTCGCCCTGCACCCCGGGGCCGAAGCCGTTGCTCGCTTTGGCCAGGCCTGCCAGCGGAGCTTCCGCGCGGCCGGCGGTGATCCGGATGTGAACCGCAGGCTGCCGTCGCTGCTGACGGCGCGGGGCTGGAGCATCGACGAGCTGCTTCCACTGCCCGTGCTCGGTCCCCAAGGCTCGATGGCGGCGCAGTGGCTGGAGCGCTTTGTTGCGGTCTACGGGCTGCAGCTGCAGCGCCTCGGGCTCTGGAGCGCTGCGGACCAAATCGCAGCACTCGGGCAGATCCAGGCGGCCGCCTCGGATCCCGGCAGTTTCTGGGTCGGACCCACGGTGCTGGAGCTGCGGGCGAGACGATTGGGGCCGTAGTGCCCCGCCCCACCGTGCCCTGGACCGCCGCTGAGATTCCCGATCAACGGGGGCGGACCGCCCTGATCACCGGGGCCAACAGCGGCCTGGGACTGGAGAGTGCCCGGGCCCTCGCCGCCAAGGGGGCCCGGGTGCTGCTGGCCTGCCGCAGCCTCGAGAAAGCCAACACCGCCGCCGCGGCCCTGCGCGCAGACACCGGCGGAGAGCTGATCCCGCTGGAACTGGACCTGGCGGATCTGGAGAGCGTGCGGCGGGCCGCCGCCCAGGTGGAGCAGCTGGACCTGCTGCTGAATAACGCCGGAGTGATGGCGCCGCCCCGGACCCTGAGCCGCCAGGGCTTCGAGCTGCAATTCGCGGTCAACCACCTGGGCCACGTCGCCTTGACCCAGGCCCTGCTGCCCCTGCTGAAGCAGAGCCCCAGTGGACGGGTGGTGCATGTGAGTTCCGGTGCGGCCTACTTCGGCCGGATCGCCTTCGATGACCTGCAGGGCGAGACGCGCTACAGGCCCTGGGATGCCTACGGCCAAAGCAAGCTGGCCAACGCCATGACGGCCTTGGAGCTGCAGCGCCAGCTCGAGCAGGAGGGCTCCAGCGTGCTCTCGCTGGTGGCGCACCCGGGCCTGGCCCGCACCAACCTGCAGCCCACCTCCGTGGCCTCCAAAAACGCCAAAGTCGAGGGACTGGCCTACCGCCTGATGGACCCGATCTTCCAGAGCGCCGCCATGGGGGCCCTGCCCCAGCTCTTTGCCGCGACCGCGCCGGAGGCCAAGGCCGGGGTGTTCTACGGACCAGGCGGCTTCGGGAACCTGCGGGGCTATCCCACCAGCTGCCGCATGCCCCCTCAAGCGCTGGACGTCGAGGCCTGCGCACGCCTCAGGTCGGTCAGTGCAGCACTGATAGGGTCGGCCCCAGCGGGCGGTTCCCTGTAGGGAACGCCAGACGACAGCCGCCGCCGATCCCTATGACTTTCGCCCTCAAAGAATGGTGGGGCAAACCCCATCGGGACATCCTCTCGGGCCTGGTGGTGGCCTTCGCGATGATCCCAGAGGCGATCGCCTTCTCCGGAATCGCCGGCGTGGATCCGCGGGTGGGTCTCTTTGGCGCCTTCATGCTCTCGGTGACCTTGGCGGTCTTTGGCGGGCGCACCGCGATGATCACCTCGGCCACGGGCTCCACCGCCCTGCTGATGACCGGGCTGGTGGAGCAGGGCAACGCCCTCGGCGAAGGCATGGGCCTGCAGTACCTGCTGGCGGCCGGGGTCCTGACGGGTGTTCTGCAGATCGCTTGGGGCTATCTACGGCTCGCCCACCAGATGCGCTTCGTGCCGCAACCGGTGATGGCGGGCTTCGTCAATGCCCTGGCAATCCTGATCTTCCTGGCCCAGCTTCCTCAGCTCGGCCTTGATTTCTTCCACCCCGAGAAGGTGGCGGTGACCGCGGGACAGCTGCCGGCGGTCTGGGGCCTGATGGTCCTGACCCTGGTGATCATCTACGTGATGCCGCGCTTCACCAAGGTCCTGCCATCGGCCCTGGTGGCGATCCTGATCTCGACGGGAATCTCGATTCACATGGGCCTGGATGTGCCCACGGTCAGCAGCCTCGGCACCCTGCCCAGCGGCCTTCCTCAATTCGGGATCCCGCAGGTTCCCTTCACCACGGGCACCCTGGGCCTGATCCTTCCGACCGCCCTGGCCATCTCCCTGGTGGGTCTGATGGAGACCTTCTTGACCCAGGACATCCTCGACGACGTCACCGACAGCTCGTCCCACAAAAACCAGGAAGCCCGCGGCCAGGGCATCGGCAACATCGTCAGTTCGTTCTTCGGCGGCATGGCCGGCTGCGCCCTGGTGGGCCAGTCGGTGATGAACGTGGGCTATGGCGGCCGCACCCGCCTCTCCACCCTGACCTCGGGCGTGAGCCTGCTGGCGATGATCCTGCTGGCCAGCCAATGGGTGAATCAGATCCCGATGGCCACCCTGGTGGGGGTAATGGTGATGATCGCCATCAACACCGCCAACTGGGATTCGATCCGCAGCATCCGCCGCATCCCCAAGAGCGACACCTCGGTGATGCTGCTGACGGTGGTGGTGACCGTGCTGACCCACAACCTGGCGGTGGGCCTGCTCTCCGGTGTGGCTCTGGCGGGGATCCTTTTCAGCCGCAAGGTCGCCAAGGTGATCGAGGTCAGCAGTGAGCAGAGCGGCAGCGAGCACCGCATCTACCGCGTTCGCGGTCAACTGTTCTTCGTCAGCAGCATCTACTTCCGCCAGGGCTTTGAGCTGCACGAGCATCCCGCTCGCGTGACCATCGACATGGGTGAGGCCCACATCTGGGACCAAAGCGGCGTGACCGCCCTGGATCAGGTCATCCGCAAGCTCAAGCTTGGCGGCAGCCAGGTCGAGGTGATCAACCTCAACCAAGAGAGCACCGATCTCTTCGCCCGCATCGGCGTGGCAGAAGAAGCCGGCGGCCGCGGCGGGGAGCTGTCCTCAGCCCACTAGTGCAGTGATGCCCGGTGCCGGGTTCGAACCAGCGACATCCTGCTTGTAAGGCAGGCGCTCTACCGCTGAGCTAACCGGGCGGTTACGGCATTCTGCAGGGCAGCATTCACCCCCGGCGATGGCCAGCGGCCAGCAACACGACCGCGCCACCTGTTGGCTGGCCCTGCCCTATGGGCTGCTCTGGTGGCCCTGGCTTGGACCTCTCGGAACGGTCGTCAGCACCCTGGCCTTCCTGATCGGAGGCCTCTGGCTCTCCCCCGATCTCGACACCAACTCCCGGCCCTACCAACGCTGGGGGCCCCTGCGCTGGCTCTGGTGGCCCTACCGCAAGACCCTGCGACATCGCTCGCTCCTGTCCCACACGCCTGTGGTCGGAACCCTGGTGCGGGTGGGCTATGGCCTCGGCATTGTCCTGCTATTGAGCGGCCTGCTGCACCCCTGGGGAGTCCCCTCGAGCAGCGAAGTTCTGATCTGGCTCAAGCAGCAGGATCGGCTGCTCTGGGTGGCCCTGGTTGGCGTCGAGGCCAGCGCCTGGCTGCACCTGCTGCAGGACGGTGATCCCATGCCACGGCTCTGGCGCCGTCGCTAGACCACAGGCAATCGCGAAGCCCCATGGCGCTCCTTGACTTCGATGGCGACTACGGCCGGCACTACGACCAGAGCATTCGCCGGCTGATTCCCGCCTACGACACCCACTTCGAGCTCGCCGCTGCTGCACTCGGGGCCCTCGTGCCAACGGCCTCATCGGCGCTCGTGGTGGGCCCTGGGGCAGGGGAAGAACTGCCTAGCCTGCTTAAGGCCATGCCCGGCGCACACCTGCAGCTGGTGGAGCCGAGCGAGCAGATGCGGGGGTTCTGCGACGCCGTGATCGCGCGCGCCCAAGCGGGCGATCGCATCGCCTGGGCCCCAAACAACCTCAAGGAGGTGCCGGGCTGTTTTCACGCGGTGATCTGCCACAACGTCCTGCACCTGCTTCCTCCGGCTGAGCAAGAGGACTTCCTCCATCAGCTCTGTACCCGCGTCGGTCCTGGGGGCGTGCTGGTGATCAGCGGCTTCAGTGAAGAACCCGGGGCGGACATGGAGCTCTGGCAGGCGATCGCCCGCGCCCGCTTCCACGCCCAAGGCATGGACTCCGAATCGATCGAGCGCGTGATGGCTTCCCGCAATGCCGGGGTCTACTCCGTGGATGCAACTCGACTGGCGGGGCAATTGCATCGGGCGGGGATGGAGCCAGCGACACAACTGCTGCAGGCCCTGTTCAACCGGCTTTGGTTCAGCCGCCGGCCTGCAGCGCAATGAGATCGTGAGGAGCCAACTGGCCCCCTTCGATGAGCGACGCCCTGCAAGAGCTGATCGCGGTGGTCGCCAAGCTGCGCGATCCCGATGGGGGCTGCCCCTGGGACCTGGAGCAAACCCACAAGTCCCTGGTGCCCTATGTGCTCGAGGAGGCCCACGAGGTGGCCGATGCCATCCGCCATGGGGATGACGTCCACCTCAAGGAAGAACTTGGCGATCTACTGCTGCAGGTGGTCCTCCATGCCCAGATCGCCCAGGAGGAGCAGCGCTTCGATCTCGAGGCCATCGCGCGGGGGATCAGCGAGAAATTGATCCGCCGCCACCCCCACGTCTTTGGCGATGCCATCGCCGAAGACAGCGCCGCGGTCAAGGACACCTGGGAGGCCATCAAAGCCAGCGAAAAAGGAGAGGCTCCGCCCTCCGCCAGTCCCCTGAGCGATCGCCTGGCGGGCAAGGTGCGCGGCCAAGGCGCCCTCGCCGGAGCGATGACCATCTCCAAGAAAGCCGCCAAGGCGGGCTTCGAATGGGATGACATGAACGGCGTCTGGGAGAAGGTGCACGAGGAGCTCGAGGAGCTCAAGGAAGCCGTGGCCTCAGGGGACAAGCGTCACGCCCAGGAGGAACTCGGTGATGTCCTCTTCACCCTGGTGAACGTGGCGCGCTGGTGCGGCATCGAACCCGAGGAAGGCCTCGCGGGCACCAACCGTCGCTTCCTCGATCGCTTCTCCCGCGTCGAAGCCGCCCTGGGGGGCGATCTTCAGGGCCGCAGCATCCGCGAACTCGAGGGTCTCTGGCAGCAGGCCAAGGCCCAGATCCGCCAGGAGCAGCAGGACGCGGTCTGATCGAAAAACCATTTCTAGTTTGAGGGGCCGGCACTTGAGCCCTCATGGGTTTTCGCTACCTCGATCGCCTGGCCAGCCCCGAGCAAATCCAGGGCTTTCTGGGCTTGATGGACCTGGCGGCTGGAGGAGGGGAGTCAGCCCAGAACGTCTTTGAGCTCTCCCACCGGCTGCGGGACTCCAACCCGATGAAGCTCTGCCGCAAGCGTCTGGCCCGCGATCCCGAAGCCGAGCGGCTGATCCAAACCCGGCAGCTCAGCGGGCCCTACGACCCAGCGGCCCTGAAAGCCCTGCCCAAAGGCAGCCTGGGTCACACCTACGCCACGGTGCTCGGGGCCCTGGGCTACGACATCAACTTCTTCCCCGAGCCCAGCTTCTTCAGCAATCTCGAGACCGACGCCGACTACATCAACTACCGGGTCTACGCGACCCACGACCTACACCACATCCTCACCGGCTTCAGCCTGGACAACTTCGGCGAATTGGGGGTGATCAGCGTCAGCGTCGCCCAGTTCTCCCACCCAGGATTGGCCTTCACCGACCTGATGTCCCTGCTGCTGAATTGGTTCAGGGATGACACCCCGATCGATGAGCTGGAAAGCCACGCCGACAAGGCCCACACCACGGCCTATGCCTTTGGCCGCATCAGTGAAGGGCTGGAGATGGGTGCCAACGCCCAACCCCTCTTTGCCCAGCCCTGGGAAGCTCTGATGCCCCGCAACCTGGAGGACCTGCGCCGGGAGCTGCAGATCGACGCCGTCACCAGCGGCCCCTGGAGCTGGCACAGCCGCCCTGAGCTCATCGAGGCCCTCAAGGCCTAGGGAGGGCGGTGCGCAAATCTGGAGAGATCTCCCCGCGCCCCTGCGATGGCCGACAGTGCCGCTCCCGCTCCAACCCCCGGCTGGGTGGACGAGATCTTTGATGGTGTCCGCTACGGACTGGCCGGGCGGGTGATCGCCGAAGAGCAATCCCCCTTCCAGAAGGTCACCATCATCGAGAGCGAGCGCTACGGCAAGGGCCTGCTGCTCGATGGCTGCTGGATGACCGCCGAGCGGCAGGAGCGGCACTACCACGAATCGATCGTGCACCCAGCGCTCTGCAGCGCCGAAGCGGTGGAGCGGGTGCTGGTGATTGGCGGTGGGGACGGCGGCACCGCCCGCGAGTGCCTGCGCCACGCCGGCGTGCAGCACCTGGACATGGTCGAGATCGACGGACTGGTGGTGGAGTGGAGCCAGCAGCACCTGCCCTCCATCGGCGCAGGCTGCTGGAGCGATCCCCGCTTCCACCTGACCGTGGGCGACGGCATCGCCTGGGCCGCCAATGCCGCTGACGCCAGTTACGACGTGGTGATCGTCGATGGCTCTGATCCCGCTGGCCCCGCCGAAGGCCTGTTCAACCGGGCCTTCTTCGAGCAGTGCCGCCGCATCCTCAAGCCCGGTGGCGTCTTCGCCACCCAGAGCGAATCCCCCGAGGCCTTTCGCCAGGTCCACATCGACACCGTCCAGGTGATCCGCGAGGTCTTTGGCCACGCCGATCCGATGTACGGCTGGGTGCCGATGTACCCGAGCGGCTGGTGGAGTTGGACCTTCGCCGCCATCGACGGCCGCCGCTATCTGGAGCCGGATCCCTCCCGCGCCGCGGCCGTGGTCGATGGCTGCCAGATCTGGAGTCCCCGCTGGCAGCGCGGCGCCTTTGACGCCATCCCCGCCGCCATCGAACGCGCGATCAACGCATGAACGACCTCTTTGACAGAGACGGCGCCATCTACATGGGCAGCCAGCGGGATCCCGCCGGCTGCCGGGTGGGCCTATTCGGCGTGCCCTACGACGGCACCACCTCCTTCCGGCCTGGCACCCGCTTTGGCCCAGCGGCGATCCGCGAGGTCAGCCCGGGCCTCGAGAGCTACTGCCCCCAGCTCGATCGGGATCTCGAGGAACTGGCCATTGCCGACCTGGGCGCCGTGGACATCCCCTTCGGCGCCCCAGAGCCGGTAGTGGCGGCGGTGAAGCAGGCGACGCAGGCGGTGCTGGGGCTGGGCCTCAAGCCGCTGATGCTGGGCGGTGAGCACTCCATCAGCTCAGGAGCAGTGGCCGCCGTCGCCGAGCAGCATCCCGAACTGGTGCTGGTGCAACTCGATGCCCACGCCGACCTGCGCCATGAGTGGCTCGGCGCCAACCACAGCCATGCCTGCGCCATGCGCCGCTGCCTGGAGGTCCTGCCCAGCCAACAGCTGCTGCAGATCGCCATCCGCAGTGGCACCCGCGAGGAATTCAGCGAACTGCGCCAAACCGGACGCCTGGTCGCGATCGAGCGGATGGCCGAGGCGCTCAAGCCACTCCGGGGCAAGCCGCTTTATCTCACGGTTGATCTGGACTGGTTTGACCCTGCGGTGATGGCCGGTACGGGCACCCCGGAGCCGGGGGGGTTCCTCTGGCGGGACTTCGCCGCCCTGGTGGATGAACTGCGCCACCACAACCTGGTGGCCGCCGATGTGGTGGAACTGGCGCCCATGCTCGACCCCAGCGGCGTCAGCAGCGTGCTGGCCGCCAAGGTGGTGCGCAGCCTGCTCTTCCTGCTGGATCGCTGATTCAGTAGGCGCAGGTGCCGCTGGCGCGCTGCTCACGCAGCCGCTCGTGCTGCTGGGCGATCAACTGCACCGCCAGGGTGGGGTGGTTATGCAGCAGGTTCAGGAAGCGCAGGCGATCGAGCTTGACCAACTCCACCGGCGTGCGGGCGACGGCGTCATTGCGATAGACACCGTCCTTCCAAACGATGTCCTGGTAGCTGAACAACTCACCCGGCCTGCAGCAGAGCTTGTCGCCGTTGGCGTCAATCACTTCAACGATGCCGCGGCGCACGCCGTAAATGGCGTTAGCCGTCTGGCCACTGCTGAAGATCGCAGCACCGGTGGGGAACGAGAGGGTCTCGCTGTCCACCTGGGCGGACATCAGCTCAATCGGAGTCGCGATGGTGGACGTGAGCATGCGTCTCTGACCTCCCGTACCCCAAAACTTGATCGGCTCAGCTTGACACCTACAGCACGGCAATCCAGGACGCCCAGACAACAAAACAGAAGAGATCAAAGATCTTCGGTTTTGCTTCAGCTTTCAAGAACGTCCGTCAGGGCGAGCTGGCGGTCGCGCATCGCTGGCTGCAGGCCGTCCCCTTGACCGACAACGGGCAGACGCGGCGGCCGAGCCGTCCAGTGATGGCACCACAACTCCCCCGCCAGCTCCGGATGAATCGGCAGCTTGCGCAGACGGCACCAACCCAACTCCACCCCCTTGGGGGAGGCGCAGTGGCGGCAACTTCTGCAGCAGGGACGCGGGCCTATCGCTTTGGAGGCTTGGGCTGCCAACCGTAATCAGGCCGTCCCGTGGCGGCCATAGGAAGCGGCAAAGCTCCGGGTTCTCTTCCCCTTGTTGAACAAGATCCATAGGATCCGCCTGAGCATTGGACTGCCATGGCCGCCTCGCCTTCCCTCCAGCGCACGCCGCTCTTCGATGCGGCGCGGGAGGCCGGCGGACGGATGGTCCCGTTTGCCGGCTGGGAGATGGCCGTGCAATTCAGCGGCCTGATCGACGAGCACCAAGCCGTCCGTGACCACTGCGGCCTGTTTGACATCTCCCATATGGGCGTCCTGCGCCTGCGGGGAGCCAACGTCAAGGACGCCATGCAGGGCCTGGTGCCCAGCGACCTCTTTCGGATTGGGCCTGGCGAGGCCTGCTATTCGGTCCTGCTCAATGCCGAAGGGGGCATCCGGGACGACCTGATCATTTACGACCGGGGCTGGCTGGAGAACGAGCAGGTCCACGAACTGGTGCTGGTGATCAACGCCGCCTGTGCCGAGAGCGACACGGCCTGGATGCGCAGCCAGCTGGAGCCCGCCGGCATCGAGCTGATCGACCTGAAGGGCTCCGGCACGCTGCTGGCCCTACAGGGACCGGAGGCCGCACAGCACCTGGAGGAGTTGGCGGGCTGCTCCCTCGCTGGGCTGCCGCGCTTTGGCCACCGGGAGCTGACGCTGCCTGGCCTGGGTGAGGCGTTTGTTGGACGGACCGGATACACCGGTGAGGACGGCTTTGAGCTGCTGCTCTCCGCCGATGCCGGCCAACGCTTCTGGACCACCTGCCTGGAGCGGGGCGTCAAACCCTGCGGCCTGGGTGCCCGCGACACCCTCCGACTGGAGGCGGGCATGCATCTCTATGGCAGTGACATGGATGCCAGCACCTCGCCCCTGGAGGCCAGCCTGGGCTGGTTGGTGCATCTGGAAATGCCCAAGGACTTCATCGGCCGCCCGGTCCTCGAGCAGCAAACCGCGGACGGGCTGAAACGGCGCCTGGTTGGGCTGAAGCTCCAGGGCCGCGCCATCCCCCGCCATGGCTACCCGGTTCTCCAGAACGGAGAGGTGGTCGGGACCGTCACCAGCGGCACCTGGTCCCCGAGCCTGCAGGCCGGGATTGCCCTGGCCAGCGTGGCCACCGGCGCCGCCAAGCTCGGCACCAGCCTGGCCGTCGAAATCCGGGGCAAAGCCGAAGCCGCCGAGGTGGTCAGGCGCCCCTTCTACCGGCACTGAGCCCACTCCAAGTGGGACAATCGCCGATCACCCACTTGTTTCCACATGCGCAGCCACGGATGCGGCGACCTGCGTCAGAGCGCCACCGGCCAGGCTGTGCAGCTGTGCGGCTGGGTCGACCGCAGCCGTGACCACGGCGGTGTGATCTTCATCGATCTGCGCGACCGCAGCGGCACCGTTCAAATCACCGTCGACCCCGACAACGGCGCCGAGATGTTCGCCGTGGCGGAACACCTGCGCAACGAAACGGTGATCCAGGTGGAGGGCAAGGTGCGCGAGCGCCCCGCCGATGCCATTAACGACAAGCTCTCCACCGGTCAGATCGAGGTGCTGGCCAGCTCCATCCGCGTGCTGAACAGCGTCAAGGGCAACCTGCCCTTTGCCGTCTCTGTGCACGACGAGGAGAACACCCGCGAGGAGCTGCGGCTGCGCCACCGCTACCTCGACCTGCGCCGCGAGCGCATGAACAGCAACCTGCGCCTGCGCGCCCAGACGATTCAGGCCGCGCGCCGCTTCCTCGAAGAGCAAGGCTTCATCGAGGTCGAGACACCTGTGCTGACGCGCTCGACCCCCGAAGGAGCCCGCGACTACATCCTCCCCAGCCGGGTCTGCGGCGGCGAGTGGTTTGCCCTGCCCCAATCCCCCCAGCTGTTCAAGCAGCTGCTGATGGTGGGCGGCATCGAGCGCTACTACCAAGTGGCGCGCTGCTTCCGCGACGAGGACCTTCGGGCCGACCGCCAGCCGGAATTCACCCAGCTGGACATGGAGATGAGCTTCATGGATCAGGAGCAGATCCTGGAGCTCAATGAATCCCTGATCGCAGCCATCTGGAAGAGCGTCAAAGGCATCGAGTTGCCCCGACCCTTCCCGCGCCTGACCTGGCACGAGGCCATGGAGCGCTACGGCACCGATCGCCCCGACACCCGCTACGGCATGGAGCTGGTGAACGTCAGCGACCTGGTGGCTGACATGGGCTTCAAGGTCTTCAGCGGCGCCGTGGCCTCCGGGGGCTCGGTCAAATGCATCGCCGTCCCCGGCGGCAACGACGCCGTCTCCAACGTCCGCATCAAACCCGGCGGCGATGTCTTCAGCGAAGCCCAAAAAGCCGGCGCCGGCGGCCTGGCCTTCATCCGCGTCCGCGAAGGCGGTGAGATCGACACGATCGGCGCCATCAAGGACAACCTCAGCGACGAGAAGAAGGCGGAGCTGCTGAAGCGCACTGGCGCCGAGCCCGGCACCTTGATCCTCTTCGGGGCCGGCGACACCGCAACGGTCAACAAGGCCCTGGACCGCGTCCGTCAGTACCTGGCCCGGGAACTGGGCATGGTCAAAGCCGACGGCGAGAACGACAGCTGGAACTTCCTCTGGGTGGTGGATTTCCCGATGTTCGAGTTCAACGCCGACGAGAACCGCTACGAGGCGCTGCACCACCCCTTCTGCGCCCCAAACACCGACGACCTCGGCAGCGATCCGGCCGCCTGGGCCGAGACCCTGCCCGGCGCCCGCGCCCAGGCCTACGACCTGGTGCTCAACGGCCTAGAGCTCGGTGGCGGCTCTCTGCGCATCCACGATTCGGCCCTGCAGCGCCAGGTGCTGGAGACCGTGGGCCTGCCCCTGGAGGAGGCCAATGCCCAGTTCGGCTTCCTGATGGAAGCCCTCGACATGGGCGCCCCGCCACACGGCGGCCTGGCCTTCGGGGTCGACCGGATGGTGATGCTGCTGGCGGGCGAGGAGTCCATCCGCGACACCATCGCCTTCCCCAAGACCCAACAGGCGCGCTGCCTGATGACCAGCGCCCCCGGCGGCGTGGCCGAGAAGCAGCTCGAGGAGCTGCATGTGGCCAGCACCTGGGTGGACGAGGAGGACTGATCCTTCCCGGCAGAACCCGAATACAAACAAAGGCTTTAGGGCACTGTCTCAGTTGAGACCTGAAGCTTGATGGTGGCAATCGCCATCGGCCTATGGCCAAAGGTCCTCCCCGTCCACCAGCAAACTCCGGCAAAAAGCGCGGCAGCAGTGACCTGGTGCGCCTGTACCTGCAGGACATCGGTCGCGTTGACCTGCTCAGCCATGAGGAGGAACTCACCCTGGCCCGGCTGGTCCAGCGTCGCGAACGACTGCTGCAGGAACGCCGCAAACTCGCCCAACAATCGCCTGAAGTCCAGGTCCTGGAGGAGCTGGAGCACAGCCGCCAACAGTTGGCCTCCCATCTGGGGCACTGGCCCAGCCTTCAGCTCTGGTCCGAACACCAGCAGCGCAGCGGCGCCGAGCTCAAAGCGTCCCTCAAGGCAGGCCATGAAGCCTGGGCCACCCTCTCGGAGCTGAGCATCGCCGAACTCAAGCAGGCGCTCCACCAGGGGCGCCGGGCCCGAGATCGGATGATCCAGGCCAACCTGCGCCTGGTGGTGGCCGTCGCCAAGAAATACCAGCAACGGGGCATGGAGCTGCTGGACCTGGTGCAGGAGGGCACCCTGGGGCTCGAGCGGGCGGTGGAGAAGTACGACCCCACCCGCGGCTTCCGCTTCAGCACCTACGCCTACTGGTGGATCCGCCAGGGGATTACCCGGGCCATCGCCACCCAAAGCCGCACGATCCGGCTGCCGGTTCACGTCACCGAGAAGCTCAACCGGATCAAAAAAGCGCAGCGCCAGATCGCCAGCGAACACGGACGTCTGGCCTCCGTGGCCGACCTCGCCAAGGAACTGGGCCTCAGCGAAGAGGTGATTCGCCTCACCCTGATGCGGGTGCCGCGCTCGGTCTCCCTGGACACCCGGGTGGGCCGCGACCAAGACACGGAGCTGGGGGATCTGCTGGAGGACGGCCACGCCACCCCGGAGCAGGCCCTGACCAAGACCCAACTCCACGACGACCTCGAAGCCCTCCTCGAGGAGCTGAGCGGCCGCGAGGCCGAGGTCATCCGCCTGCGCTTCGGCCTGGAGAACGACACCCCGCAAACCCTCTCCCAGATCGGCGAAGACCTGCACCTCTCCCGTGAGCGCGTCCGCCAGATCGAAACCCGCGCCCTGCTCAAACTGCGGCAACCCCAGCGCCGCTGCCGGGTGCATGACTACTTGCTGAACATCGACGGAGACAGCGCTCCCAGCGGCTGAAAATCCAGCTATCAATCGGGCAGCAGCGCGCCCGAGAGATGGCCAATTCCATGCCCAGCATCGACATCGGCATCCCCGAGGCCCAGCGCCAGGAGATCGCCCAGGGCCTCAGCCGCCTGCTGGCGGACACCTATGTCCTCTACGGCAACACCCACGGGTTCCACTGGAACGTCACGGGGCCGATGTTCAACACGCTCCATCTGATGTTCATGGACCAGTACACGGAGCTGTGGACCGCCCTGGACGTCATCGCCGAACGCATCCGCGCCCTCGGGGTCGTCGCCCCCCATGGCGGCAGCAGCCTGGCCAAGCTCGCCTCCATTCAGGAAGCCCCCCAGCAACCCGCCGCCCTGGAGATGGTTCGGCTGCTGGTCAGCGGCCACGAGTCCGTGGCCCGCACCGCCCGCAGCATCTTCCCCCTGGCCGATGCCGCCAGCGATGAGCCCACGGCCGATCTGCTGACCCAACGGCTGCAGATCCACGAAAAAACCGCCTGGATGCTCCGCAGCCTGCTGGATCAATAGACCTTCGCGGCGAGGGCCCCTAGATCAGGCCGGTACATTGAAGGGTCGCTTCAGGAGCCATGGCCAAATTCGTCTTCGTGACCGGTGGCGTGGTGTCCAGCATCGGCAAAGGGATCGTGGCGGCCAGCCTGGGGCGCCTGCTCAAGAGCCGCGGCTACAGCGTCTCAATCCTGAAGCTCGACCCCTACTTAAACGTGGACCCGGGCACGATGAGCCCGTTCCAGCACGGTGAGGTCTTCGTCACCGAAGACGGCGCCGAGACCGACCTGGACCTGGGTCACTACGAGCGCTTCACCGACACCGCCATGTCGCGCCTGAACAGCGTGACCACCGGTTCGATCTATCAATCGGTCATCAACAAGGAGCGCCGCGGCGACTACAACGGCGGCACCGTGCAGGTGATCCCCCACATCACCGGTGAGATCCGCGAGCGCATCCACCGCGTCGCCGCCAACAGTGGTGCTGATGTGGTGATCACCGAGATCGGCGGCACGGTCGGTGACATCGAGTCCCTGCCCTTCCTCGAAGCCATCCGCGAATTCCGGGGGGATGTGGGCCGCAACGACCTGGCCTACGTGCACGTGACCCTGCTGCCCTACATCGGCACCTCCGGTGAACTCAAAACCAAGCCGACCCAGCACTCGGTCAAGGAGCTGCGCTCCATTGGCATCCAGCCCGACGTCCTGGTCTGCCGCAGCGACCGCGAGATCAATGAGGAGCTGAAGGGCAAGATCGGCGGCTTCTGCGGCGTCCCCACCCGGGCGGTGATCCCCGCCCTCGATGCCGACAGCATCTACGCCGTTCCGATCACCCTCGAGAAGGAGGGGCTCTGCCGCGAGGTGCTCGATCTGTTGGGCCTGACGGACCACGAGTCCGACATGCAGCGCTGGGAGCAGATGGTCACCAAGCTGCGCAACCCCGGCCCCGCCGTGAAAGTGGCCCTGGTGGGCAAGTACGTGCAGCTCAACGACGCCTACCTCTCGGTGGTCGAAGCCCTGCGCCATGCCTGCATCGACCGCGATGCCGCCCTGGATCTGCATTGGATCTGTGCCGAGCAAATCGAAGAGCAAGGGCCGGAGGCCCTGCTGCGCGGCATGGATGCCGTGGTCGTCCCCGGTGGCTTTGGCAACCGCGGCGTCGACGGCAAGGTGGCGGCCATCCGCTGGGCCCGGGAGCAGCGGGTCCCCTTCCTCGGCCTCTGCCTGGGGATGCAATGTGCCGTGATCGAGTGGGCCCGCAACCAGGCCGGACTGACGGGAGCCACCAGCGCCGAACTGAACGCTGACAGCCCGCACCCGGTCATTCACCTGTTGCCCGAGCAACAGGATGTGGTCGACCTGGGCGGCACAATGCGCCTCGGGGTCTACCCCTGCCGCGTCGCGCCCGGCACGCTGGCCCACCGCGTCTATGGCGATGAGGTGGTCTACGAGCGCCACCGCCACCGCTACGAGTTCAACAACGCCTACCGCAACCTCTTCCTGGAGTCGGGCTACGAGATCAGCGGCACCTCCCCCGATGGCCGCCTGGTGGAGCTGATCGAGCTGAAGAACCACCCCTTCTTCACCGCCTGCCAGTACCACCCGGAATTCCTCTCCCGCCCGGGCCAACCCCACCCGCTCTTCCGGGGTCTGATCGAAGCGGCGCAACAGCGCCTGCCCTCCAGCCCCAGTGAAGCGATTGCCCAAGGGGCGAACATCTCGGCGGCATGAGTGAGCAGGAGCCATTGGGCTCCAGCGGCCTACCCGTCGTGGAGACCTTCCACTCCCTGCAGGGGGAGGGCCTCCATGCCGGCCGCAGCGCCTTTTTCATTCGTCTCGGGGGCTGCAGGGTCGGTTGCAGCTGGTGCGACACCAAGCACTCCTGGCCCGCCGAGGTGCACCCGCAGCAGAGCCTTGAGGAACTGGCCTTGGCCTGCGCAGAGGCGGCCTCAGCGGGCGCGTCCTTCGTTGTACTCACGGGCGGCGAACCGCTGCACCACAACCTCGACGCGCTCAGCGCGGCCATCCGCCAGCACTGCTCGCTGCCCATCCACCTGGAAACCAGCGGCGTGGATCCCCTGACGGGATCCCCCGACTGGATCAGCCTCTCCCCCAAGCGCCATCAACCTCCCCGGGCCGAGCTGCTGCAACGCTGCGATGAGCTGAAGGTCGTGGTGCATGACGCTGCAGATCTGCTCTTTGCCGAGGTCAGCGCCAGCCAGGCCCCCCAGGCGACCTGGCTGCTGCAACCGGGCTGGGACTGCCGCGAAGGCCAGGCCCTGGCCCTGGAGTTTGTGCAGTCCCAGCCTCGCTGGCGCCTGAGCCTGCAATCCCACAAGTGGCTGGGGGTGCGCTGAGGCGAGTGGGCATCATGGAGTCGGTGCCCTCCACCGAAACCTTGCCCACTGCGATCGCCCTGCTCTCCGGAGGGCTGGATTCCGCCACCGCCGCCGCCCTCGCCCAAGCGGAGGGCTACCGCGTGATCGGCCTCTCCTTCGACTACGGCCAGCGCCACCGGCGCGAGCTGCAGGCCGCCGCGGCCGTCGCCCAGACCCTGGGCCTCGCCGAACACCAAACCATCCAGGTCAACCTGGCCGCCTGGGGCGGCTCCGCCCTGACCGACACCGCCATGGATGTGCCCAGCGAAGGCGTGAAGGAGGGCGTCATCCCCAGCACCTATGTCCCGGGGCGGAACACGGTCTTCATCGCCATCGGCCTAAGCCTGGCGGAAGCGCGCGGGGCCGAGCGGCTTGTCCTGGGGGTCAATGCCGTCGACTACTCCGGCTACCCCGACTGCCGTCCGGATTACCTCGGCGCCTTCCAGACCCTGGCCGACCTGGCCAGCAAAGCCGGCCGCGAGGGCCATGGCACCCAGCTCTGGGCCCCCCTGGTGGAGTGGAGCAAGACCAAGATCGTCGAAGAGGCTCTGCGCTTGGGGGTCCCGATTGATCAAACCTGGAGCTGCTATAGCGGCGGCGAGCAGCCCTGCGGCGTCTGCGACAGCTGCCGGATTCGTGATGCGGCCCTGATCGAGGCCGGGCGCCCCGATCTGGCGAGCCGCTGAGTGATGGCCAGAGCGCCGCTGCCCTGGATCGAACCCGCTGATCTAGCCCGCCATCTCGCCGCCCGTTTTGGATCAGAGGGGCTGATCTGGCTGGATGGGGACGGCAGAGACTTGGGGCGCTGGGCCAGCCTGGCCGCCGACCCGCTCGAGCAGATCGTCTGCCGCGGCCTCCCCGGGGAAACCGAAAGCTGCGATCCGTTTGCGGCCTTGCGGGAGCTCGGGGAAGGGCACTGGTGCGGCTGGCTGAGCTACGAGGCGGCGGCCTGGGTGGAACCCGCGGCGCACTGGAAGCCCGATGCGATGGCGACCCTCTGGATGGCGCGCCACGACCCCATCTTTCGCTTTGACCTGCAGGAGCGCACCCTCTGGCTGGAGGGGTTCGATCCAGGGCGCCTCGAAGCCATGGCCACCTGGGCCTCAGGACTGGCAACCAGCGGCCCCGGCCCAGCAGCTGCGGCGGCCATTGCGGACTGGCAGTGGCAGACCAGCCCAGAGCAGTTCAGCGATGGGGTCCAGCAGATCCGCGAACGGATCGCGAGCGGAGACATCTTTCAGGCCAACCTCACCGCCTGCTGCTCCACTGAGCTGCCCGCTCCCGCCGACCCGCTGCAGCTGTTTGAGCGGCTGCGGCGGCGCTGCCCCGCCCCCTTCGCCGGCCTGGTCGTGGCCCCTGGAGAAGCGGTGATCTCCGCCTCGCCGGAACGCTTTCTGCAGGTCAGCCCCAGCGGCCTGGTAGAGACCAGGCCGATCAAAGGCACCCGGCCGCGGAGATCCGATCCGGAGCAGGACGCCGACCAGGCAGCGGACTTGGTCTGCAGCAGCAAAGACCGCGCCGAGAACGTGATGATCGTGGACCTGCTGCGCAACGACCTGGGCCGGGTCTGCCAAAGCGGCTCGATCCAAGTCCCGCAACTGGTCGGACTGGAGAGTTACGCGCAGGTCCACCACCTCACCTCTGTGGTGACCGGGCAACTGAAAGCCGGAGCCGACTGGGTGGACCTGCTCGAGGCCTGCTGGCCGGGGGGCTCGATCACAGGGGCGCCCAAGTTACGGGCCTGCCAGCGCATCGCTGAACTCGAGCCCGTGGCCCGCGGGCCCTACTGCGGCTCCTTGCTACGGCGGGATTGGGATGGCAGCTTCGACAGCAGCATCCTGATCCGCACCGTGCTGCAACACGGCACCACCCTGCGCTGCCATGCGGGCTGCGGGATCGTGGCCGACTCCGATCCCAAAGCTGAAGCCGAGGAGCTGGGTTGGAAGCTGAACCCGCTGCTGGAGGCCCTGGCATGACAGGCCACAGCCTGGTCTGGAGCGATGGGCGCTGGGGCGAAGCCAACGCCCTACAACTCCCCCTGAACGACCGCGGCTTACTGCTCGCCGATGGCCTGTTCGAAACGGTGCTGGTGCTGGACGGACGTGCCCGTCTACTGGAGCCCCACCTTGAGCGCTGGCGCAGTAGTGCGGCGCTGCTGGGCCTGCCCGAACCGCCCCAAACGGCCGTGGTCCAACCACTGGTGGAGGAAGCGATTACGCGTTGCAACCTGCCTGCAGGCCAGGGCGCCCTGCGGCTGAACTGGAGTGCCGGCAGCGGCGGCCGCGGTCTGGATCGCCCAGACGCCCTGGATCCGCGTTTCTGGCTGCAGCTCAGCGCCCATGCCCCGACGTTTGCGCCGGTTCAGGTCATCGTCAGTCGCCATGAGCGGCGCAATGGCTCCAGCCGCCTGAGTCATTGCAAAACCTTTGCCTACGGGCAGGCGGTGCAAGCCCGCCGCGAGGCCCGCGGCGCCGGAGCCGAAGACGCCCTACTGCTGAGTACCAGCGGTGAACTCTGCTGCGGGACCGCCGCCAACCTGCTGGTGCAGCGCCAAGGGCAATGGCTCACGCCCGCGCTCAGCAGCGGCTGCCTCCCCGGGGTCATGCGGGGGCAACTGCTGGAGCGTGGCCTAGCCACAGAAGAGCAGTTGGATGCCACACCCCAAGACGGCGACCGTTGGCTGCTGATCAACAGCCTCAGCTGCAGACCCATCACCAGCGTGGATGGAGCCGCTCTGACTCCCCTCAGCTTGGAAGAGGTCAGAGCGCTCTTTGATCCACTCCTGGCGGACTGAGCTCAGACGCTGAGGAAGCGATTAACCACGTCCTGACTGAGCTCACGGGTAGGACCGCTGGCCACGATGCCCCCCCGTTGCATCGCGTAGTAACGATCCGCCTGGCGAACGAAGTGGAGGTGCTGCTCGACGAGCAAAACACCGATGCCGGTCTCAGCAATGATCCGGCGCACCGCGGACTCAATGTCCTGCACGATGTTGGGCTGAATCCCTTCGGTGGGCTCGTCCAAGAGCAGGAGCTTGGGCTGCCCCAGCAGGGCCCGGGCAATCGCCAACTGCTGCTGTTGACCGCCGCTCAGGTCCCCGCCCTTGCGGGGTAAAAACTCCCTCAGGATCGGGAACAACTCATAGACGAAGGGATCAATGCGGCGATGGCGGGCCAATCCTCCAGGGAGGGCCTCCATGCCGAGCATCAGGTTCTCCTCAACCGTCAGCTGCGGAATGATCTCGCGCCCCTGGGGGACGTAGCCCACACCAGCGCGGGCCCGTTGGTGGGGCGCCTGGCGGTCCAGGGCCGCACCGTTGAACACGATCGTGCCCTGACGGGCCCGCAGCAAACCGATCAGCGACTTCAGCAGGGTGGTTTTTCCCACCCCATTACGGCCAATCAGGCAGACCATCTCTCCGGCATTCACGGTGAGATCGACATCGCGCAGGATGTGGCTCTCGCCGTAATAGGTGTTCAGCCCGCGGATCTCCAGCAGGGCGGTCATGGGTGTTCCTCCTCTGATGTTCCGAGATAGACCTCAATCACCCGGGGATCGTCCTGCACCTGATCCATCGTTCCCTCGCAGAGGACGTGGCCCTGGTGCAGCACCGTCACGGGACTCTCCAAGCGGCGGATGAACTCCATGTCGTGCTCGATCACCAGCACGGTGTGATCACCAGCGAGGGACTTGAGCAAATCAGCCGTCAGGTCGGTCTCCTCATCGGTCAGGCCCGCCACCGGTTCATCCACCAGCAGCAGATCGGGGTCCTGTCCCACCAGCATCGCGATCTCTAGCCATTGCTTCTGGCCATGGGAAAGCGCCCCGGCCTGCCAATCGGCGCGGCTCTGCAGGTTGACGATGCCCATCAGGTGTTGAACCCGATCGCGCTCCCCTGAACCAAGACCGCCAAACAGCAGGGGCCAGGGCTGCTTCGGCCGGCTGACAGCTAAGGCCAGATTCTCCTGAACGCTGAGCTTCTCAAACACCCGCGGGCTTTGGAACTTGCGACCAATCCCCAGCCGGGCAATGCGGTGCTCTGCGCGACCCACCAAGGAGCGGCCCTTGAAGACCACATCTCCCTCCGTCGGAGCGGTCTTGCCGGTGATCACATCCAAGAAGGTGGTCTTGCCAGCACCATTCGGGCCGATCACCGCCCGCAGCTCCCCGGGCTGGAGGCTGAGATTCAGATCGCGCAGGGCCAGAAAGCCGTCAAAGCTGACGGTGATCTGGCTCAGCTCAAGCAACGGTGCACTCATGGCTGAACCTCCTCTTGTCCTTCCAGTTCCAGTTGCGGGTAGGTCCCCATGCGCCGGGCGACGCCCAGGCGCGAGAGCAGGTTGCGGGGGCCGTCGCTACGCCACCAACCGATCACACCCTCCGGCAGGGCAGTGACCACGAGGATGAACAGACCGCCCTGGATGAACAGCCAGCTCTGGGGCATGGCTTCACTCACGAGGCTCTTGGCGTAGTTGATCGCCACGGCACCCAAGATCGCCCCCACCAAGGTTCCCCGTCCGCCAACGGCGACCCAAATCACCATCTCGATCGAGAAGGGAACGGTCATGTACTGAGGCGAAACGATGCCCGATTGCACCGTGTAGAGCGCTCCGCCGATGCCGGCCAGACCACCGGCAATGGCGAAGACGATCGTCTTGAACAAGGTGGGATTGAATCCCGCAAAGCGCAGCCGCGGCTCGTCATCGCGAATGGCGATCAACACATCGCCGAAGCGGCCGCGGACCACCCAGCGCACAAAGGCCCAGGCCGCAATCACCATCAGGGCAGTGAACCAGAAGAAGCCGCGCTGCATCTCTGGTGAACCCACCATCTGACCAAACAGCTGGGTCACATCGGTCTTGAGACCGTTGGTGCCGTTGATCAATTTCTGCTGGCCGTTAAAGAAGTTGAAAAAGACCAGCAGGGCCGCCTGGGTCAGGATCGAGAAGTAGACCCCTTTGATCCGGTTACGGAAGACCAGGTTCCCCAGAACAGCGGCCAACACCGCGGGGATGAGCCAGATCGCCACCAGGGTGAACAGGGGCGAATGGAACGGAACCCAGAACGCCGGGAGTTGCTTCACGCCGTAGAGACCGAAGAACTCCGGAATCCCATTGGGGAAACCCGCTGAACTATTCAGCTGCAGATACATGGCGGCCGCATAGCCCCCCAAGGCAAAGAAGATGCCCTGCCCAAGGCTGAGCAACCCCGTGAAGCCCCAAATCAGATCGATGCCCAGGGCGACGATCGCCAAGGAGAGAAAGCGTCCCAGCAGGTTGAGTCGAAAGACGGGAAGGACCGCCGGAGCCGCGACGATCGCAGCGATGATCACCACCCAAAGCAGCAGCTTTGGCCAGCGGGACTGTTGAAGGCGTAGAAACATTGGTTCAGGCCTCCACCATGCGTCCCTTCTGCGGGAACAAGCCCGCGGGACGGAATTGCAGGAAGAGCACGATCAGGGCGAAGACCATCACCTGGGCCATGCTCGTGGTCGCAAAAAACTTCACCGTGGCGGCCAGCGGCGACGGCATGGCCGGCCAGAGGCTGAGCAGACGGCCGGCACCGATCAGATCCGTCAGCCAGCCAATCGCGAAGGACGCCAGAACGGCGCCAAAGAGGTTGCCGACGCCGCCCAGCACCACAACCATGAAGCAGCCCACGATGTAAGAACCACCGACGTTCGGCCCCACCGAACCCAACAACGAGACAGCCACACCAGCGATTCCCGCCAGTCCAGAACCGATGCCAAAGGTCAGGACATCGACCGTGTCGGTGGGAATACCCAGGCAGTCGCTCATCGTGCGGTTCTGGGTCACCGCCCGTATGCGTGTTCCCCAAACACTGCGGTTGAGGAACAGGGTGACGCCCAGAACAGAAACTACCGTCATGGCGATGATCACCAACCGGGGCACCGGCAGGGTGAGATCGGCCCACTCCAGGCCGCCGCGCATCCATTGGGGCGCAGTCACATCAACGTTGCGGGAGGTCGCCCGGGCAATCCGCGAGATCTGGGAGGCCAGTCCACCGGCCAACAGCACCCCGGCAAGCGCCGAGGTGGCCCAGCAACCGGCACGCACCAGCCGCGCCCGCGGGCCTTCGAGCAGGGGGGCCGGCAAGAGCAGCGGCAAGCTGAAGCCCACCACCAAGGCGAGAACCACTCCAGCAGCCGTCGCCAGCGGAACACTGCGCACAAACTGCTGGAGGATCAGGCTCACGCCCCAGGTCGCCAGCAGGGTCTCCAGGGGATTGCCGTAGAGACGGCGAATGACGGTGCGCTCCAGCAGGATTCCGACAACGCCGCTCACCACGAAGGCCAGCGGAATCGCCACCAAGACATAAAGGTTGTAAACGGGCTCAAAGGCCGGCAGCTTGAAGATCAGCTGCACGACGTAGGTCGTGTAGGCGCCGAGCATGATCAGCTCGCCATGGGCGAGGTTGATCACCCCCATCAAGCCGAACACAATCGCCAATCCAAGGGCGGCCATCAGCAAGACCGAGCCGATGGCCACTCCGTTGAAGAGGCTTTCAAACAGCAATTGCACGGAAATCCGAAGCAGGGCAGCAAGGGAGAAAGCAGAAAAAGAGGAGCCCCCGGAAGGACTCCTCCATCAGTCAGAGCAACCGGAGAGGGCGATCAGAGCTTGTAGCGCTCACCCTTCTTGGCGTCGGTCCAGTCGCAGGCGTAGCCCTTGGAGCTGGGCTCGTACTGGTTCCAGGCCTGGGGAGCCACAGGACCATTGGTGGACTGGAGGATCTTGAACTGACCGTCCTTGGTGATCTCACCGATGCGCACGGTCTGGGAGAGGTGGTGATTCGGCATCACCTTGACCTTGCCCTGGGGCGCATCGAATTCGATACCAATCAGGGCTTCGCGCACCTTGTCGTCATCGAAGCTGTTGGCCTTCTCAACGGCGGCCTTCCAGAGGTAGACCATGTTGTAAGCCGACTCCTGCGGGTCGGCGACCATGCGATCGCTGCCGTACTTCTTCTTGAAGTCAGCGGCGAACTTCTTCGATGCCGGGGTGTCGATCGACATCATGTAGTTCCAGGCGCCGTAGTGGCCCTCAAGGAACTCAGGTCCAATGGTGCTGATCTCTTCTTCCGCGATGGAGTAGCTCATCACGTAGTAGCCATTCTCCGGGGTCAGACCGGCGTCCTGGATCTGCTTGAAGAAGGCAACGTTCTGGTCACCATTGAGGGTGTTGATGATCACACCGCCGTTGGGCATCGCCTTTTTGATCTTGGCGATGATCGGAGCGACTTCGGTATTACCCAGGGGCAGGTAGTCCTCGCCAACCACCTTGCCGCCCAGAGACTTGAGCTGCTGCTTGGTGATGGTGTTGGAGGTGCGGGGGAAGACGTAGTCAGATCCCACCAGGAAGAAGGGCTTGCCAGCGGCAGGCGACTTCTTGAACATGAACTCAGTTGCAGGCTCCGACTGCTGGTTCGGAGTTGCACCGGTGTAGAAGATGTTCTTGGAACACTCCTGACCTTCGTACTGAATCGGGTAGTAGAGGAACGCGTCCTTCGACTCGTAGACGGGCAGCATCGCCTTTCGGCTTGCTGACGTCCAACCACCGAAGACCACAGGCACCTTGTCCTGATCGATCAGCTTTTTGGACTTCTCAGCGAAGGTCGGCCAGTCGGAAGCGCCGTCTTCAACGATGTATTCAATCTTGTATTTCTTGCCATCAACGGTGACACCACCGGCGGCATTGATCTCATCAATAGCCATCTTCTCAGTGTCCACCAGAGTGGACTCCGAGATCGCCATCGTACCGGTCAAGGAGTGAAGAATCCCGACCTTGACCGTGTCGTCGTACTGAACATTGGAGGCAGAATCACCACCACCACAAGCCACCAGGCTCAGAGAAGTGGCGAGAGCCGTTGCACCGGTCAGCAGACGCAACGAAGACTTTCGCATCAAAGGAGATGCCATAACTTTGAATCAATGAAGGCCGCCGCCGTCGTTCAGCGGTGCGAGGAATGTATTGATCGAGGCAGGTGCTCACGGGTAGCAATAAGCACCAAATCGGCAATTGCGAGACTGATCAGACTCGCGCCGATTCACCAGGAGATTTGCCGCCCTCTGCGCCGTATCAACGGCCACCAATCGGCGACTACTTCGGTAGCTGTTGCAGCAAAAACGCCTCGACCTGCTCGAGGCCCTCGCCGCTGTGGAGGTTGGTAAAGCACCAGCTCCGGCCCGAGCGCATCCGCTCGGTGTCACGCTCCATGACCTCCAGGCTGGCCCCCACCATCGGAGCCAAATCGATCTTGTTGATCACCAGCAGGTCGGAGCGGGTGATGCCGGGCCCTCCCTTGCGCGGAATCTTGTCGCCGGCGGCCACGTCAATGACGTAGATGCAGAGATCCACCAGCTCCGGACTGAAACTCGCCGCCAAGTTGTCGCCGCCGCTCTCGACCAACACCAGATCGAGATTCGGGTAGGCCGCCTCGAGGTCCGCGACCGCAGCTCGATTGATCGAGCAGTCCTCCCGGATCGCCGTGTGGGGACAGCCCCCGGTTTCCACACCGCGAATGCGGCCGGGCTCCAGAGCGCCAGCGCGGGTCAGGAACTGGGCGTCCTCCTGGGTATAGATGTCGTTGGTGACCACCGCCAGCTCCAACCGATCACGAAGGCGCCGGCAGAGGGCTTCGACGAGGGCGGTCTTTCCCGAGCCCACGGGCCCAGCCACACCAACCCGCAGACGACTGGTGGTCATCTCCTTCGCCAATTCATTCTTTGCATTGTGCTCAGCTCAACTGCGGAACAGGCGGGAGTAGAGCTCTGCGTGGCGCAGCTGGGCCAGCCCCGCACCGACGCCGCCATTCCACTGCTGGCCTGGATCCATCGACGCCAGCTCCTGAGCCCGCTGAGCGAGAAGCGGAGCGAGCCTCAACTGCAGCCGCTGGGCCTGGGTTGGCCCAAGAGGCACCAAGCGCACCGCTGCACTGAGCTGGTTGGCGACCCAGGAATAGAGGTAGACCTCCTCCACCTCCGGGGAGTCCAACTCCAAAACCGCGCAGGCCCAGGCATAGGCCGCCGGCCAGGCCAACAACGTTCCAGCTCGGGGCAAGGGCCAGCCCAGATCCGCCAACAACTGCAGGAGCGAACGCCCCATCTGCCGCTGCTGAGCCCGCAGCTCCGCTGATTCCCGCTGCACCAGCAACCACTGATCAAGGCTGCGCAGCTCCTGCTCCGCCTGCGGCTCACCGTCTTTCCAGGCGCGCATGAACGCCATCAAGGGCGCGAGCGCTGCAGCCTCAATCGCCACCCCACCACGCCGCAACTCAGCGCTGAGCCAATCCTCCATCGCCTGCTCGGAGGTGACCTGACCGGCCTGAACCAAGACCTCAAGACCCTCGGAATAACTGAAGGCCCCCACCGGCAAGGCCGGACTCACCAGTTGATAGAGCCTGAGCCGCGCCAATTGCCGATCAGCCATGGGAGTGGGCATGGGGAACGCCCGCATAGGCACCGGCCTCCGGCTGAAATGGAGCATCCAGACAGTCCACCTGCAGCTGCCTTTGGCGCAGCAGCTCCGCCAACACGCTGTCCTGCAACAGAACCAAGCGGTCGGGGTGCAGCTCCATCGCCACGTGGCGATTACCCAGGTGATAAGCAGCCTGCAGCAGAGCCAGGGGCTCAGCGCTGCGCACCTGCATCACCGGCTCCGGTGCCGCCTCCACCAGAACCTGCCAACAGCCGTCGTCACTCAGCAGCTGATCACCGGGCTGCAGGGCAGCGCCCCGGGGAAGCTGCAGCACCAGATCCCGCCCGCAGCGACTGCGGCGATGGCCCCGCAGGCTGGTGCGCTCATCCGCCGTCAACGCCAAGGTCAACGCCTTGGGGCCGAGCTCCGGCAGCACACCCTTGGGGCGGCGCTCCACCAACACGATCGCTGAACCCTGCTCCACCTGAGGCGACCCGAGGGCCATCACCCTGACGAGCCACCGCACCGGGCCTTTGTGCCGATTGCTACCAAAGCTGGACCGGCGGAACCGGAGTATGCGCCCATGGCTGAGTCGCAATCCACCTGGAGGGGACGTGTCGCGCTCCAGTTCGAGCGAAGGGGCTCGGCGGGGGGCGAACGGACCATTCACCAAGGACAGGCCAGCTCCCCGCTCAAATTGCAGCGCGCCCAGTGGCAGAGCAGTGGCCACTGCGAGCTGCCGATCCTGCACACCGCCGGGGGCTTGGTCGGTGGTGACGAACTCGAGATCAGCGCCCAGCTCGCACCCCAGAGCCAGGCCCTACTCACCAGCGTCGCAGCCCAGAAGGTCTACGGAAGCGTTGGACGCTCCCGCCAACAACCGCAGGGACGCTGGTCTCGGCAGGCCTTGAGGTTTGAACTCAAACAGGGCAGCCAACTCGAATGGCTTCCGCAGGAGCTGGTGCTCTACGCCAATGGCCTGTTCGAGCAGACCTGCCGTATCGAGCTGGAACCGGGTGCCAGCTTCCTCGGAGCGGAGGTCGTGCGCCTGGGGCGCACCGCCGCGGGGGAGTCCCTCGAGCAGGGCTGCTGGCGTTCCGCCCTGGAGATCCACCGCAGCGGAGCCAACGGCGGACGCTGGGAATTGGTCGATCGCCTGGAGCTCAAGGATGCAGCTCTGACGGGGGAACACGGCATGGCAGCCCAGCCGGTCTTCGGCTCCCTGACCTGGATCGCCGGGGAACCACTCCCCCCAGCTGTCATCGAAGAATTACTCCAAGCCTGCCGCCAGCAGCGCGCTGGTCTCGAAGGAACCATGGCCTGCGGCGCCCTCGAGCAGGGCCTGGTAGCCCGCTATCGCGGCCCCTCCAGCCAAGCCGCCCGGTTCTGGTTCTGCCGCATCTGGGCCTTACTTCGCTCCATCCAAGGGCAATCCCCGCCGGAGCTTCCCCGGGTCTGGCCCTTTCAGGAAAACCCCTTGGAGCAGGCGGCTGAGTGTTCAGCCTGAACAGAGGACGGTCCAGCGCGCAACCAGAGTGAAGGCTTCTGATCAACTGGATCAGGCTCCTGCCCCGCCATGCATCTGACCCCTCAGGAGAAGGACAAGCTCCTGATCGTCACCGCGGCCCTCTTGGCCGAACGCCGGTTGAACCGCGGCCTCAAGCTCAACCATCCCGAGGCGGTGGCCTGGCTGAGCTTCCTGGTGCTCGAAGGGGCCCGGGACGGAAAAACCGTGGCGGAACTCATGGCCGAGGGAACCACCTGGCTGAGCCGAGATCAGGTGATGGAGGGCATCCCTGAGCTGGTCCACGAAGTCCAGATCGAGGCGGTGTTTCCCGACGGCACCAAGCTCGTGACCCTGCATGACCCCATTCGCTGATCGGCCATGGCTGCACTCATTCCCGGCGAACTGATTCCCGAACCAGGGGAGCTGGAGCTCAACAGCGGACGCCCCATCACCACGGTGCTGGTGGCGAACACCGGAGATCGCCCCGTTCAGGTGGGTTCCCACTTCCACTTCTTTGAGGCCAATGCCGCCCTGCAGTTCGACCGCGAGGCCACCCGGGGACAACGGCTCGACATTCCTGCGGGCACGGCGATCCGCTTTGAGCCTGGCGACAGCCGCGAAGTGCAGCTGATTCCCTTCGCAGGCGGACGACGCGTCTTTGGCTTCAACGGCCTGATCAACGGCCCCCTCGACTGAACGGACACCCCATGCCCTACCGGATTTCCCGCCGTCAGTACGCCGAGACCTACGGCCCCACCACCGGCGATCGCCTGCGCCTGGCGGACACAGAGCTGATCCTTGAGGTGGAACGGGACCTCACCGTCTACGGCGATGAAGTGAAATTCGGCGGCGGCAAGGTCATCCGCGATGGCATGGGGCAAGCCCAGACCACGCGGGCAGCCGGAGCGGTGGACACCGTGATCACCAATGCCCTGATCCTCGACTGGTGGGGCATCGTCAAAGCCGACATCGGCATCCGCGATGGCCGCATCTGCGGCATTGGCAAAGCGGGCAACCCGGATACCCAGGCAGGGGTCGACATCGTCGTGGGCCCAGGCACCGAAGCCATCGCCGGGGAGGGACACATCCTCACCGCGGGCTCGATCGACACCCACATTCACTTCATCTGCCCCCAGCAGATCGAAACGGCCCTGGCCAGTGGGGTGACCACCTTGCTCGGCGGCGGTACCGGCCCGGCGACAGGAACCAACGCCACCACCTGCACCCCCGGGGCCTTCCACATCAGCCGGATGTTGCAGGCCGCTGAGGGGCTGCCGGTCAACCTGGGCTTCTTTGGCAAGGGCAACGCCTCCACCCCAGAGGCGATTGAGGAGCAGGTCCAGGCCGGCGCTTGCGGGCTCAAGCTGCATGAGGACTGGGGCACCACTCCGGCGGCCATCGACTGCTGCCTGAGCGTTGCCGATCGGATGGATGTGCAGGTCTGCATCCACAGCGACACCCTCAATGAAGCGGGCTTTGTCGAGGACACGATCCGAGCCATCGGCGGCCGCACGATCCACACCTTCCACACCGAAGGGGCCGGTGGTGGTCACGCCCCCGACATCATCAAAATCTGTGGCGAAGCCAACGTCCTGCCGAGCAGCACGAACCCGACGCGCCCCTACACCCGCAACACGCTCGAGGAGCACCTCGACATGCTTATGGTGTGCCACCACCTCGATCCGAAGATTCCGGAGGATGTGGCCTTCGCCGAGTCGCGCATCCGCCGCGAGACCATCGCCGCCGAGGACATCCTTCACGACATCGGCGCCTTCTCAATCATCGCCAGCGACTCCCAGGCCATGGGCCGCGTCGGTGAGGTGATCACCCGCACCTTCCAGACGGCCCACAAGATGAAGGTGCAACGGGGCGCACTCCCCGAGGACAGCGGCCGCAACGACAACACCCGCCTGAAGCGCTACATCGCCAAGACCACCATCAACCCTGCCATCGCCCATGGCCTCGATCAGCAGGTGGGCTCTGTGGAAGTGGGCAAGTTGGCGGATCTGGTGCTGTGGAAGCCCGGCTTCTTTGGGGTGAAACCAGAGCTCATGATCAAGGGGGGCTCCATCGTCTGGGCCCAAATGGGCGACGCCAACGCCTCCATCCCCACCCCTGGCCCCGTCCATGGACGGCCCATGTTTGCCGCCTTCGGGAAAGCCTTGGCCCCCAGTTGTCTCACCTTCGTGAGCCAAGCGGCCCTGGACAACGACGTACCCCGGAGACTGGGACTGGAACGCTCCTGCGTCCCGGTGCTCAATACCCGCAGTGGGATCAGCAAGGCGGCGATGAAAAACAACACCGCCCTGCCCAAGGTGGAGGTGGACCCCCAGACCTACGAGGTCTTTGCCAACGGCGAACTCCTCAGCTGCGAACCCGCCGAGGTGCTGCCGATGGCGCAGCGCTACTTCCTGCTCTAATTGCAGCCCTGGACGGAGATCCGGTAGGTGAAGCCCGTGGCCGCCTGATCGCCGCTGGCGCCGATCTTGAAGTTCACCTGGTTCACCGTTTTGCCGGGAACAGCACGAACGGTCCACTGACGGCCGGTGCCGACATTGGGGGCATAGGAGTCATTGACGACCCGGAGATTGGAGCCGTCGGTGAACTTCAGGTAGGCCTGAATCGGATACGTCGCGCTCACCGAGGAGTTGGCGGTGAAGAACAGCTTGTAGCTGCTGTAGGGCTGGTTAACGAAGAAATCGGTGTTCCAGTTCGGGCGGCTGAAGGGCAAGGGGCTGCCCAGGCTGATGGTCTTGGTGACGATGTTGCTCTGGCCATTACCGCCCACGGGGGCGAGGAACTGACAGGAGGCCAAAGCCGGGGCAGACGCCATGAGGGCACCAGCGCCGATCAAGGCGGTGACTCCAGCACGCATGAAAGCCGACATCGAAAAGAAGGATCACTGGTTTCGCTCTAGCCAGAGCTGACCAGGATGGGAAGCACTGCAGGAAACACCCCAAATGGCCCTGTCGCGCAGCCTCGGCCTGCGCAGCCTGACCCTGGCGGTGGTGAGCGGCACCATCGGCTCGGGCTGGCTGTTCGCACCCTTCTATGCCGCCCGCAGCGCCGGGGCTACGAGCCTGATCGCTTGGCTCCTGGGCGGAGTGCTGGCCTTTGGCCTGGCCATGGTCTTCGCCGAACTCGGGGCACTGGTACCCAGCTCCGGCGCCCTGGCGCAAATCCCAATGCTCAGCCATGGCCGCCTGGCCGGGTTCATCGGCGGATGGTGCGCCTGGGTGGCCTACCTGGCCCTTCCCACCATTGAGGTGCTGGCGATGATCGAGTACCTGGCCAGCGACCTGCCCTGGCTCACCCTCGATGGCGGCCAAGGCCAGGTGCTCAGTCCCTGGGGCATGGCCTTCGCCGCTCTGCTGCTAGTGCTGATGACCTGGGTGAACTTGGCGGGGGTGCGCACCCTGGCCCGCTGGATTGACACCCTGACCAGCTGGAAGCTGGTCATTCCCCTCCTGATTTCGGCCGTCCTGATGCTCAGCGCATCGGACTGGAGCAATCTGCTGGTAACCGTGGGAGCACCCGGCGCAGGGGAGAACTGGCTGCCCGGCATTGTTCATGCCATCAGCAGTGGCGGCATCCTCTTCAGCCTGCTGGGATTTCGCACCGCCATGGATTTGGCGGGCGAAGCCAGAGACCCCCAACGCACCGTGCCCCTGGCCATGGGCCTTGGACTGGGGCTCTCCATCGCCATCTATCTAGCGCTGCAGCTGGCCTTTCTCGTGGCGGTGCCCCACAGCAGCCTGGGCGCGGGCTGGGGAGCGCTGCAGCTGAGCGCCCACGGCGGCCCCCTGGCGGCGATCGCCATGGGACTCGGTCTGAGCTGGGTCGTGGGGTTGCTGCTGAGTGATGCGGTGATCTCCCCGGGAGCGACCGCCATGACCTACTTGGGGCTCTCCGGCCGGGTGGCCTGGATGATGGGCAGCCTGCGTCTGCTGCCCAGACGGCTGGAGCACCTCAACCGCCAAGCCGTACCCAGCACAGCACTCATCCTGAGCTTGGTGATTGGCGTGGTGATGCTGCTGCTTGGCCCCAGCTGGCAGCAGATCGTGAGCTTCCTGACCGCCTGCTTGGTGATTGCCTTGGCCGTTGGGCCCGTCAGCCTGCTGGCCCTCCGTCAGCAGCTCCCGACTGCCCATCGCGCCTTTGCGCTTCCTGCTGCCGCCCTGGTCTGTCCGCTGACCTTCATGGCCGCCAGCTGGGCTGTGCTCTGGTGCGGACGCACCGCCGTTGAAGGCGCCATCGCCCTCGTCCTGGTTCCGGCCCTGATCTTTACGGGAGTCAACCGATGGCAAGGCCGACCGCTCGATGGGACGCATGGCCGTTGGTGGTTTGGCTACTTAATCGGCCTGCTGCTGATTGCCGAGCTGAGCGGCTCCAATCGCCTGATTCCCGGCGGCGAACTGACACAGATCGCTCTGGCCAGCGCCTTCTCCTTGGCCGTTTTCCCCTTCGCTGTGCGATCCCGCCTGCCGCAGGTCTCGAGCGAAGCCCAGGTCCAGATCAATTAACCGGCCGCCGCTGTCGATGGTCAGTTGCTGACATGGGTCGAGACCGGGGATCACTGGCGAACGGCTCAGGCACACCATGAACTAGGCACATTCACCTACAAAAAATAGAAATCAAGGCGCAATCAGGGGCGATCCCAAAGAAAACGTGAAGGGCTTTTTGGTTTGCCTTCCAAAGGCTCACGTTTGATTGCGTGGGGAAACGAACACAGAGCCGGGAGACATTCACCGGCCTTAGAAATCACCCAGTCAGCAGTCGGATTCATGGGCGACCATCTGCATCTCGTCGGACTCACCGGTGATGGCTGCCGGATCGCCCGTGACGGGGGCGGCGGCTATGTCGTGAACCACGACGACAGCGACGGAAGCTGGGAGCGGGTCGCCAACCTTCCCGCGGCCTATGCCGTTTGCGAGCGCTTCAGCCAACGGGACGCCCTCGGGTTGCCCAATTGGCGCGCCGAGGCCTAACAACCAGAAGGCAACTGGCCCAACCCTGATTAGCGTTAGTCCAAACCTTGGAAGGTTGCGATGACAGCCCCCTCCAGCAGCTGCACTGACCGCCCGGGCCGCGCCGGGATCAGCAGTGACAGCTTTTCTGCCCGCAAAGAACAGGCCCTGGTGATCTTGTTGGCCCAGTCCCTCGCCGAGGCACAGATCGGCCGGGCCGATGCCCAGGCCAGCCAAGGCCTCTGGAATGAGGTGGCGGAACTGGAGCTTGACCCAGATCGGATCATCAACCTGCTCTATGGCGGCGAAGACCTAAGCGATCGAGCAGCCCTCAAGGAACGGGATCAGCAGTGGCTCTCCGCCCAGGTGCGCCAAGCACCTCGCGGATGGTCCCTGCGAACCCTGCACCTGGGACGCCCTCAGCCCTATTTGAGCGGAATCGGCATCTCCACGAGGGCCGGCTCAGGGGCGCAGCTTTCAACGCGCTGACTGACGACATCGCCAATCACCACGATGGACGGGGAGGCCAGCTCCGCCTCCTGAACGGCTGCAGCCAAACCACCCAAGGTGGAGACCACCGCCTTCTGCCCCCGCACCGTGCCTTGCTGCACCGCAGCAGCAGGGGTCGAGGCGTCCAGGCCGCCGGCAATCAACTCCTCACAGATATGGGGCAGGTTGTGCAGGCCCATGTAGATCACCAGGCCATCACTGCTGCGGGCTAAGCCGCGCCAATCCACCCCAGGACGACGCTTATCAATCTCCTCGTGACCGGTCACGAAGGTGACGGAACTGCCGGCACGGCGGTGGGTCACGGGAATGCCGACATAGGCAGGGGCGGCGATCCCAGCCGTCACCCCGGGAACCACCTCAACGGCGATCCCATGACGCTCGAGGTGGGCTGCCTCCTCACCGCCACGACCAAAGAGAAAGGGATCCCCACCCTTCAGGCGCACCACGCAGCGATGGCGCTTGGCCATCTCCACCAGCACGGCATTGGTGCTGGGTTGGGGCACAGAGTGATGGCCCCGGCGCTTACCAACGAAGTGCTGCTCGGCACCGTCCGGCACCAAGGCCAAGACCTCGCGCGGCACCAGTGAGTCATAGACCAGGGCATCGCACTGGCTGAGCAAACGCTGGGCCTTGACCGTCAGGAGGTCGGGATCACCGGGACCAGCCCCCACCAGATACACCTTGCCGGCAACGTCAGCGGTCATGGCAGATCGAGCAGGAGGTTGAACAAGAACTGACGGGTGGCCGGACGCTCCAGCAGCGCCAGACATGGGGAGACGTCCGTCCGTAGGTGGGCCGTCATCCGATTGGGCGCAAGGGCCAAGGGCAATGCCGCCGCATCGCTCGGGGCGCTTCGATCTGCACTTAAGCAGGGCACCCCCAGGTAGCGGCTCAGGGCCGAGAGGTAGCGATCCGCCACCCCTGGCCGAAGGGGATGGTGCAACACAGCCGGAGCATTCAGCGCGCGCAAATGCTCCAACCAGGGGCCCCAGGCCCCGAGGAAAGGAAGGGTGCACACCTGATGCCCTTCTCGGCGCAGCCGATCACGGATCCCCGGGACATCACTACGGGCATGGCTGCCGGGCGTCAGCAGCAGGGGCACCAACAGCAGCGATTGCCCCTGGGGCAGCTCCAGAGGATCAGCCGTGAGGGCTTGCAACCAAACCGGAGCCTGACGGGCCTGGGCGAGATCGTTCAGCAGCTCAGTGATGACCTGGGGAATCTGCCCACCGGCGTGGCCATGGACCACCAAGAACAAGGGCGACGGCCCAGCAGCGGAGGGCTTCGGTAGCAACGGCCACCGCCAGCACCCCGGGCCTGCTGATGGAGTCACATCCACCGGATTCATAGGAACACGATGCCAGCTGCCCGCCCCTTGCCCAGCTCCCGCCGCAGGCCCCAGAGCAGCTACGGACGCCCCCGCTACCGGGAGATGCAGCCCACCCCGCAATGGAGGCGCGAACTCGATGCCGACTTCGCCGCCATGGGCAAGGTCTGGCAAATGATTCGCAGTGGAGCGACGCGAATGCTGGGCGAAATCGGACGCCAATACTGAGCTGCGCGGGGCCGAAGAGCGAGACCATCAACCCGGAAGATGGGGCCCCTTTAGGTATCCGTTGACACCCTTTTCACCACTCCCCTTGGACGGCGTCGATCCGTAACAACGGCGACAAAGCAGTGCAGAGGGCGAGTGATTTGATTCCTCTCACTAGTCGTTCTTTGTTTTGGAAACGGCTCAGTTGCTGACTTCATCTGAACCGATTTCCCATGGTGGCGACGCCAACGATGTCCAACGCAAACGAGACACCCAGCGCACTACCGAGCTGGCTCGAAGGTAAAAAGCTCAATAAGATTGAGCAGAACAAAGCGGCCAAAGACGGCCTACTCGTCGGCAGCGAAATCGAGACGTTCGCCAAACTTGGATGGGAGAACGTCGATGAGACGGATCTTCAGCTGCGACTGAAGTGGTACGGAATGTTCTGGAGACCCAAAACTCCAGGGCTGTTCATGATGCGCCTGCGGGTTCCCAACGGGGTGATCTCCGCAGAGCAGCTTCGGGTCGTCGGCAACATCGTGGCTCGTTACGGCAGCAACGGAAGCGCCGACATCACCACGCGCCAAAACATCCAAATGCGCGGCATCCTCCTGGAGGACCTGCCCGAGATTCTGGGTCAACTCAAAGCGGTTGGCCTGACCACCATCCAATCGGCCTTTGACAACCCCAGGAACGTCACCGGAAATCCCATTGCCGGCATTGACCCCCTGGAGATTGTCGACACTCGCCCGTACACCCAGGAGCTCGAAAACTTCCTCACGAGCAACCACCAGGGCAACCCCGAGTTCTCCAACCTTCCGCGGAAGTGGAATACGGCTGTCGCTGGTGCACGCGACAACTTCCTGCTCCACAACGACATCGCCTTCCACCCCGTTGAGCGCAACGGCGAGATGGGCTTTGGCGTCTGGATCGGCGGCATCCTCTCCTCCCAGATGAATGCCTATGCCATTCCCTTGAACGCCTGGGTCAAACCAGATCAAATCTGCGCGATCACCGAAGCCGTGATCAAGATCTGGAGGGACAACGGAGAGCGGGACAAGCGCCCTAAGGGTCGCTTCCGCCTGTACCTCGACGAGGTTGGTCTGGAGGCTTTCCGGGCCATGGTGGAAGAACGCTTTGGTCCGCTGACCCCAGATCCAGGTTCAGTCTTCGACGCTGAACCCCGCTCCCACTACGGCATCCACCCGCAGAAGCAGCAGGACCTGCACTACGCCGGTGTCCATGTTCCCGTCGGACGCCTGCTGGCCGAAGACTTCCAAGACATTGCCGCCCTTGCCGAGCGCCATGGCGACGGCAGCGTGCGCCTGACGGAAGATCAAAACGTGATCTTTACCGGCATCAGCAGCGCTCAACTCCAGGCCTTTGAAACGGAACCACTGCTGCAGCGCTTCAGCATGAACCCCAGCCACATTGCCGCTGGCACCGTCAGCTGCACCGGCAACAGCTACTGCAGCTTTGCCCTCACCAACACCAAGGATCAAGCCCTCGCTGCTGCTGAAGCGCTGGATCGTGAATTGGTCCTTCCGGAGGAACTGAAGATCCACTGGACGGGCTGCCCCAACACCTGCGGCCAGGCCTACATGGGCGCCATTGGTCTCACCGGAACCAAAACCAAACAGCCCGATGGCGGCATGGGCGAGGGCTACAACATCACCATTGGCGGTTCCCAAGGTGCCAACCCTCAAATCGGCGAGATGCACCGCAAAGGAGTTCCCGCCAGTGAAATCCAAGCGGTGCTGAAAGAGGTTCTCATTGAACAGTTTGGCGCCAAGCCCAGGACGTAAAAAGCCGCAGTCCGCACTACACATTTACCGGCATTTTTGAGACCAGGTGCTCCTTTCTTCTGAAGCCTGTCCTCAATCAGATCGCACCGTCTCACCCTCAACTTCGGACGCATGTCTTCATCAACGACGCAACAAAAGAGAGATGTCTTCTCTCGGTTTGTGAATTGGCTGAGCAGCAGTGGCACTGACAAAGCTGCCGTCAACAGGCCCCAAGGCAGCCAAGACATCATTTCTCGCTTGATGAACCGCATTAGCGGTTAATTCCCTTCCTCACACATCACTTGCAGAGCAAAACATGAGCGCGACAGCTTCACAGATGGACTATGTCCTACCCAACGAATTAGTCGACGGCATGATTGCTGCCGGCGGCAAAAAAGCAACCGTCAGCGTCAAGAACCTGCTGATCCGCGGTTTCTATTCCGGAGCCATCCTCGGTCTCGCCGTGATCCTGGCCCTGACCGTGGCCGCCCAGAGCAAGATGCCCTTCCTGGGCTCGCTGCTCTTCCCCTTCGGCTTCGCCAGCATCGTCCTCTTCGGCATGGAGCTGGTCACCGGCAACTTCGCCCTGCTGCCCATGAGCGTCTGGGCCGGCAAGGCGAGCTGGAGCGCCACCTTCCGCAACTGGGCCTGGGTCTGGATTGGCAACTTCATCGGCACCGCCGTTGTTGCCCTGATCATGTGGGCCAGCCTGACCAGCGCCGGCACCGTTGAGCCCCTGGCCGCTGCCGACGGCGGTAAGGGCTGGCAGGTTGTGGCCGCCACGATCATCAAGCTCAACAAACTGAATGTGGTCACCAAGTACGAAGCCCTTGGCAGCACTGGCTTCTTCCTGGCCTTCCTGCGGGGCATGGTCGCCAACTGGCTGGTCTGCCTGGGCGTGACCATGGCCCTGGTGAGCAAGAGCGTTCCCGGCAAGCTGCTGGCCTGCTGGCTGCCGATCACGGCCTTCCAAACGATGGGCATGGAGCACATCGTGGTGAACCAGTTCCTGCATACCGCCGGCCCGCTGCTGGGCTCCGGTGTGTCCTTCGGCAAGGTGATCGTCTGGAACTTCATCCCCGTCACCCTCGGCAACATCGTGGGCGGGATGGTCTTCATCGGGATGCTCTTCTACAGCACCCACCGCACGAAGATGACCAACGTTCTCCCCAGTGAGCACGACGACAAGCTGGAGCGGGAACTGGCCGCCGAGCTGGGGGCTCGCTGATCAATGGGACTCGCTGTCGCCCCTGCCTCTGACCTTCTTCAGCCCCATGAGGAAGCTGCTCTGAGCGAACGGCTCGGACGCTGGCGGCGGCAGCCCCTCACCCCTGAAGAACTGAGCGCTCTGCTGCCTCGGGTCTCCGATCCCACCCTTGCCCTCAGCCTGGCTGAGCGGCTGGGGATGGCCGGACCCGAGGCCATTGCCTTGATCCTTCCCCTCTGTCAATCGCAGGGCATTTCTCTGCCCCTCATTCGCGCCCTGGGGATTTGTCATCACCCCCAGGCCTGCACCCAACTCCTGGCCTGGCTGCCAGAGGCCGGACCCCTGGAGCCCGATGTGCTCGAAGCCCTCGGCTGCTGGGGCAATCTGATCGATTTCAGAATCATCGAATCAGCGCTGAGCGCCCCGGGCCAGAGCCATCGCCTGGCAGGCCTCAGCCTGCTGACCTTCCGCAATCGCAGCCTGACGGCCGAGGAGGTCCTACGCCTGACGACGCCTCTGCTGCAGGACTTTCGCGCCGATGTGGTGATTGCCACGATCAAGCTGCTGCAACGGCGCAACGAACCCAGCGTCTTAGCTGCCATTCGCAGCTGCATCAGCACCGAAGCCTTGCCCCGCGTCGCTGAAGCGGCACTCCAGGCCCTCGGTTGCATCGGCAGCCTGGAATGCTGCCAGCAGCTGCTGGAGCTTCGAGGCGAATTGGCTGGCACAGCCTTAGAAGAGCCGCTGCAGCGTCAACTCAAGGCTCAGGTCAGGCATCAAGCCCTGGTCGAGCAGGCCTTGGCATAACTATTCATTTCTACAATTCGCCACAAAAAAAGCCCACCAACGGTGGGCTTTTGCGTTGGGAGCCGAAGCTCACCATTTCTTATAAGGAAGGAACTTGCCACACATGGTGACTTTCACGCGGTTACCAGCAGGATCTTCGACTTTGTCCACATCCAAGGTGAAGTCAATGGCGCTCATAATGCCATCACCAAACTTCTCTTGGATCACGTCCTTCAGGGGCATTCCGTACACCTGCATGATCTCGTAGAAGCGATAGATCAGCGGATCAGTCGGGATCACAGGATCCAGACCGCCCTTGGTCGGGAACGACTGCAGTGCCTCGGTAATGGCATGGTCAAGGCTGAGCAGTTCAGCCAGCTTTTGGGCTTCTTCAGCCGAAGCGGTGGACTGGCAGTAGAACAGCGAAGCGATCCACACTTCATCGCGACCCAGGGCGGCCTCCAGATCAGCGAAGCTCAGCCCTTTGGCCTTCTTCGCCGCCATCAACGTCGCCGTGATTGTGGCGGGAGAGGGAGCTGCCAACGAGGGCATTGAAACAGGAGTAACCGTCATGGAGACAGGCCAGAATTGATGAGAGGAGTGAACAGAATGAAGCGCGATCTGCGTTCTGCTCGCATGTCAGATTCGCTGCAGATGGGGATCAACTTCGCAGCCTTTGTTACCGAGCCTGAAACAACTTGGTAGCTGCTGCTACCAGATCGGGCCTTGTCGGCACGGAGAATCCAGTGAGAACGAGCTCTTCTGTCGGCTTGACCTACGCCGCTCCCCCAACCGACGGCCCACCAAATGGCCGTGAGCTGTTCAAGGCCTATCTGCGCAAAGTCGGCAGTGGCGAGCACACCAGTAGTGGACTGACGCGCGAGGAAGCCGCCCACGCTCTGGAACTAATGCTCGATGGGGCCGCCAGCCCGGCCCAAATCGGCGCCTTCCTGATCGCCCACCGCATCCGCCGGCCTGAACCTCAGGAGCTCACCGGGATGCTGGATGTGTACCGAAAGCGGGGCCCACAGCTCACCACCGAGAAGCCAGCCATCAGCTTCGGCATGCCCTTTGACGGGCGCACGCGCACCGCTCCGATCTACCCCCTAACCGCCCTGGTGCTCTCGAGTGCCGGACTCCCCGTGGTGCTGCAAGGGGCCGGCCGCATCCCCGTGAAATACGGGATCACGGCCCAGGAGCTGTTCGCCTGCTTGGGCCTGCAGCTCGCCGGCCGAAGCGTCGAGTGGGTCCAGGCCAAGCTCAACGCTTGCGATCTGGCGTTGGTCCATCAACCGGACCACCTCCCGGATGCCGAAACCCTGATCCCTTACCGCGAGGATCTCGGCAAGCGGCCACCGCTGGCCAGCCTCGAATTGCTCTGGACTGCGCACCAGGGCGAGCACCTACTGGTCAGTGGCTTTGTCCACCCGCCAACCGAAGCGCGGGCCTGGAAGGCACTGGACTTAGCGGGGGAAACCAACGTGCTGACCGTCAAAGGCCTCGAGGGGAGCACCGATCTGCCGATCAGTCGGGCCTGCGTGACGGGTCGTCCAACCCGAGAGGAGGACGGGCGCCAGATTCTCCACCCCCGCGACAACGGTTGCTACGGAGCCGACCCGCTTTGGGACGGGCTGGAGAACTGGGGGAACCAAGCGGCCGCCGCCCTCGGCGGGCAAGGGGAACTCGCGACCGCCTTGATCTGGAATGCCGGCACCTACCTCTGGCAAGCCGGACTGGAGGCGAACCTCACAGGCGGCCTCGAGCGCTGCCGGGATCTTCTGAGCTCGGGGGTGGTGATGGCCCACCTCCAGCGTCTGCGCCAGGAGATGGGCTGAGAGCAACCAATCAGCGCTCGCCCAGCACCTGCCACATCGCCGCTTGGCCAGCAATCACGGGCTGCACCGACGCGGGTGCGGAAGCCGAGATGGAGGCACTACGGATGAGTTGGACGCCCAAGGAGGCGACAACAAAGGCTCCTAGGAAACCTGTGGCGATCGTCAGGGGATGGCGGCCCTGAACCGCAACTCCAGTTTTGGTTGCCATGACGGCATGGGGGATTCAACCCATCCACTATGGAGACGTCAGCCAACCCTCGCCAGCTGAACCGGTCCAAAACGTTGTGGACGCCGCCGGCGCCATGGACCAGGCGGCCGCCCCTGCGAGAAGTCGATCGCTGCTCACCCAGCCGTGGGAACTGCCCAGCAGAACCCCAAGAGCAACGGCCAGACGCATGGTGAATGGAAGAATTGAAGGGAGTTTGAAGAGACCAACGCACCGATTTGGCCGCCGTTGACACCAAACCCATCCGCCGGGAGCAAGCAATCCTCAGAAGCGTCAAAATCACTACCAGAACGACGTCTGGCCGTGACAACTGAGGCCCCCTCAGCAAGCCATTGCTTTGACTTTGAAAGCGATTTCATCGGCAACTGGCGCTGCATTCCCCTCTGCGTGCGCCGCAAGCTGGACCTCTGCGGCATCAAGCTCAAGCTCAACCATTGGCTCGCCCTCAACCAAGACGAGCGGCAAACACTTGTCGACTGGCTCGACACCCAAGACGCGCTTGAGCAACTGGGGGAGCACCTCTTGAGTCGCACGGAGGCCATGGCCGACGGTCAGGCCAAAACGCTGCCGATCGCCAGCGGCGAGCCCTGGCAAAACCCGCAGCAGATTCCCGAGGTCTTGATTGAGGCCGCGCAACTCCGCGGCATCCCCCTGCAAACAGAGCAATGGGTCGCGCTCAACGAATTAGAGCGGTTTGCCCTGTGCAAGCTGGCCAGGCCAGGGCATGACCACCACAACTTGGAGGCCGCCTTCAGCGAAGTGCTGGGCTGAACCAGCGCCGCAGGGCCTCCAGGCGCCCCGCCTCCTGCTCCACCGGTTTGACCACCGACACCGCCGGGGCAACGATGACCGCGCAGGCCTTGAGTTCAGGCTGCTTGGAGACGGGGCAGGCCTGATCGTGCATCAAGGTATTGGCCTCGCAGGCCTTCTCCTGGGTAAACCCCCAATGCATCGGAAGAAACACCGACCCCCGGCGGATGCGATCGGTGACTTTGACGTTGGCGGTGATATGTCCGCGGCGTGAACTCACAGCCGCCAACTCCCCATCCCGCAGCTTGAGCTCAAGGGCATCTTGGGGGTGAATCTCAAGCAGCGGTTCGGGATGCATGGTCTGCAGCCGATCGACCTTTCCCGTGCGGGTCATGGTGTGCCATTGACCGAGATACCGGCCCACGGTGAGCACCAGTGGATAGGTCTCGCAGGGAGGTTCCGCTAATCCCAGGGGTTGGTCGATGCAGAAGCGAGCACGTCCCGAGGGTGTCGCGAATTGATGGTCGCTGTAGAGCCGCTTGGCCTCGGTGGTGGCTGAACTGCCCGCCGGGAAGGGCCACTGCTGGGGGCCGGCCTCCTCCAACAGGGCATGACTCAAGCCAGAGACATCACAGAGACGCCCGGCCGTGAGCTGACTGAATTCCGCGTACACCTCAGCCGCGGAGTCGTAGCTGAACTGCTCCTCAAAGCCCAGGCGCCGACCCACCTCCGCGAACACCTCCCAGTCGGGCCGGCTCTCGCCGTGGCGAGGGCGATAGGCCGGGCAATAGGTGACCCTGCGCTCGGAATTGGTCATCGCACCGGCCTTCTCGCTCCACTGGGCCGCCGGCAAGACCAGGTGGGCGTAGTGAGCCGTTTCCGTGTCGGCGTAGGCATCGCTCACCACCACCAGAGGGCAGCGCCGCATCGCAGCTTTGACGCGATCGAGGTCCGGCAGGCTCACCAGGGGATTCGTTGCGGCCACCCACCAGAGATCCAGCTCGCCGCGCTCCATGGCCTCCACCTGCTGCCAGGCCGCCAAGCCCGGCGTCGCCGCGATGCTGCCGGCGGGGAGTCCCCAGGCCTGCTCAACCTCCTGACGGTGTTCGGCGTTGGTCACCAGGCGGTACCCCGGCAACAGATGGGACAGGCCCCCGGCCTCCCGGCCTCCCATGGCGTTGGGCTGCCCCGTCAATGAAAAGGGTCCCGCTCCCTCTTTGCCGATCTGACCGGTGAGCAGGTGAAGGTTGATCAGGCCGCCGACCACCGCGGTGCCCTCGCGCCGCTGATTGACCCCCATCGACCAGAGACTGAGGACCCGCTCACGCCGGTGAAACAGCTCCGCCACCTCCCGCAGCCGTTTTTCTGGGATGTTGCAAAAGCGGGCGACCTTTCGGGGCGTCCAACGGGCCGCGACATCAAAAAAAGCGTCGTAGTTCTCGGTGTGGTCGTCGATGAACGCCGGGTCTTGACCGTTCTCCCGCAGCACCAGATGGGCCAGACCGTGGAGCAGCGCCAGATCAGTGCCCGGGGCGATGGGCAGATGAATGTCAGCGGCCTTGGCTGTGTCCGTTGAGCGGGGATCGACCACCACGATCGTGACGCTGCCTGGATTGCGTTTTTTGCGCTTCAACAGACGCTGGAACAGGACCGGGTGGCACTCCGCGGTGTTGGTTCCAATCAGGAAAGCCACCGAGCAGTGGTCCAGATCCTCGTAACAGGCAGGGGGGCCATCGGAGCCGAGGCTGCGGGTATAGCCCGCCACCGCGGAGCTCATGCAAAGCCGGGAATTGGCATCGAAGTTGTTGGTGCCCAACGCACCCTTCAACAACTTCTGGGCCAGGTAATAGTCCTCGGTGTGGAACTGGCCAGAGCCGTACATGGCAATGGCGTCAGCCCCCTTGGTGGCCAAGGTGCTGCGGATCCGGCCCACCAGCAGGTCCATGGCCTGCTCCCACCGGATGGGTTGAAACGGGTCGTCCAGGCTGGAGCGATAGAGCGGCTCCCGGAGACGCCCACGGTCCAAGGTCTCGCCGACGGTCGCACCCTTGATGCAGACCTGGCCCAGGCTTGAGGGGTGCTGGCGATCGCCCCGCGCGGTCCAGATCGGATTGCCCTCGGCGTCGCGCTTGACCGCCTGACCGGGCAAAGCCGGCGGAATCAGCTCAAGCCCACAACCAACACCGCAATAGGGGCATTGGCTACGCACGTTGCCGGAAGCGGACTGGGCCATGACCAGGAACGAAACAAGGTCGAAAGAAAAAGGGGCGGCTCGTGATGGCCGCCCCCTGAGAACCCCAGCGACGGGGAGGATTAGGCGTTGACGAGAGCCTTCTCGTCCGCATGCTCTTCAGCGAAGGAGCCCTTGGGCTCTTTCAGGAAGAAGAAGCAGAGGAAAGCGACGATCAATCCCGCAGTACCGAGGATTTGGAAGAAGGCGCTGTTGGAGGAGGCAACGATCTCCGCAGAGGGATCTTTGCCACCACCCATCCACATCGGCAGCAGGCTGAAGATCGTCAGGTAAGCAACCGCACCAACGTTGCCGTAGGCGCCCACAAGACCTGCGATCTGCCCCGTCACACGCTTCTTGACCAGCGGCACCATCGCGAAGGTCGCACCTTCACCGGCCTGGACGAAGAACGAGGCCAGCATCGTGATCAACACCGCGACGGTGATGCCCAGGGAGCCGGAGAACGCGCCGGGCTTGATCATGCTCATGATCAAGTAACCAATGCCCAAGCCACCGGTCAGGAAGGCCATGGTGTTTTTGCGGCTGCCGAGCTTGTCGGAAATCAGACCGCCACCGGGACGAGCCACCAAGTTCACAAAGGCAAAACAGGACGCCAGGATGCCGGCTGTTGCCTTCGGCAGATCAAACGTGGTCTCAAAGAAGGTCGGCAGCATGGAGACAACCGCCAACTCAGATCCGAAGTTCACGATGTAGGTGAGCTCCAGAATGGCGACCTGCTTGAACTCGTAGCGATCTTCCTTGGGATATTGCTTAACGCCGTTGATTAGATCGCGGTTGGTGCGAATAATGCCCCAGGTCTGGAAGCCGAACCAAACCAGAACTGCCAGGAGCGCCAGGGGATAGGTGCCGGCGTTCAGGAAGCCAACTTTTTGCAGGCGCCAGCAGAGCACGCAGAGAATGGCCGCAAAGGGAACATTCATGCCCAGCAAGCCCCAGAAGTCCCGCATAGAAGTCACCTCAAGACCAGCAGACTTGGCCGGCTTTTGGTAGGCCTTACCGGGGGGAGTATCAGTGACGCTAAAGAAGTAGATCACCCCATAGACGGCCGAAATAATGCCGGTCAGAGCAATCGCACCACGCCAATTCAAAATGGCGCCGGTGGGCAGCTCGAAGCCACCCGAGAAGGACAGGAAGCCAGCAAGGGCGACAAGAGTCAGCGCAGAGAAGGCCGAGCCAAAGTTGCCCCAACCGCCGTAGATCCCTTCCGCCAGCCCGATTTCCTTGGGCGGGAACCATTCGGCCACCATGCGGATACCGATCACAAAGCCAGCACCAACGATGGAGAGCAGCAGACGAGCAACCACCAGTTGATTGAAGTCCTGCGCTGATGCAAACAGCAGGCAGGGGATCACCGAGAAGACAAGAATCGCCGAGTAGGTCTTACGGGGACCGAACTTATCCAGCAGCATGCCGATGAGCACGCGAGCAGGAATTGTGAGGGCAACGTTGCAGATCGCAACGGTACGGATTTGACCAAGGTCGAGGCCAAGATCGGCCTTAACCGTTGTAGCCAGTGGAGCCAGGTTGAACCAGACGACAAACGTCAGGAAGAAGGCGAACCAGGTGAGATGAAGAGTGCGATATCTCCCCTGGAGCGACCAAAGATCGCCAAGCATGGAGGACAGGGACAGTGGAGTAAGCCCAGGCCTTCAAAAAGCAGCGACCGGGGGAATCGCGCATCAAGCGCTGACGGAATTGGACCACCCGAGAGCCACCCCAACGGGTAACGACTGCTACCAAAGATCAATCCAGGCCGCGGACCGGACGCGGGCTAATCAATGCAATCAACCAGGCTTATCGCCTGTCCGAGCAACAAGGCCCAGGGATTTGTTTGGTAGCAACAGCGACATTAAGAGCGGTTCCCAGCGCTACATCGTGCAGGCATGACTCCAGTGCGGATCCATGGCGCCGTGCTCTGCGGCGGTGCGAGCCGGCGCATGGGCCAAGACAAGGCAGCACTCCCGCACCCCGATGGCGGGAGCTGGCTTTCACGCACTGCGGAGCTCCTCAGTCGAGTCTGTGAATCGGTCGCGGTTTGCAGCCAATACCCAAGCCATGCGGCATTGGTGGCCGGGCTCGAGCGGGTCCACCTCACCCTGGAGCCCCCGCCTGCCCAAGGCCCCCTCAGGGCCCTTGCACACGTGCTTTCCAGCACAGGCGACAGCGCTGTGCTGATCGCTCCGGTGGACATGCCCAGCCTGAGCCGAGAGACGCTGGAGTCGCTGATCACCCAGTGGGAGCTCGCGCCAGGCCAGGCTGCGGTGGCCCATGACGGCCAACAGCTGCAGCCCCTGCTGGGGATCTACCCGGGTGGAGCCAAGCAGCGCAGCACCCTCGCCCAGGCGCTAGAGGCGGGGGAGCGGCGCTGGCAGGGCTGGCTCGCCACCATCCCCCATCAAGCTGTGGTGCTTCCTGCCCAGCAACTCCTCAATGCGAACACGCCTACGGAGCGAGCCAGGCTGATGCCATGAGCCCAGGACCGGCCGCCGATCAACTTCAGCGTCCCCTTGGGGTCCTGCGGCTCTCCTTGACCGCGCGCTGCAACTTGGCTTGCCCCTACTGCCAACCGGACGGGGAAGAAGCACCAGACCGACTGACAACGGAGCAGCGTCTGCGGGTGATCGAAGCGGCCTGCAGCCTGGGGGTCAGCAGCCTGCGCCTAACCGGTGGGGAACCGCTGCTGACACCTGATCTGGAGGACTTACTGGAGGCCATCGGCCTCGCAAGAAGGCATGCCAACAGCCCCCTGCGGGACTTGAGCGACATCGCGTTAACGACCAATGGCCTGCTGCTCAGCCCTGAGCGAGCCCAGCGGCTGCGGCGAGCAGGGTTGCAGCGCATCACCATCAGCCTTGATGCCGTCGCGCCTGAGCGTGTCGGGGAGATGAGCGGCCGACCGCACCAGGGAGCACAGCTCCTGCAGCAGGTCTTGGCGGCCATCGCCGCGGCCAAGGCCGCTGGATTTGATCCCGCCGTTGGCGCGCTGAAGCTCAACAGCGTGATCCAGCGGGGACGCAACGACGATCAATTGCTACCTCTCGCCGCCCTCGCCCGCGACCAGGCCCTGGAGTTGCGGCTGATCGAAACCATGGATGTGGGCAACCGCAACGGCTGGTCCCCCGAGCAGGTCGTGCCCGCTGCCGAAATGATCGAGCGCCTGGGCAGCCAATGGCCCCTGGAGCCCCTGGGACGCCCTACCCATGGCACCGCCAGCCGCTGGCGTTACAGCGATGGCCGCGGGGCCGTTGCCGTCGTGGCCTCCATCACGCAACCGTTCTGCGGCGACTGCAACCGGCTGCGGGTCACAGCCAATGGCATGGCCTACACCTGCCTGTTTGCCTCGCAGGGCCAAGACCTCAAGCCTTGGCTACAGACCCCGGAAAGCCTTCGCCAAGCGATCGGCCAGCTCTGGAGCCACCGCCGAGATCGCTACAGCGAAGAACGTGCCTCGCGCCTGGCGCAGCCCAAAGCCGAGATGGCCTATCTGGGGGGCTAAAACCAAGCCAACAGACCCGACAACTTGAAGCTGGCCAACAGCAGCACCAACGCCAGCAGTCGACGAATCCAGACCTCTTGAAACCGCCGGCTGCCGCACCAGCTCCCCAAGGCTCCTGCCAAGGCCACCAGGGGCAACGGGGCCAGCAGAACTGGCACGGGCGGCAGAGCAGAAGCGCCATAGCTCAGCAGCCAACCACTGAAACCCGCCAGGGAGTTGCACCAGATAAAGGCCGCTGAGACTCCGGCCGCCAGGCGAATGGGAAGCCAACCCGCCAGCAGCACGAGGGGAGTCAAGAAGATCCCTCCCCCGGTTCCACTCAACCCAGCCAACAGACCCAGCAGGGCTCCGGTGCACAAGACCGAGGGGAGTGGAGGCAGGTCCACGGCCGCCGCCGCAGGCGCCGCCGTCGGCCGCCAAAGCCGCAGGGCCGAAAAGAGCAACACCACAGCCAAAAACAGGCTCAAGCCATCGCTCGGCAGCTGCCAACTCCCACCCAGCAGCGCCGCGGGAATCGAGCAGGAGAGCAGGGGCAGCAGGAAACGGCGCTGGACGACAACCGGCAGGTGGCCATCGCGGTAAAAACGCCAACTGGCCAGGCTCGCCACCACCAGATTCATCACCAAGGCCATCGGCCGAATCCACTCCAGCGGCGCGGCGAAGAGGGCCAGGCTGGCGATGTAGCCAGAGGCGCCCGCATGGCCAACGCAGGCATACAAAAAGGCGATGAGCCCCAGGGCCAAGAGCAGCCCGGGCTCCAGCGCAGTCATGGGGCCTCGGTCAGGCGCGGCAGCAACTGCACCAAGTTGCAGGGACGGGTCGCCCCATCCAACTGAGCGGAGATCAGGCGATCCCAAGCCGTTTCCACCGCATCCAGGGAACCCGGCAGAACAAACACGACCGTGCCATTGGCCACACCCGCCAAACAGCGGCTCTGGAGACTGCTGGTGCCGATGGTGTCAAACGACAACACACGGAAGAGCTCGCCAAACCCCTCAATGCGTTTATCGAGCAAGGGCTCCACGGCCTCCGGAGTCCCGTCCCGCCCGGTCAAGCCGGTCCCGCCACTGGTGATCACCACCTGCACCGCCTCATCGGCGATCCAACGGCTGAGTTCGGCGCGGATGCGGTAGCGGTTGTCCGGCACCAGGCGACGCTCCTGCAGAACATGGCCCGCCGCCTCCAGCCGCTGCTGCAGGGCATCGCCAGAGCGATCCTCGGCAAGGGTCCGCGTATCGGAGACGGTCAGCAGCGCAATCGAAAGGCCCACGCGCGGGATCAAGGGGTCCGTTGATGCTGCCAAACCCCGATCGTCCGCTGGGTAGCGTTTGAACCATGGGCTCCAGCGCACCCGGCTCGATTCGCATCCGCCTGTTCGCCAGCCTGCGGGAGCAGGCGGGTTGGGCGGAGCGTCAATGGCTGCTCGAGCAGCCCACCACCGCCGAAGAGCTCTGGCGGACGCTGGAGTTGCCCGGGGCCATGGACGCGGTCCGGGTGGCCATCAATCAACGCTTTGCCAGCGCCGAGACGCCTCTGCAGAACGGAGACGAGTTGGCCTTTCTGCCACCGATCTCTGGGGGCTAATGGAGCAGCCCATCGCGATTCAGATTCGACTGCACCTGGAGCGGTTTGAGCCGCTGATCTCCCTACAGCAGTGGGAACAACAGCTGCTCGAGGCGGGCCACCAGCGGGCGGCGGCCTGCAGTTCGTTCATCGGCCGTGTGCGCGCCGGCCAAGCCAATGCCAGCAGCGCCAGTGCCGTTATCGCCCTCGAACTTGAGCACTACCCCGGGATGACCGAGGCGGAACTCCAACGCATTGCCGAATCCGTCGGCAAGCGCCATGGCGCCTTGGCCTGCCTGATCGAACACCGCGTCGGCCGCATCGCGGTGAACGACGCCATCGTCTGTGTCGCGGTCTGGGCCGACCGACGCGGGCCAGCCCAACGGTGCTGCCAAGAGCTGCTCGAGGAGCTCAAGCACAACGCCCCCTTTTGGAAGCGGGAATGGACCGCCGATGGATCCAGCCAGTGGATCGAGGGCAACACCCCGCTCTAGGGCTTCAAAAAATCGGCAGCCGCAGGAGCTGGGCCCAGAGCTCCGCACCCGCCTCCAAGCTCCCCAGCTCCGCGGGAATCTCCAAGAGCAAATCCGCCTGCGCCAGGGAGCCAATCCGGGAGGACGCCTGGGAACCCGCGACCCGGGCCAACAAGCGACCGTCATCGGCCACCACCAAGGACGCCCGGGCCAATTCAGGGCGCCCCGAACCGCGCCGCAGGGGATGCTCCAACTGAACCCGCAGACGCGGCAGCAGCGCAACCTCAGCCCCCTCCAGCCGTTGCAGCGCCGGCCAGAGCAACTGCAGGGCCGTCACGGCGGCGGCCACGGGATTGCCCGGCAGGCCGAAGAAGGGCCTCCCAGCCACCGTTCCCCAGGCCAAGGGACGACCGGGTTTGAGGAACAACTTCCAGAACCGCACCTCCCCCAGTTCCGCCACCAAGGGCCGGATCCAATCGGTATCCCCCGCAGAAACGCCGCCGGTGCTCACCACCACATCAGCGTTCGCCGCCAGCTCGAGCAGGGCCTGACGCAACGGCTCGGGCTGGTCGCCAACCACCCTCTGCACGGCAACCCCGTAGCCCAGGCGTTGCAACAGGGCGCAAAGCAACGTCGAGTTGCTTTCCCAGATCTCCCCCAACTGCCGGGGCTCACCGGGGGGAAGTAACTCATCGCCACTAATCAGCAGACCCACGCGCGGCCGTGACCAAACCCGGCACTGCTGCACGCCACAACTGGCCAGGCGCGCCAACTCCGCTACACCCAAGCGATCCCCGGCCTGGGCCAAGACCCCGCCCGCGGCCGCCTCTTCATCCATGGCGCGGATCCAGGGGTTGACCCCGCAGGCCTTCAGCAAACGGAGCTGGCCATCACAGGCCTCCACCAATTCCTGGGGCAACACCCAACCGCTTCCCTCAGGGACGACAGCCCCCGTCAGGACACGAACGGCCTGTCCCGGCTGCAGGCTCTCGCGAAACGGTGCCCCCGCGGCGGAGCGTCCCATCAGCTGCCAGGAGTCCCCCGGCTCAGGCGGCTCAGAGCCGGCGATGGCATAGCCATCCATGATCGAAGCGCGGAAACCTGGCACGGCTTCCGCCGCATGAAGCGTTTCCGCCAGGGTGCGGCCCAGACAGTCCGGCAGGGGCAAGGACTCCGAGAGCCCCAAGGGTTGCAGCGCCTCCAAGACCAGGGCCCGGGCCTGATCCAGGGGAAGCCCTTCGCGGGGATAGGGCTCAGTCATCACGCTGCCAATCGCCACGCCGCCCGCCGGTCTTGCTCAGGAGGCGCACGGGACCAATCGTCATGGCGGGATCGACCGCTTTAACCATGTCGTAGAGGGTGAGCAGGCCCACCTGCACGGCGGTCAGCGCTTCCATCTCCACACCGGTCACACCGGTGGTGCGGGCCGAGGCCTCGATGCGAAACCCATCCGCCACGGGCTCAATCGCCACGGAGACCCCGCTTAAGGGCAGGGGATGGCACAGGGGAATGAGTTCCCAGGTCCGCTTCGCCCCCTGAATCGCCGCGACCCGAGCAACGGCCAGAACATCCCCTTTGGCAGCACGCCCCTCCACCACCAGGGCCAGAGCCTCCGCCGAGAGCTGAATAAACCCCTCCGCAACGGCTACACGATCACTCACGGCGCGGCCACCCACATCCACCATGTGGGCCTCCCCGCTGGCATTGAGGTGACTCAGACCAGAAGGAGTGGAACTCACCGTGAATCGATCGCGCGAACCATCACGATGCATCCTGCCCGGAGCGAATCCAAAACCTAAAAACGTTCACTTCTGACGAGCGCAATCGAGACAGGGGGCATATCTTTCGCGCACCCAGCGGTTCATCTCATGCTTGTCAAAGGCGGGACTGGATCCTTTTCGATGGTGGGTGGCCTGGTGATGAGTTCACCGCAGCGCCAGTACCCCCGATCCGCACAGTCCTTTTCCCTGCGTCAGTTCATCCTGAAGCTGATCCGACGGATCCACTAAGGAGCGCTCAAGCCTCCATGGGAAGGTGAGGCAAACACTGGGGACATCCCTGTGAGCTGGAAACGGCCCTCCACCTCTCTCTGCGCGTTCCTCACGCTGCTGAATGATCGGCTCGGGGAAAGCATTGTTTTCCCCTTGCTGCCGTTCCTGCTGGCGAGCTTCACGGACAACGGCCGCACCCTGGGACTGCTGGCCGGGAGTTACGCGATCGCCCAATTCGCCGTCACCCCCCTGATTGGCTCCCTGAGCGATCGCTTTGGCCGCAAACCCGTCATCGGCATTTGTGTGGCGGGCTCGGTGCTCGGCTTGAGCCTCTTTGCGATCACGGTCAGCATTGATTGGCAGGCCATTCCCTGGGCCGCCGGGACGAGCCTTCCCCTGATCCTGCTGTTTACCGCCCGACTCATTGATGGGGTGAGCGGCGGCACCGCCGCCACGGCCGGGGCAGTGCTCGCGGATATCTCGACCCCAGAAAACCGTGCCAAGGCTTTTGGTCTGATTGGCGTGGCCTTCGGCCTGGGCTTCATCCTGGGCCCCGCCTTTGGCGGCCTGCTCTCCCAGACCAATGTCACCCTGCCGGTTTGGGCCGCCGCGGCCTTCGCCCTGATCAACCTGGTGCTGGTGCTGCTGCTGTTGCCAGAAACCCACCCGCCCGAGGCGCGGCTGGCGATGCCACGCAAACGGGACCTCAATCCCTTGATCGCCCTGCAGAAGGTGTTCACCAACCCCCAAGTGCGGCGCTTGTGTGGGGCGTTCTTTCTCTTTTTTCTTGCCTTCAACGGCTTCACAGCCGTGCTGGTCCTCTATTTCAAACAGGCCTTTGATTGGGGACCGGGCTTAGCCGCTAATGCCTTCTTGGTGGTCGGCATCGTGGCGACGGTCGTCCAGGGGGGCTTGATCGGACCTCTGGTGAAACGCTTTGGCGAATGGCGACTGACCCTGGCTGGCTTGGGCTTCGTGATCGCCGGCTGCCTGCTGGTGCCGATGGCCACCGCCGACAACGCCACCCGTGTCGTCTTCCCCGCCGTTGCGATCCTGGCGCTCGGTACCGGCCTGGTCACCCCCTGCCTGCGGGCCCTGGTATCCAGGCGCCTGGATGACTCCGGCCAGGGGGCAGCCCTGGGAAGCCTTCAGGGCCTCCAGAGCCTGGGCAGTTTTATCGGCCCTCCCCTCGCCGGCCTGGCCTACGACGTGGTGGGACAACGCAGTCCCTTCTGGCTGGGCATCACGGTGCTCGCGGGGGTCGCAGCCCTGGTGGCTGGAGGCCTGCCGCGTCGCGAGCAACACGCCTGAGATCCCTTCTGATTGCTACGTTGATCAGCAGAAAGTGATGGGTCATCCATGGCTGATCCAGTGGTTGCTCCGGAGCTCTACATCAATCGGGAGCTCAGCTGGATCGCCTTCAACCAGAGGGTGCTGGCCCAAGCCCTGAGCGAGCACACGCCGCTGCTGGAGCAGGCCAAATTCAGCGCGATCTTCAGCAATAACCTCGACGAATTTTTCATGGTCCGTGTGGCTTCACTGAAGTCACAGGTGGAAGCAGGCGTTCAGACCCTGAGCGACGACGGACTAACCCCCACCCAACAGCTGGCGCTGGTGCGCAAAGAACTCGCACCGCTGCTGCAGCAACAACAGGCCCACTACCGCCACTACCTGAAGCACCAGCTGGCCGAGGCCGGCGTCCATCTTCTCGACTACCGGGGACTGAATCAGAAGCAGAAGGCCTGGGTCAACGACTACTTCCAGCGCGCCATCTTCCCGGTGCTCACGCCCCTGGCGGTGGACCCGGCGCACCCCTTCCCCTTCATCAGCAACCTGAGCTTGAACATCGCGGCCTTAATCCGCGATCCCGATAGCGGCGTTCAACAATTCGCCCGGGTCAAGGTCCCGCAAAAGAACCTGCCGCGGTTTGTCGAACTGCCGGCCGAACTGAGCACCACCGAACCGCAACCGGTCTTCACCGCCGTCCCCCTGGAGCAGGTGGTGGCCTTCAACCTGCAGCTGCTCTTCCCTGGGATGGAAGTGGAAGGGCACTACTTCTTCCGGGTCACCCGAGATGCGGACCTGGAATTACGGGACCTGGAAGCCGACGACCTGATGGAGGCCCTGCAGCAGGGCCTGCGCAAACGACGGATGGGCGGGGAGGTGGTGCGCCTGGAGGTCGCCGATGAGATGCCTGATGCCGTGGTGGAACTGCTGTTGGAGGGCACCGGCGTTGAACCGGAGGATCTCTATCGGGTCGGCGGTCCGCTGGGCCTCGATGACCTGATGAGCCTGCTGGCCATTCCGCTGCCGGCCCTGAAGGATGCCCCGCACCGGGGCCGCACTCCCACCAGCCTGGCCAGGGCTCAGAAGAGCCTCCTGGAGGACGGCTCGATTAAGGCCGAGGAATTCACCAGCATCTTCTCGGTGCTGCGCCGCGGTGACGTGCTCCTGCACCACCCGTTTGACCTGTTTTCCACCTCCGTCGAGGAGTTCATCAATCAGGCCGCCGATGACCCCTCGGTGCTGGCCATCAAGATGACTCTCTATCGGGTCTCGAAAGACTCCCCGATCATTGCCGCCCTGATTCGCGCCTCAGAGAACGGCAAGCAGGTGATGGTGCTGGTCGAGCTCAAGGCACGCTTCGACGAGGACAACAACATTCAGTGGGCCCGCCAACTGGAGCGCTCAGGCGTCCACGTGGTCTACGGGGTGATCGGCCTGAAAACCCACACCAAGATCACGCTGGTGGTGCGCAAGGAAAAGGATTTGCTGCGCAGCTACTGCCACATCGGCACAGGCAACTACAACTCCAAAACCGCAGCCCTCTACACGGACCTGGGTCTGCTCTCCGCCCGGCCGGAACTGGGGCAGGACCTGGCCGAACTGTTCAACTATCTGACGGGGTTCTCCAAGCAACAGGATTTCCGGCGCCTCCTGGTGGCGCCGGTGAGCCTGCGGCGCCGCATGCAAGAACTCATCCGACGGGAGATCGAGCACGCCAAGGCCGGTCAGCCCGCCGCCATCAAGGCCAAGATGAATGCCCTGGTGGACCCGCGCATCATCGCCCTGCTCTACGAGGCCTCCCAAGCAGGTGTCCAGGTCGACCTCGTGGTGCGCGGGATGTGCAGCTTGCGGCCTGGGCTGGCGGGTGTCAGCGACAACATCAGGGTGAGCAGCGTCATTGGTCGCTTCCTGGAGCACTCCCGTCTGTTCTGGTTCGAGAACGGCGGCAAGCACGAGACGTATATCGGCAGTGCCGACTGGATGGGTCGCAATCTCGACCGGCGCGTCGAAGCGGTGGTCCCCATCGAAGATCCCGATCTACACGAACGGCTGACACGGCTGATCGACAGCTATCTCAATGACAACTGCACAGCCTGGGACATGCAGAGCGATGGCAGCTTCAGCCGCCGCATTCCCGAAGAGGACAACATCGCCGTGCAAGCCAACTTGATCGATGGCTGGAGAAAGGGCCTGATCCCTGTCGAGGCGGGCGCGTAGCGAGGGCTACAAACAGAAAGAAAAACGAACGAAAAGGCCTTAGTAAGTCTTCCAATTCCTGACATCTCGCAGTGGCCAGGAGTGCTACATTCCGGCCAAATCAATTCGTTTTGCGGCCTTTAGTTCAGTTCTGCAACCCTGCAGAGACAACCAACCGCCCAAAGCAACCTCCGAAGCCTGCGCATCTGCTGCCATGCCTGCAAACAAGCCCGCTGCTTCAGGCTCTTCGAGCAACAAATCAACGGCTCGATCCGCCGCGTCCCGGCAGGGAGGTCGCCTTAGTGCTGACTCGATCGGCTGGTACCTGAGCAATATCGGCCGGGTACCCCTCCTCACTCCCGCCGAAGAGATTGAGTTGGCTCACCATGTGCAGGCGATGAAGCGTCTGCAGGAGCTCCCCGCCGCCGAACTCACCGCCCGCCAAAAACATCAGATCCGGATGGGCACCCGCGCCCGGGATCGAATGATGGCCGCCAACCTGCGGCTCGTCGTGAGCGTCGCCAAGAAATATCAGAACCAAGGCCTGGAACTGCTTGACCTGGTCCAAGAGGGCGCGATTGGTCTGGAGCGAGCCGTCGACAAGTTCGACCCCGCCATGGGCTACAAGTTCTCGACCTATGCCTACTGGTGGATTCGCCAGGGCATGACCCGGGCCATCGACAACAGCGCCCGCACGATTCGCCTGCCGATTCACGTGAGCGAGAAGCTCTCGAAGATGCGTCGCATCACCCGCGAGCTCTCCCATCGCTTTGGCCGCCAACCCAACCGCCTGGAGCTGGCCCATGCCATGGGCATGCAGCCGGAAGAACTGGAAGAGCTGATCACCCAAAGCGCCCCCTGCGCCTCCCTCGATGCCCATGCCCGGGGCGACGATGACCGGAGCACCCTCGGCGAGCTGATCGCGGATCCCAATAGCAACGAGTCCATGGATTCCATGGATCGCAACCTGCAGAAGGAGCACCTGGGCACCTGGCTCTCACAGCTCAATGAGCGCGAGCGCAAGATCATCGAACTGCGCTTTGGACTCGCCGGCCAAGAGCCCCTGACCCTGGCGGAAATCGGACGCCAGATCAACGTCTCCCGCGAACGGGTGCGTCAGTTGGAATCGAAAGCGATTCTCAAGCTGCGCCTGATGACCAACTACCAGCAGGCTGCTTGAGCCGTATCGCCTGAGTTCTGTGGTCACGCAACAGCTCCTGGGCGTGGCCGCTGTCTTGGCCTGGCTTGCTGCTGTGCTGCTGACGGCCCTGGCAGTACGCCGGCGCTGGCCGCAACAGAAGGAGTGGAGCCGCAAGGTCGTCCACATCGGTACGGGCGCGGTCGTACTCCTGGCTTGGGCCTTTGCGATTCCGCGAGGCCTGGCCCTGGGCGCCGCGGCCCTGGTCACGCTGGGCACCGCCCTGAACCACCGCTTCCGCCTGCTGCCTGCCGTCGAGGACGTCGGACGCCACAGCTACGGGACGATTGCCTACGGCGCCTCGATCACGATTCTCCTGGCCCTGTTCTGGCCCCAGCAACCGCTACCCGTGGCCGCAGGCGTTCTGGTAATGGCCTGCGGCGATGGACTCGCGGGGCTGGTGGGCCCCCAGATCCAGTCAGCGCGTTGGCAGATCTTCGGGCAAACCAAATCCCTGGCGGGCACCGCGACCATGGCCCTCACCAGCTGGCTGGTCCTGGCCCTATTGATCGGAGTCGCCCAGGGAACGGGCGCAGCCGCACCCAGCTTGGTGGCTGCGGCTGCCATCGCGATCGCCGCCACGGGGCTCGAGCAACTGAGTGGCTTTGGCCTCGACAACCTGAGCGTGCCGTTAGCCACCGCTTATCTCTGGCAACTCGCTATGCCCTGAGCATCGCCTCACAGCGCTGCTCCCAGTCCCGTTGGGTGCCAAGGCCGGTGACCAACTGGGTCTCTCCCGGTTCACTGCGCAAACACAACTGCCACTGGCGGATCGCCTCAGCGCGCTCCATCCAAGCGTTCATCACACTGCGCTGGGTCAGCTCTGGATCCCACTGGCGGCAACTGGCGGTCTCCAGGGCCCAGGCCATCAAGGCATCCAGCTGAACCGGGCGAAAGCCCGTGAACACCGGACCGGCACCATCCACGGAACTTTGCTGCAGGTAAAACAGCTGCAACGGATCAGACAGACCAAAAAACTGCAGCAGATAGGCCATAGGCAGCCCCCTTTCAGTTGCAGACAAGGTAATTGGACAGGCAGAAGATTCTGCTCACTGCCAACAGTTTTAAACCACACTATTGAGCACCGAAGGCAATTAGCACTCTCGATCTTCGAGTGCTAATTGAGCAAAACGCTTCGCTTAAACCGCGACGACAGAAGCGCTCTGGGCCGCCGCAACCGCATCAGCCAAGCTCGCCAGCACCTCACGGGTCGTCTGCAGATCGATGCAGGCGTCGGTGATGCTCTGGCCATAGGTGAGGGCCGAGCGATCGGGGCTGATCTTCTGATTACCAGCCACCAAATGGCTCTCGATCATCACGCCCATGACATCGCGGGAGCCCGCCCGCAGTTGCTCAGCCACCTGCGCCGCCACCTCGCCTTGACGGCGGTAGTCCTTATTGGAGTTGCCGTGGCTGCAATCCACCATCACCCGAGCCGGCAGTCCGTCTTTCACCAGAGCAGCCGAGGCTTCTTCAATCGCCTCTCGGTGGTAGTTGGTGCCCTGCTTGCCGCCCCGCAGCACCAGGTGCCCGTCGGGGTTGCCGGTGGTGGTGACGATGGCCGCTTGGCCATCCTTATTAATGCCCAGGAAATGGTGGGGGCGTGCTGCCGCCTCCATCGCATTGATGGCGGTGATGGCGCTGCCGTCGGTGCCGTTCTTGAAACCGATGGGCATGGACAGCCCAGAGGCCATTTCCCGGTGGGTCTGGCTTTCGGTGGTGCGGGCGCCGATGGCCGTCCAGCTGATCAGATCAGCGATGTACTGGGGAACGACAGGGTCCAACAGCTCCGTGGCAGCCGGTAGCCCCATGTCGGCCAGATGCAGCAGCAGGCCGCGTGCCAGGCGCAGACCGGTGTTGATGTCGTAGCTGCCGTCCAGATGCGGGTCGTTGATCAACCCCTTCCAACCGACGGTGGTGCGGGGTTTCTCGAAATAGACCCGCATCACCACCTCGAGTTGATCGCGGTGGCGCTTGTGTTCTTCAGCGATGGCGGCGGCGTATTCCTGGGCCGCCTCCACGTCATGGACCGAGCAGGGTCCAACGATCACCAGCAAACGCTGGTCGTCACCCCGAAGGATGGCCTTGATGCGCTCGCGGGCCTCGCGCACGGTGCGCCCAGCGGTCTCGCTCAGTGGCAGCTCCCCGTGCAGCAGGGTGGGCGCCACCAGGGGCCGGGTTTCCACCACGTGGAGATCAGAGGTGGGAATCATGCCGGCAACCATCCCAGGGGCTCGGAGCAACCCACCCTAAAAGCCCAGTCGCATCGTTCGTCACATCGGGGGGGACCGGCGGCAAAGAACAATGGTCGGACGTCCACCGATCGAGGCCCCCTGGGGTTCCAGCGCCGATGTCCGCCAGCAGCTTCCTTGCCGACTACCGCGCCGCCGCTGCGGAGCGAGAAGCCCAAGGGGTCCCCGCCCTGCCGCTGACAGCCGCCGAAACCCAGGCCCTGACTGAACTGCTGCAGGCACCCCCCGCCGGGGAAGAGGAGTTCCTGCTGCATCTGCTCTCGGAGCGCATCCCCCCCGGCGTGGATGAGGCGGCCTACGTCAAAGCGGACTGGCTCAGTGCCGTGGCCCAGGGCAGAACCACCAGCCCCCTGGTCGCTCCCGTGGAAGCGGTGAAGCTGCTGGCCACCATGATCGGCGGCTACAACGTCGGCGCCCTGATCGAGCTGCTCTCCCACGCGGACGCAGCCATCGCTGACGCCGCCGCGACTGGGCTCTGCCGCACCCTGCTGGTCTACGACGCCTACAACGATGTCCTGGAGCTGGCCGCCAGCAACACCCAGGCCAAACGGGTCATCGATAGCTGGGCCAATGCCGAGTGGTTCACCGCCAAGCCCGAGCTGCCGGCGGAGATCACCGTCACGGTCTTCAAGGTGGAAGGCGAGACCAACACCGATGACCTCTCCCCGGCAACCCACGCCACCACCCGTCCGGACATCCCGCTGCACGCCACGGCGATGCTCGAGACCCGGATGCCCGGCGGCCTGGATCTGATCGCCGAGCTCAAGAAAAAGGGCCATCCCGTGGCCTACGTCGGCGACGTGGTCGGCACCGGCAGCTCCCGTAAATCCGCCATCAACTCGGTGCTCTGGCACACCGGCACCGACATCCCCCACGTGCCCAACAAGCGCAGTGGCGGCGTGGTGCTCGGCGGCAAGATCGCGCCGATCTTCTTCAACACGGCTGAGGACTCCGGCGCCCTGCCGATTGAGTGCGATGTCACCGCCCTGAACTCCGGCGATGTCATCACCATTCGCCCCTACGCCGGCACGATCGAGCGGGCAGCGGGCGAGGCCAATGCCGGTGACGTGGTGGCCCGCTTCGAGCTCAAGCCGAGCACGATCACCGATGAGGTGCGTGCCGGCGGCCGCATCCCCCTGATGATCGGCCGTGCCTTGACCGACAAGGTGCGCGCCCAGCTGGGACTCCCCGCCAGCGACCTCTTCATCCGGCCCAGTGCCCCCGCCGACACCGGCAAGGGCTTCACCCTGGCCCAAAAAATGGTGGGCAAGGCCTGCGGCCTGCCGGGCGTGCGCCCCGGCACCAGCTGTGAGCCGCTGATGACCACGGTCGGCTCCCAGGACACCACCGGGCCGATGACCCGCGATGAAATGAAGGAGCTGGCCTGCCTGGGCTTCTCCGCCGATCTGGTGATGCAGAGCTTCTGCCACACCGCGGCCTACCCCAAGCCGGTGGACCTCAAGACCCACGCCGAGCTGCCCGACTTCATTAGCTCCCGCGGCGGCGTCGCCCTGCGCCCCGGCGACGGCATCATCCACAGCTGGCTGAACCGGATGCTGCTGCCCGACACCGTGGGCACCGGCGGTGACAGCCACACCCGCTTCCCCCTGGGCATCTCCTTCCCCGCCGGCTCCGGCCTGGTGGCCTTCGCCGCCGCCATCGGTGCGATGCCCCTGGACATGCCCGAGTCGGTGCTGGTGAAGTTCTCCGGCTCCCTGCAGCCCGGCGTCACCCTGCGGGATGTGGTGAATGCCATTCCCTACGTCGCGATCCAGCAGGGGCTGCTGACGGTGGAGAAGGCCGGCAAGAAGAACATCTTCAGCGGCCGAATCATGGAGATCGAGGGCCTACCCGACCTGAAGCTGGAGCAAGCCTTCGAGCTGACCGATGCCACCGCCGAGCGCTCCTGCGCCGGCAGCACCATCAAGCTCTCTGTGGAGACCGTCAGCGAGTACCTGCGCAGCAACGTGGCGCTGCTCAAGAACATGATCGCGCGGGGCTACAGCGATGCCCGCACCCTGGCCCGCCGGATCAAGGCCATGGAGGACTGGCTGGCCAATCCCGTGCTGATGGAAGCCGACACCAACGCTGAGTACGCCGCGGTGATCGAGATCAACCTCGATGAGATCACCGAGCCGATCCTGGCCTGCCCGAACGACCCCGACAACGTCAAAACCCTCTCGGATGTGGCCGGGAGTCAGATCGATGAGGTGTTCATCGGCTCCTGCATGACCAACATCGGCCACTACCGCGCCGCCGCCACCGTCCTGGAGGGACAAGGGGAGAACACGGCTCGCCTCTGGGTCTGCCCACCCACCCGGATGGATGAGGAGATGCTCAAGCAGGAGGGCTACTACGCCATCTTCGAGAAGGCCGGCTCCCGCATGGAGATGCCCGGTTGCTCCCTCTGCATGGGCAACCAGGCGCGGGTGGAGGACAACTCCACGGTGTTCTCCACCAGCACCCGCAACTTCAACAACCGCTTGGGCAATGGCGCCCAGGTGTATCTGGGCAGCGCCGAGCTGGCTGCGGTCTGCGCCCAGCTGGGCCGACTCCCCAGCAAGGAGCAATACCTGGCCATCGCAGCCGCCAAGATCGATCCCAAGGGCGCTGAGCTCTACCGCTACCTGAACTTCGATCAGATCGAGGGATTTGAGGACAGCGGTCGCGTGGTCAGTAGCGACGACGAGGCGAAGGTCCTGGCAGGGGTCTGAGGGCATTGCAGACCCATGGCCTGAAGCTGGAACTGCAGTCCTGGAGGACCAGCCGCAACCTGGAGCGGATGGTCCAGCAACGCTGGCCGGCCGTCGTCCTCACCCTGATCGTCACCGGCCTGGGGGCTGCGGCCGCCGGCCTGCTGTTCAAAACGGGCGTGGGCTGGCTGGGCAGTTGGCGCCTGGGGCTCCTGCAAACCGCCAGCCCTTGGCTGGTCCTGCCCTTAATGGGAGGGATCGGCGGCCTGCTCTCGGCGGTGCTGATCAGCACCCTGGCGCCAACGGCGGCGGGCTCGGGGATCCCGCAGGTGATGCGCTTCCTCTCGCGCCAAAGCCTGCCGATGAACCTGCAGGTGGCCATCGTCAAATTGCTGGCGGGGATCCTGGCCATTGGCAGTGGCTTCCCGCTTGGGCCCGAGGGTCCGGCCGTTCAGATGGGCAGTTCCGTGGGCTGGCAGATGGCCCGCTGGTTCAAGGCCCCGCCCTCGCTGCTGCGCGTGATCGTGGCGGCCGGCGGCGGCGCAGGGATCGCAGCCGTCTTCCATGCCCCCCTGGGGGGCTTCTTCTATGCGATTGAGGAGCTGCTGCGGAAGTCCGGTCCGATCCTGCTGCTGCTGGTGCTCGGCACGGCCTTCGCCGGCAGCTTCTGGGCCGACGTCATGGGCCTGGCTGGCTTTGGCCAGCAAAGCGCGGGCATCGGCCAGAAGGGCTTCCAGATCAGCAGCGAGTACAACCTCGATATTCAGTTCCTGCCCAAGGACCTGATCTATCTGGTGGCCCTGGGGATTGTGGTGGGCCTGCTGGCGGAGCTCTACACCCGCTACGTGGTGAAGATGCAGTCCCTGGGGCAGCGCTTCTTCTCCGGAAAGATCGTGGTGCGGATGCTGCTGGGCGGCATCGCCCTGGGCTGCCTCTACGCCGCCCTGCCGGCTGAGTTCCGCAACAACGCGGCCCTCCAGCACACGATCGTCGACGGCCACGTCGAGATCAACAAGGCCGTGGGCATCTTCACCCTGCTGTTTTTCGCCACCGGCCTGGCGGCCGCCACCGGGGCCCCGGGCGGCCTGTTTGCACCGATGCTCACCCTGGGCGGCGCCCTGGGGCTGACCGCCGCAGGCATTGCCGAGCACCTCTCCGGCCATGCCCCAAGCACCTACGTCTTCGCCGGAATGGCGGCCTTCATCGCCGCCTGCTCCCGCACACCGATCACGGCGGTCTTCCTGGTCTTTGCCCTGACCAAGGACCTGCTGATCCTCAAGCCCCTGTTCGTCTGCGCCGTGGTGAGCTTCGTGGTCTCCCGCATCACCCACGAGCACTCGATCTACCAACGCCAGCTGGCCCTGCAGAGCAGTGCCACCAGCACCCAAGGGGAGATGAAACTGCCGGGCACTCCGCTCAGCCCGCGGGACCTTTGAACCAAGAAACCCTGCTGTTTGAGCCAGCTGCTGCGCAGCAGGGTGCCCTTCGGGCAGTGTTGGCCTTCCCCAGCACCTACACCGTGGGGATCACAAGCCTGGGCTACCAGGTGGTCTGGGCGACCTTGGCCCAGCGCGCCGATGTGGATGTGCGGCGGCTGTTCACCGACCAGGGCGATCCGCAGCACCGCCACTGCGATCTCTTTGGCCTGTCCCTGAGCTGGGAACTCGACGGGCCGGTGCTGCTGGATCTGCTGGAGCAGCAGCGCATCCCGATCTGGGCGAGCGAGCGCGGCGACAACGACCCGATCGTCTTTGGCGGAGGGCCGGTGCTCACCGCCAACCCCGAGCCCCTAGCCCCCTTCTTTGACGCGGTGCTGCTCGGGGATGGCGAGCTGCTGCTGCCGGCCTTTATCGATGCCCTGCAGGACTGCAAAACCGCCCCGCGCCAGCAGCGGCTGCGGCGCCTGGCGGAGGTGCCCGGTGTCTATGTCCCGTCGCTCTATGCCCCTCGCTACGGCGAATGCGGCGACCTGCTGGCGATCGAACCAATCGAGGCCGGCATTCCCGAAACCGTGGAAAAGCAGACCTGGCGCGGCAACACCCTGAGCCACTCCACGGTGATCACCCCGGAGGCGGCCTGGCCTTCTATCCACATGGTCGAGGTGGTGCGCAGCTGCCCGGAGCTTTGCCGCTTCTGCCTGGCCAGCTATCTCACCCTGCCCTTCCGCACGCCGAGCCTCGATGACGGGCTCATCCCGGCCGTGGAAAAGGGCCTAGGCGCCACCCAACGCTTGGGGCTTTTGGGGGCCTCGGTCACCCAGCACCCGCAATTCAGCGACCTACTGCAGTGGCTCGATCAGGACCGTTTTGACGACACCCGGGTCAGCGTCAGCTCCGTGCGTGCCGCCACCGTGACCCCCGAGCTGGGGCGGATCCTGGCCAAACGCGGCAGCAAGTCCCTGACCATCGCCATCGAGAGCGGCAGCGAGCGCATGCGCGAGGTGGTCAACAAAAAGCTGGCCACCGAGGAGATCTACGCCGCGGCCCGCTACGCCAAAGAAGGCGGCCTCAGCGGCCTGAAGCTCTACGGCATGGCCGGCCTGCCTTCGGAAACCGAGGACGATGTTGAGGCCACCGCCGACCTGCTGCTGCAGCTCAAGAAGGCCACCCCAGGCCTGCGCCTATCGCTCGGGGTCAGCACCTTTGTGCCCAAGGCCCACACCCCCTTCCAATGGCAGGGCGTCCGCCCCGAAGCCGAGAAACGGCTGAAACTCCTGGCCAAACGGCTGAAGCCCAAGGGCATCGACCTGCGCCCCGAGAGCTACGGCTGGAGCGTGATTCAGGCGCTGCTCTCCCGCAGTGACCGGCGCCTTGCACCCGTGATCGCCGCGGTGCGCGGCCGCCACGAAAAACTCGGCGGCTGGAAGCAGGCCTACCGCGAAGCCGAGACGCCCCTGCCCCCCTGGGAGGAGGTCATCCACGGGGCATGGGACGCCGATCGGGTCCTGCCCTGGGAGCACCTCAAGGGCCCCCTACCCAAGGCCACCCTGCGCAAGCACCACGACGAAGCCCTGGCCTAGAGCCGGCAGCGCAGACCCGCCAGCAGGATCCAACCGGCGATGTTCAGGCGGCTGTCGTACATCGGGATGTCGGTGGCATGGAGCACCACCAGCACCAGCGCCGCGGCCCACCAGGCCCGCTCAAACAGCGCGCCACTGGCCATGCCAAGCCTCACGCCGCGGATCAAGAGCCACAGCACCAGACCGACCAGACCCACGGCCACCGGCAGACCGTGACTGAGGGCCAGATCCAAGGCGATGTTGTGGGGATGGCCATGCCAATGGCCCGTCCGCAGGGGATAGATCACGCTGAAGGCCGCCGCCCCCCAGCCCAGCCAAGGACGCTCGCCCACCAGCCCCAGGGCCGAGCCCCACTGACTCAGACGCGTCAACGCCAGGGGCCGCTCCCCATGGGAATTGAAATCGTTCAGGCGTCCCCAGATCGACTGGGGAACGATCTCCCGCAGGGGGACCTGAATCACCGCCGGCACCCCCGGCAGGGTGGCCAGGGCAACGGGCACCAGCGCCAACAGCAGCAGGGGCATCAACCAAATCCAGCGCCCCGGGCCCAGCACGATCGGCAGCGCCAGGACCAGAGCACCCCAACCGTTGCGGGAGTCGGTAGCCAGCATCTCGGCCACCTGGGTGACCACCAGGGCAAAGCTGATGCCCCAGAGCCCAAAGGCCAGCGGGCCGGAGCGCCAGCGGCGGCAGTGCTGCAGAAAGGCCGCCAGCACCAAAGGCCAGCTCAAGGCCAGCCAGGCCGCCGTGATGTTGGCGTAATCAAACAGGCCCGAGAGCCGCCCAGGGGGATTGCCACCACCGCGGATCCACCAGACGATCGCCCCACCCAACAGTTCATAGGGGCCGCTCCAGCCGAGCACCATCTGGCCAAAGCCGGTCCCCAGAACCGGAACGGTGCCGGCCACCAGCCACAGGGCCACCCGGCGCCGGGCCTCCGGTGTGGCCAGATAGGGCTGATAGGCCCAGAACGCCCAGAAAAACGGAAGCCAATTACCCAGGCCCACCCAGGCCAGCCAGCCGCTGGAGGCGGTGAAGCAGCCCAGGAGCATCCACAGACCGATGCCAGCCAGCAGCCAATTGACCCGATCGTCCCGCCAGGCGGTCGGCTGACGACTCCCCAGGATCAAGGCCACAAACAGCAGCAACCCCGCCAGAAGCGCACTGGCCGGCAGCAGCAGCAGGGCGACCTGGAAGCAACGCCAACCCCAGAGGGTCGCCGCCGCCGGCCGCTCCCCATCCAGCAACACCAAACCGGCCTGCAGCGGCTTGCGCCAGAGCTGGGTCATTCGAACACCGCTGTACGGCCGCGGTAGACCATCACCTGTCGCTTCAGATGCAAGCGCACCGCCCGTGCCAAGGCCAGACGCTCGGTATCGCGGCCTTTGCGGATCAGATCCTCCACCTCATCGCGGTGACTCACGTTGACGGTGGACTGGGCAATGATCGGGCCCGCATCGAGCTCGTCGGTCACGTAGTGCCCGGTGGCCCCGATCAACTTCACCCCCCGCTCCCAGGCCCGGTGATAGGGCTGCGCCCCCATGAAGGCCGGCAGGAAGGAATGGTGGATGTTGATCACCCGGTGGAAGGCATCCGGCGGGTCAAAGGCCGCCAAAAAGGCTGGTGTCAGCACCTGCATGTACTTGGCCAGGATCACCAACTCAATGCCGTGCTCCTTCAGCAGCTCCAAGTGACGGGCCTCGGCCTCCTGGCGGTTGGCGTTGTTGATCGGCACATGGGCGAACTGGGCGCCGAACTCCTCGGCGATCGAACCCAGATCGGGATGGTTGGAGACCACCAGCGGCACCCGCATCGGCAACTCGCCGGTGCGCACACGCCAGAGCAGATCCAAGAAACAGTGGTCCTGCTTGCTGACGAAGATCGCCACAGCCGGGCACTGATCCGAGAAGGTGACCCTCTGTTCACCCCCCAGGCGCTCCGCCAGGGAGGACGCCGCCGGAGCAATCGCTTCCCGGGGCAACCCAAACCCCTCGAGCTGCCACTCGATGCGGCTTAGGAACAGACCAGCCCCTTGGTCGCTGTGGTGATCGGCGTGGACGATGTTGCCGCCGTTGCCAGCCACCCAACCGGAGAGCTCCCGCACAAGACCCGGCTGGTCCGGGCAAATCATCTGAAGGATGGCGGTAGCAGCCGTCATGGAATGGCATCAAAGCCCGGGAGACCTGAATTCTGCCGTTCAAGCCGTTGCAGCTCGTTATGGAGAGCTCCCAGGCCAGTTGCCCTGGGTAAAGTCCCGCAATCAAGCTCAGCAACAATGGCTGCTCAACCGCTCTATTCCGGCCTGCGGCGACTGGCCCTGGCGGCCCTCGCTCTGGTGATCAGCTTTGGCCTGACCGCCTGCGGTGGCGCCAAAGCGAAGGCCCCCACCCTGAGTGCTGACGACATCACCGTGATCGAGCGCCAGGCCGAAGGCTTCCTGGCAGCGCGCGACCGCCTGCCTGAGCTCGCCACCCTGGTGAATGAGCGCAACTGGGTCTTCACCCGCAACCTGATCCACGGCCCCATGCAGGAAGTGGGCCGCGAGATGCTCTACATCAACCAGCGTCTGCTGCCCGGCGACCGCGCTGAGGCCACCAAGCTGGCCACCGATCTGAAGGCCGCCCTGGCCGACCTCGACGAAGCCGCCCGTCTGCAGGACGCCAACAACCTCAGCAAGTCCTACATCAAGGTCGCTAGCGGTTTCGGTCGTTACGCCCAGATCCTTCCTGAGCAGGTTCAGTCCGACCTCAAGCAGATCTGAATCCGCTGAACCCCCTGCCCACCAGCCGGCCCTACTCGATCTGCGTGATCGGAGCCGGCGTGGTGGGCTTTTCTGTGGCCTGGCACCTGCAGCGGAGCGGGCACCAGGTCACGCTGTTTGACCCCCGGCTGGGGCAAGCCCAAGGCGCAGACGCCGGCAGCAGCGCTGCCCTAGGGCTATTGATGGCTCGCGTCTTTCGCCGCAGCAGCGGCCGGGGCTGGAGGCTGCGGCAGCAGTCCCACGCCCTCTGGCGGCAGTGGCGGGAGGAGCTCGAGCAGCGGGGCCATGTCCTGCCCTTTCGCCCCGGCCTCCTGCAGCTCGCGACCACGGCGGCCGAGCAAGAGGCGCAGGCCCAACTTGCGGAGCAGCGGCAGGACCTGCGCCTGCTGGATCCCGCAGAACTCGAGGCCCTCAGGCCGCTCATCCCCCAACCGTCCCTCGGAGGCCTTCTCTCCCCGGAGGACGGCCAACTCGATCCCATCCCAGCCATGCGGGCGCTGCAGGAGGACGGGGCACGGCTTGGGGTCCAGCTCAACGCGACGGCGGTCCGCGGGCTGGAGCGCAGCGGAAGCGGTCAATGGCGCGTCGTCGGCGGACAGGGGTCCTACGACTGGGTCGTCCTCAGTGCCGGCCTGAGTAGTTCAGCGTTGCTGGAGCCCCTGGGCCACGAGCGCCCCCAACACCCGGTGCTCGGCCAGGCCCTTGAGCTGCAACTCGCCGACGGTGATCAGGCTCCCCTCAACTGGCCGGGCAGCCTGAGCTGGAGCGGCATCAATTTGGTGCCGCGGCCCCAGGGGCGCCTTTGGCTAGGCGCCACGGTGGAAATCGATCAACGGCAGGGACAGCCCGAGCAGCTGCTCGCCCTGCGCGAGCTCGACGGCAAGGCCCCAGCCTGGCTGCAACGGGCCACGGTGTTGCGTCAGTGGCAGGGGCTGCGGGCCCGTCCCCTCGGCCGGCCCGCACCGCTGCTGGAGCAGCTCGAACCGGGATTACTGCTGGCTAGCGGCCACTACCGCAATGGCGTCCTGTTGGCTCCGGCCACGGCCTCCTGGGTGGCTGAGCAGATCGAACAAGGCTGACCACTTGAAGGGGCTTCTTTAGCCTTGGGGCTCTTGTCGACATCTGCCGACGATGCTTCGCACCCGCACCCTGGTACCCCTGAGCCTCCTGGCCGTCCTGGCCCTGACGGCCTGCGGAGGCTCTGGCTCTGGCGGCGGTGCATCCAGCGCCCGCCTGCAGGGTGCCGGAGCCACCTTCCCCGCTCCGATTTACCTGCGCTGGTTCCAGGACCTGGCCGCCAAGGGCGAGGTGAAGGTCAACTACCAGTCGGTGGGTTCAGGCGCTGGCATCCGCCAGTTCGAGGCCGCCACCGTTGACTTCGCCGCCAGCGACAAACCCCTCAGCGACGAGGACGCCGCCGGCATCAAGCGCGGTGCCGTGCAGGTCCCCATGACCGCCGGTGCGATCGCCGTGGCCTACAACAACCCCGGCTGCGAACTGAAGCTGACCCAACAGCAGCTGGTCGGAATCTTCGAAGGCAAGATCACCAACTACAGCGACCTGGGTTGCGGTGATCAGGCCATCAAGGTGGTCTACCGCTCCGACGGCTCCGGCACGACCTACAACTTCACCAAGTCCCTCTCGGCCTTCAGCCCCGCCTGGGCCTCGGGTCCGGGCTCCGGAAAATCGATCAAGTGGCCCATCGGTCTTGGCGCCAAGGGCAACGAGGGCATGGCCGCCAGCCTGCAGCAGATCAAGGGCGCCCTGGGCTACGTCGAGAGCTCCTATGTACGCGGTGATCTACAGGCCGCTGCCCTGCAGAACGCAGGTGGCAGCTACGCCAAACCCACCACCAAAGAAGCGGCTGAGGCCCTGGGCAGCATCGATCTGGGTCCCAACCTGACGGGCAGCAACCCCAATCCCAAGGCGGGCTATCCGATCGTCACCTTCACCTGGATCCTGCTCTACAAGAGCGGCAACGGCGACAAGCTCAAGAGCCTGCAGCAGGCCTTCAACTACACCCTCAGCGATGCGGCTCAGGCCAATGCCCCGGCCCTGGGCTACGTGAGCCTGCCGGGCAACGTGCTCCAAAAAGCACGGGCCGCCGTCGCCAGCATCGGCGAATAAGACCCGAAGCGTCTAATCCCCAAAGCCCATCTCCGCATGGAGATGGGCTTTTTTTTGCTGAAGGGCTTCAAGACACAAAAAACCCCCGGCCGAAGCCGGGGGTCATGGCTCACGCCCGTGAGCGCTGAATCACTTGGACTCGGTGAACTCGGCGTCGATCACGTCATCGCCGGCGGCACCAGCATCAGCACCAGGTGCACCAGCTGCAGCGCCTTCAGCACCAGCGGCCTGCTGGTAGACGGCGGCACCGGCGGCGTAGAGGGCCTGCTGCAGGGTCTCGAGCTCGGACTTCATCGTGTCGAAGTCGTCCTTCTCGATGGCTTCCTTGAGCTTGGCGGAGGAGGACTCGACCTTGGCCTTGTCCTCAGCACCCACCTTGTCGCCCAGTTCGCCCAGCTGCTTCTCGGCTTGATACACCAGGGTTTCGGCCTGGTTCTTCACGTCGATCCGCTCGCGCTTCTCCTTGTCGGCGCTGGCGTTGGCCTCGGCGTCCTTGACCATCTTCTCCACCTCGTTGTCGCTGAGGGTGGAGGCGCCGGTGATGGAGATGCTCTGCTCCTTACCACTGCCCTTGTCCTTGGCGGTGACGCTCAGGATGCCGTTGGCGTCGATGTCGAAGGTGACTTCGATCTGGGGCACTCCACGGGGGGCAGGGGGGATGCCATCGAGGCGGAAGGTTCCAAGCGACTTGTTGTCGCTGGCCATCTCGCGCTCGCCCTGGAGCACGTGGATCTCGACGTTGGTCTGACCGTCCACAGCGGTGGAGTAGGTCTCCGACTTCTTGGTCGGGATGGTGGTGTTCCGGGGAATCATCTTGGTCATCACACCGCCCAGGGTTTCCACGCCCAGGGACAGGGGAGTGACGTCCAGCAGAAGGATGTCCTTGACCTCACCGGCGAGCACACCGCCCTGAATGGCGGCACCCACGGCCACCACCTCATCGGGGTTCACGGTTTGGTTGGGGGACTTCCCGGTGACGCGCTTCACCAGCTCGAGGACCGCGGGGATGCGGGTGGAACCACCCACCATCACCACCTCATCCAGCTCGGAGGAGGCGAGCTTGGCGTCCTTCAGGGCCTGCTCGACGGGCACGCGGCAACGGTCGATCAGCTTGGAGGCCAGCTCTTCGAACTTGGCCCGGGTGAGGGTCAGGTCGAGGTGCTTGGGGCCCTCGGGGGTTGCCGTGATGAACGGCAGGTTGATCTCGCTTTGGGTCGCGCTGGAGAGCTCGATCTTGGCTTTCTCAGCGGCCTCGGTCAGGCGCTGCAGGGCCTGCTTGTCACTGCGCAGATCGATGCCTTCGTTGGACTTGAAGGTGTCGGCCAGGTGATCAACGATCACCTTGTCGAAGTCATCACCGCCCAGATGGGTGTCGCCCGAGGTGGAGAGCACCTCAAAGACACCGTCGCCCACCTCAAGAACGGACACGTCGAAGGTGCCGCCGCCCAGGTCGAAGACCAGGATTTTCTCGTTGCTCTTCTTGTCCAGGCCGTAGGCCAGGGCAGCCGCGGTGGGCTCGTTGATGATGCGCAGCACCTCAAGGCCAGCGATCTTGCCGGCGTCCTTGGTGGCCTGGCGCTGGGAGTCGTTGAAGTAGGCGGGAACGGTGATGACCGCTTGGGTCACGGTCTCACCGAGGTACTTACCGGCGTCTTCGGCCAGCTTGCGCAGGACCTGAGCGCTGACTTCCTCAGGAGCAAATTGCTTGTTGAGGACGGGGCACTTGACCTTGACGTTGGAGCCGGCCTTCTCGACGCCGTAGCTCACTTCCTTGGACTCTTCGTTCACCTCGTCCACCCGGCGTCCGATGAAACGCTTGACGGAATAGAAGGTGTTTTCCGGGTTCATCACCGCCTGGCGCTTGGCGATTTGACCCACCAGCTGATCCTGGTTTTTGGTGTATGCCACCACGGAAGGCGTGGTGCGGAAGCCCTCGGCATTGGCAATCACGGTGGGCTTGCCGCCCTCCATGACTGACACGCAGCTGTTGGTGGTGCCAAGGTCGATACCGACAACCTTGCCCATGGGTGACCTCTGAACTGCAGACATCCTCTGCAGCGGCACCCGGGTGGGGCTAGGTGTGGTTGCCGAACAGTGCCCGAACCACCGTGAACGCCGAGGCCCGAATCCAAGGCAGCACCGCGCTTGTGGGGGTACTGGGCGATCCGGTGCGCCACTCCCTTTCGCCGGTGATGCACAACGCGGCGCTCGAGGCCATGGGCCTGGACTGGGCCTACCTGGCCCTACCCGCGCCAACGGCTGAGCTGGGCACCGTTATCCAGGCCCTCGAAGCGATGGGCTGCCGCGGCCTCAACGTCACCATTCCCCACAAGCAGGCCGTGGCGCCGCTCTGCAGCGAGCTGAGCCCCCTGGCCGAGCGCCTGGGGGCCGTCAACACCCTGGTGCCACGCCAGGGGGGCGGCTGGCTTGGCACCAACACCGATGTGGAAGGCTTCTGCGCGCCGCTGCGGGAGGTCAGCTGGAGCAGCAAGCGGGCGCTGGTGCTCGGCTGCGGCGGCAGTGCCCGCGCCGTCGTCGCCGGTCTGGTGGAGCTGGGCTTTGCCGAGATCGTTCTGGCCGGGCGACGGCCGGAAGCCCTCGAGACCTTCCAGGCGGACTGCCAGCCCTGGGCGCCCCAACTCAGCACCCTCAGCTGGGACAGCGGAATCGCCGCAACCCTCGCCCAGGCGGATCTGCTGGTGAACACCACGCCCGTGGGCATGGCCTCGGCCACGGACCCCGCCGCCGCCCAGGCCTGCCCCCTCAGTGACAGCGAACTCGCGGCGCTTTCAGCCGAGGCCTGGGTCTACGACTTGATCTACACACCTCGGCCGACCACGCTGCTGCAGCGGGCAACGGCCAAAGGCTGCCGCAGCCTGGATGGCCTGCGCATGCTGGTGGAGCAGGGGGCCGCCTCCCTGCGCCTCTGGAGCGGCAGGAGCGAGGTGCCCGTCGAGGTCATGCACCAGGCCGCCCTGCGCCAGCTCTAACGTCACACCCAAGGCGACGGAGTGCGATGACGATCCCCAGTTGGCAGCGGCTTCTGGCCTTGCTGACCTATCTCCTGCCCTGGAGCGATGGTCTGCCCTTCGGGCGCTCCCTGACGAGCCTGTTTCCAGTTCTGCAGTGGTTGAGCCTGCCGGCCCTGCCGCTGGTGCTGATCGAGCAGGCCATTCCCTTCGGCGGGTTCATCCTGTTTTTGGTGCTCTTTCTGGGCGTGGTGCGCAACCAGCGGGTCCCCTACTTCATCCGCTTCAACGCCCTGCAAGCCATCCTGCTGGACATCATCCTGATCGTGCTGTCCCTGGCGTTCAACCTGCTGCTCGCCCCCCTGGGCGGGAACTTTGCGGTGCGGACCCTGGCCAACACCGTCTTCCTGGGGATGCTCGTGCTGGTGCTGTTCGGGATCATCCAGTGCCTGCGCGGCAAGGAAGCCGACATCCCCAGCCTGTCTGAAGCGGTTCGCATGCAGCTGTAGGGTGGACGATCCGCCGCTGATGAACCGGGCTCACCCCCACCCCATCAGCCACCGTCCCTTTCGGCGTCCACGTCGGATCGCGTAAGCCATGTCGCAGCCCTACTACGAAACGATGTACATCCTTCGTCCGGACATCCCGGAGGAAGAGGTGGAAACCCATATCACCAAGTACCGCGATCTCGTCACCGAAGCCGGTGCTGAGGTTCTGGATTGCCAGATGCGCGGCAAGCGCCGCCTGGCCTACACCATTGCCAAGCACAAGGAAGGCATCTACGTGCAGCTGGCCCACAACGGCGACGGCCAACAGGTGGCAGCTCTCGAGAAGGCCATGCGCCTGAGCGAAGACGTGATCCGCTACCTGACCGTCAAGCAGGACGGCCCCCTGCCGGCTCCCCGCAGCGGCCCTGCCCCCCAGGCCACCAGCGACGAAGCCGCTCTGCAGACCGCAGACGCCTGATCTCGAAAGGCATCTCGCCCCTTGTTCCCTCCTGGAGCCTTGGTTAGGTTCCAGGAGGTTTTTTGTTGACCAGCCGTTGGAGCACCAAGACCTGCAGGCGGCCTTGGCCAAAAGCCAACAGGAGCTGGAGCGCGCACAGGAGCAGATCGCCGAACTGGAGGCCCTGCTGGCGGAGTTGCCCGGCATTTTTGAGCGGAAGTTCAGCCAGCGGCTCGAGCCAATCCTTGAGCGCCAGCGGCTCTTGAGCGCCGACAACGAACGGCTCCAGCAGGGCTCCCAGCGGGAGGAGCCCCTGGTGCTTCCACTGCAGCCGGCGCAGCAGCGGATGGGATCCCGGGTGCGGGCGCTCTGGCCCCAGAACCAGGACCCGTCCGTGGCGGCCTGAAGCAGGCCCTAGCGCTGGCTGTTCGCCCAGAGACGGGTCGGCAGACCCCAGACGTAGATGAAGCCCTCGGCGGCGCGGTGATCGAACTGATCCCCTGCGTCGTAGGTGGCCATGTCAGGCACGTAGAGGCTGTTGGCGCTGCTGCGGCCGACGACGGTGGCGTTGCCCTTGTGCAGCTTCACCTTGACCGTGCCGTTGACGGTGCGCTGGGTGCGATCGATGAAGCCATCCAGCGCATCCTTCAACGGGCCGTACCACAGGCCTTGGTAGACCACATCGGCCCACTGCTGCTCCAGCTGACGCTTGCTGCGCAGCACGTCCGCCGCCAGGGTCAGGCTCTCCAGTTCCTGGTGGGCCTTGATCAGCAGCAGCAAACCGGGGGTTTCGTAAATCTCACGGCTCTTGATCCCCACCACGCGGTTCTCGATCATGTCGAGACGGCCATAGCCGTGGCTGCCGGCCAGGGCATTGGCGCGGCGGATCAGGCTGACGGGATCCAGGCGCTCGCCATCGATACTGACGGGATTGCCGTTCTCGAAGCCGATCTCCACCACCTGGGCCTGCTCCGGGGCCGCCTCCACGCTGACGGTGAGGGCATAGATCTCCTCAGGGGGTTCCACGTTGGGATCCTCCAGAGGTCCGGCCTCAATCGAGCGACCCAGCAGGTTGAGGTCGATCGAATAGGGCGACTTCTTGCTCACCGGGGAAGGGATCCCGCAACGCTCGCCGTAGGCGATCGTCTCCTCACGGCTCATGCCCCATTCCCGCGCCGGGGTCAGGACCTTCAAATCCGGCGCCAGAGCGCCGATCGCCACGTCGAAGCGCACCTGGTCGTTGCCCTTGCCCGTGCAGCCATGGGCCACGGCATCCGCACCGACTTCGCGGGCAATCTCCACCAGGCGGCGGGCGATCAGAGGACGCGCCAGGGCCGTGGAGAGGGGATAGCGACCTTCGTAGAGGGCGTTGGCCCGGATCGCCGGGAAGGCGAAATCACGGATGAACGGCTCGATCAGGTCACCCACGATCGACTGGCTAGCACCGGAGTCCAGAGCCTTCTGACGGATGGGCTCAAGCTCATCCCCCTGTCCCAGATCCGCAGCGAAGGTAATGACCTCCTCCACGCCCCACTCGTTCTTGAGATAGGGAATACAGACGCTGGTATCCACACCACCGGAATACGCCAGCACAGCCTTCTTGGCCCGGCCCATCAACGCTCTCCATGCGCGCAATCGATCGATTCTCCACTGTCGTGGTGGCGGATCATCTGGAAGGCCAGCCAACCGGCCATGCCCAAAGGCGGAACCAGCACCAGGGCCAAGGCCAGAACCGCTGCCAGCTCAGGCCGCGCGAGGGCCCAGGACTGCTCCAGCAGGGGCGTGCTCCAACGCTTCCCGGCCCAGACCAAGCCCGCACTGATGGCCAGGGCTGCACCCCAAGCAGGCCAGAGCCGCCATGTCATAAGAGCCTTGGGGAGAGTCTCAGATAGGATGGCGGATTGGCGCCAGCTGGGTAGCTACGAACCCGGCAAACCTGTACACCGACGTCCGACGGGCCTCACGCGATGAGCAGCAACCTCAGCACCAGCCTCTCCCAGCTGGATGGCATTAACCCCTCGCTGACCCGTTACGGCCGCAGCGAACCCGCCCCGGTGCTGCCCCTGCGGGAGGAGCCCGACCTGTTGAGCTGGCTCGAGACCAGCGGCCGCCTGGTGGTTGATGAGGAAGCCGCCACCAGCGACGTCAGCACCGTGGAAGAAGAAGAACTCTCCGCACTGATGGGCGAGAAAGAGGACTACAAAGCCGACGACGAGCAAAACGAGGAAAACTGGGAGGACTGATTCCCCCCACCTCTGTGGTCTCCACCACCAGGCTCATCGCCTCGATGCCCAGCAACAGCCGCCAACTGGCGCTGCTGCTGGGCTTGTTGCTGCTTGGAGTCTGTGCCGGCTGCGACTGGTTCACGCGGACGCCGCAGCTCACCGCGCCCCTGCTCGTGGCCGCAGCGATCAGCGCGGTGGTGTGCGCCTGGGGTGTGCCGCGCCTGCGGAACCTCAAGCTGGGCCAGGTCATCCGCCAGGAGGGGCCGCAGAGCCACCTCAGCAAAGCGGGCACCCCGACCATGGGTGGACTGCTGGTGATGCCTGTCGGCGTCCTGATCGGTGGGCTGATTGCCCCCAGCGACCTGCGCCTACCCGGAGTCGCGGCCATCACCCTGGCCTACATGGCCATCGGCGGATTCGATGACTGGCGCAGCTTGACCAAGCGCCACAACACCGGCCTCTCCCCCAGCGGCAAGCTGCTCCTGCAGGCCCTCAGTGCCGGCGGCTTCCTCGCTTGGGCCGCTTGGCATGAACTGATCCCAGACAGCATCGCCCTGCCCCTGGGCTGGATCCTGCCGCTGGGCCTCTTGATCTGGCCCCTGGGATTGTTTGTCTTTCTGGCGGAGAGCAACGCCACCAACCTCACCGATGGCCTCGATGGCCTGGCGGCCGGATGCGGAGCCATCGTCTTCAGCGGCATGGGGGTCCAGCTGATGCTGAGGGGAAACCAGGGGGACCCCGCCCTGGCCGCCTTCTCCGCCGCCATGGCCGGCTGCTGGCTGGGCTTTCTGCTGTTCAATCGACACCCGGCACGGGTGTTCATGGGAGACACCGGCTCCCTGGCGATGGGCGCCGCCCTCGCGGCCGTCGCGCTGCTGAGCGACAGCCTTTGGGCCCTGCTCTTGATGGGGGGAATCTTCCTGGCGGAGTCCCTCTCGGTGATCGTTCAGGTCTGGGTCTTCAAAGCCACCAAAGGCCCCGATGGAGTCGGCAGGCGTGTCTTCCGCATGGCGCCCTTGCATCACCACTTCGAACTGGGCGGAGCAGCCGAACAGCAGGTTGTCGTTGGGTTCTGGCTGATCAGTGCTGCCCTGGCCGCCCTGGGGTTACTGCTGCTGGCCTGAGCCGGCTCGGTAGTAACGGCAGTAGCCAAGAACCGTGGAATAGGCGTTGTAGCGGCCGGGCTTCAGGCGCAATTGCTGCATCGCTTCGGCATCTGTCAGCTGCATCGAGGCCCAGCGGGCACAGACCTGGCGGTGGTCCACCCAGAACCAGGCCACCACGGCAGCAAGGGTCCCCAAGAGCAACAGCACGAGCCAAGGCCAGCGCTGACTCATGCGGCCACGTCCCAATCGCGAGGCTGCTCCAGATCGAAGCGCTGCGGATCCAGGGTTCGAGGCGAGAAGCCCACGACCTGGGAATAGCCCGGCTGACGCAGTCGCTCCCGCTTGGCTGCCCGCTGGACGGCCGCGGAGTAATAGGAGTAGCCCATGAAAGCCGCCGAAGCAGCGACCATCACGGCAGGGAGATGGATCAGGATCTCCATCAACTCAAACCGCTTGCCAAAGCTTTGGAGTGGGCATTGCTTTGCTTTGCCGCCAAACCAAGAAGTTCGGTCTTAATCGTTACGCAAGCCAGGCAGGTTGTCCAGGGCAATCAGAACTATTGGGCCTGCAGCGCAGGCATTGCTTCATCCGCCTCTGTGTTGTTCACAGGGGGCGGACCATCCCCGAGCCAGGTACACATCACCACCCCAAGGGCCAGCAACAGGATCAATACGATCAATCGCACAGCGCGGCCCGTTGAAGTCATGGCCAAACGGTTGTTTTGATCACCCAACCCTGTCAGCGGGAGCCCACAGAGAGCGCAGAGCGTTACAAGAGCAACAGTTCAAAGCCTTGAGGCAGCGCATCATTCACCCACGACCTTCGGGTCGGGCAAGGGAGATTCTCAAGGGGGTGTGGCAACCCCCTTTTTTATTGGCCAGGCGCAAGCTGCTGAGGGCGCCTACGGTCAAGTCAGCACTCCTGAGCCATGGCCTACTTCACCTGGAAGGAAACAGGACTGACGGGCGACTGCGCCAGCCTCGAGGCGATGGCCTCGCGCTTTGAAGAAGCCGCGGCCCTGATGCGTCGGATGGCCTCTGAGGGATTTGTGCTGGAGCGCCATAGCGATGGCCAACACATCACCCACAGGGATGACGGGGTCTTCGCCGCCTATGGCTTCATCGATGAACAGTCACCGGTGCGGCAGTTGAACCTGATCGAACTGGACTGAACGGTCAGCCCGCGCGGCGCAGGTAACCGATGAGCCACACCAGCACAAACGCCAGCACCGAAATCCCGAGATAGATCAGCGTCCAACGCTGGAGATCCTCAATGCTCAGACCATTGAGCAGACCATCCGCTGCATCACCGGCAGTGGCGTAAGCAAACGGGGCGAACAACAGCACGGGCACGCGGCGATGCAAGATCGCGCAAGTCTCTCGTCTCCGCGGCGGCCATGGCCAGCTCCAACTTCCCCCGCACCCTGATGCTCTTGGGCAGCGGTGAATTGGGCAAAGAGGTGGCCATCGCCGCGCAACGCCTGGGTTGCCGTGTAATCGCAGTGGATCGCTACGCCGGGGCCCCCGCGATGCAGGTCGCCGATGTGGCCGAAGTCGTACCGATGACGGACCCGGAGGCGCTCAAGGCGGTGGTCCGTCAGCACCAACCCGATGTCCTGATCCCCGAGATCGAAGCCCTGGCCGTGGACGCCCTGGCGGAGCTGGAGGCCGAGGGCACCACCGTGATCCCCACGGCCCGCGCCACGGCCGTGACCATGAACCGCGACCGCATCCGCGACCTCGCCGCGACGGAACTGGGGCTACGCACGGCCCGGTTCGCCTACGCCAGCAGCGCCGAGGAATTGGCGCAGGCCGCCGCACCCCTGGGTTGGCCCGTGGTGGTGAAGCCGGTGATGAGCTCCTCCGGCAAAGGCCAAAGCGTGGTGGACGGTCCAGAGGGCATTCCCGCCGCCTGGGAGGCCGCCATGGCCGGTGCCCGAGGTAGCGGCGCCCGGGTGATCGTCGAGGAGTTCCTCCACTTTGAGCAGGAAATCACCCTGCTGACCGTGAAGCAGTGGAACGGCCCCACCCTGTTCTGCCCACCCATCGGCCATATCCAAGAGCGGGGCGACTACCAGTGCAGCTGGCAACCCGCCCAGCTCGAGTGGGAGCAACTGGCCGCCGCCCAGACCATGGCACGGGAGGTCACCGACAACCTCGGGGGCGCTGGCATTTTTGGCGTGGAGTTTTTCGTCTGCCGCCTGCCCGATGGCAGCAGCGAAGTGGTCTTCTCCGAGCTCTCGCCCCGACCCCACGACACCGGCCTGGTGACCCTGGCCGGACAAAACCTGAGCGAATTTGAACTGCACCTGCGGGCCGTCCTTGGGCTGCCCATCCCTGAGATCCGCTCCGAGGGGGCAGCCGCCAGCCGCGTGATCCTGGCTGAGCGACAAAGCGACAGCGTGACCTTCAGCGGCCTGGACGAGGCCCTGGCCGAAACCGATGTACAGGTGCTGCTGTTTGGCAAACCCGACGCCCGTCCCTACCGGCGCATGGGGGTAGCTCTGGCCCGCGGTGCGGACCTCAAGGACGCACAGCAAAAAGCCGATCAAGCCGCCGGCAAGATCCAGGTGATCTAGAGGCCCAAACCCCTCTAGCTCCAAGGGATAACGCGAGGTACTTTGCGCTCATCTGAGTGCCTTATGTCCCCCGCCCAATCCAATCCCCGGCGCCAAGGGCGCAGTCCGCAGCGGGACCCCAGGCGGGGGAAAGCGGATCTCCAACCTGCTGAGCGCCGCGGCCGCCGCGACAACGTGACGCCGCTGGATCGCCGGCGACCAACCGCGGCACCGGCCAAACCCGTCAAGCGCCGGCAGGGGCTCCCCCGCCTGCCCCTGTTCGTGGCCGGCCTTGGACTGGGCTACGCCCTGCATGGCCTGCCCGCCGTGGTGATGGGAGCCTTTGATCAGCCCAAACAGCTGATCGGATCCCTGGTGGCCCCGGTGGCCTCGGGCGATCGACGCATCGTCGTCCTGGGGACCGACGACGTCAGCACCAACACCGACGTGATGCTGACGATGCATCTCGACGAGGGCCGCACCAAGCTCACCCAGGTCCCCAGGGACACCTTCATCGACTCCGAGCGCTACGGCGTGATGAAGGCCAACGCCCTCTACAGCAGTGGCGGCCCCGAGATGGTCAAGGCGGAGCTCAGCAAGCTCCTCTCCGCCAAGGTCGACCGCTATCTGGTGCTGAACCTGAACGCCGTTCAGCGACTGGCGGATGCCATCGGCGGCGTCGAGATCGACGTCCCCAAACGGATGGCCTACGTCGACAACAGCCAAGGCCTCTACATCGACCTCTATCCCGGACGGCAACTGCTCAAAGGGGAGGCACTGGAAGGATTCCTGCGCTTCCGCCACGACCAGCTGGGTGACATCGGCCGAATGGAGCGCCAAAAGCTGGTGCTGGGGGAGGTCTTCCGCAAACTGGCCAACCCAGTCATGGCGACCCGACTTCCAGAGTTGATGGAGATCGCTGGCAAGGACATGCGAACGGACCTCTCCCCAATCGACATGGGCAAGCTGATCACGGCCATGGCCACGACCAAACTGGCCTCCAGCCGGGTCGAGGGGGTCCCGTTCTGGCACCAGGAGATCAGCTATTGGATGCCCGACAGCAACCCCAATCGCCAGAGCTACCTGAGCCAAGACCCAGACGCCCTGCTGCCCTAGCGGCTCAAGAAGCGGTAGTGGTCTAGACCCTCCAGCACACCCCAGGCCTGAGGCCTGGAGGCGAAAAAGACCTTCGGACGGCGGCGCAGCTGATCCAGGGAGTGGTCGTGCTCGGAGGCCACCAGGCCAAGCGAGCTGCCGTTCAGGAGCTCCGCATCACCCTGCTGGGCCGCCACCACCAGCACCTGATCCAGGGGTAGGCCCCAGTTCAGGCAGAGGTGACGAATGGCATCCGCCTTGGACGCCCGCATCGGCAGCACATCCAAGAACCAATGGTGGAACAGATGGGCGCGGGCCTCCAGCCGGTGCTGGCGCAACCGCTGGCGCACCATCTCGAGCACCCCCGCGGTGGGCGCCTCCAGGGTGTAGCTGACCTTGTAGCTGCCCTGATTCACCTCCGGCTGCAACGACAGGCGGGGGCTGAGTCCTTCGAGCACCTGCTCGACCCGTTTGCGCTGCCAGCCCTGGGCGATGTGCTGGTGCCAACTGACATCTGGCCGGCCCTCAGCGCCAAAGCGCAGGTCCGCCCCGGCCTCCAGGATCCAGACCTGGGGTTCTGGCAGATGCAATTCGGCAAAGCGCAGCCGCGCTGAAGCGAAGTGGCGACCGCTCAGCATGCCGATGCCGCACTGGGGATCAGCGGCCAGTCGGCGACGGAGATCCTCGAGGCCAGCCGGCTGCGCCGACTGCAGGCAGACATCGAGATCGAGCAAGAGCAACCGTTGCACCGGAGGAGCCTCGACCTTCACCGGTTGGGCCGGGGACGCAGCCACCACCCCGGGGGTGCAACGACGGTCGCCCTCCCCGAGGTAGCTGCAGACATGGGCATCCCAACTGAAATTGCGGCTGATGGCCTCGATGCCGTTGTCGCGCCAGGAGCGCCAGCGATCGAGATCAGCACCCGCCTCTTCCAGGGCTTGCTGCAGCACATCCAGATCGGTCACATCCGCCAGCTGGCCGTTGGAGCAGCGCTGCAGGATGTCCCGCGGCCCCCCGTCATCGGTGCTGACCAAGGGCAGCCCGCAGGCCGCCGCCTCCAGCAGGGTCAAACCAAAGGGCTCCGTCAGGGCCGGGTTGACGAAGATTCCGCAGCGCTGTGCCGCCCAGCGATAGATCGCAGGGATCTGCTCACCGCGGTGGTGCTTGGGATAGGCGACCTTGCCGTAGAGATCAAAGCGATCCACCAGCTCAAAAATCTGCTGGAACTGATCCCGCTGCTGCTTCTCGAGCGAGCGGGGATCCTCACGGCAGCCCAGCACCAGGACGAGGTTGTGGCGCTCCTGCAGTAGGGCGGAGCGGCCATAGGCCTCCACCAGAGCCGGGACGTTCTTGCGGCGAACCGCGCGGCAGATCGTGAGCAGCGGTGACTTGTTGGGCTCCCGCAGGAATGGCTCCATTAGGGCCTCCACATCGGACGCCTCGCCAGGCATCGCCACCGGGTGGAAGCGCTGGGCGTCCACCCCAGGGGGCACGACACAGGCCTGCTCCGCCTCAAAGCGGTTGTAGCGGGCGTACTGGTGCTGGGCTTCCTGCTGGGTGCTGGTGATCACCAGGGAGGCCTGGGCCAAGGCACGCTCTTCGGCGTCAATGCGACGGCCAATGGCATAGGTCTGCTCGATCTGCTCATGGGTCAGGCCGCCTTCGAGCAGGCGCCGCTGCTTCTCGCGGCCCAGGGAGTGACCGGTGAAGACCAAGGGGATCCCAAGCCTTTGGGATACCAAGGCCCCCACATAGCCGGCATCGGCGTAGTGGGCGTGGATCCAATTCGGACGCTGCGGCTGAGCCGCAATGTGGGCCGTGACCGCATCGGCCATCTCGTCGAGATAGGGCCAGAGCAGTTCCTTGCGCAGGTAGCGCCGCGGTCCGCAGGGGAAGCGAACGATGTTGGCGCCGTCAGCCAGCGGCTCATGGGCCTGGGCGTAATCAGCGGAAACCCGCTTGTCCTGAATCAAACGGGTGACGACATCGACGCGGTCGACCTCCGGGCGAGCCGCTAATCCTTTGGCCAGCTCGAGCACATAGGTCGTCTGACCACCGGTATCTGCATCACGTCCCAGCTCCAGGTCATGGCCGCGGAACAGGCCATGCAAATGGAGATGGAGCAAGTAGTAACCCAATTCGCCTCCTCGGCGATTAGCTCACCTTTAGCCGCGATTCCAGGGGCGAAGTCGGAAGAAAAGGGAAAGATCAAGCTGAGATCGCATCACGGTTTTCGCTGACTTAGGGCTTCCCTACTAGCTTTTGGCGCAGGCTTTTGATGCGATCGCGCAGGTTGGCCGCTTCCTCAAAGTCAAGATTTTTTGCCGCTGATTTCATCTTGTCCTCGAGCTGTTGAATCAGCTCCGGCAGGGCATCGAGCGGCACATCGTTGTGCTCGGCCTGCTCGGTGGCCTGCTCCAACTGCTCGTCGTTCAGGCGCCTGGAGACCTCCAAGAAAGCCAGGATCGAATTGCCGCCCCGCTTACCCGCGGGCGTCGGAGTGATTCCGTGCTTCTCGTTGTAGGCCTGCTGAATCGCGCGTCTGCGCTCGGTTTCTGAGATGGCCTTGGCCATCGAATCCGTCAGGTTGTCGGCGTAGAGCAGGGCCACCCCCTCCACGTGGCGAGCGGCCCGACCGATGGTCTGAATCAAGGAGCGCTCAGCCCGCAGGAACCCCTCCTTGTCGGCATCCAGGATCGCCACCAGGGACACCTCGGGCAGGTCCAGGCCCTCCCGCAGCAGGTTCACACCCACCAGCACGTCGTACTCGCCATTGCGCAGGTCCTGGATGATCTCGATCCGCTCGATCGAGTGGATCTCCGAGTGGAGATAGCGAACCCGGACGCCGTTCTCAGCGAGGTAGTCCGTGAGGTCTTCCGCCATCCGCTTGGTCAAGGTCGTGACCAAGACCCGCTCCTTCTTCTCGGCACGGGTGCGAATTTCACCCAAGAGGTCATCCACCTGGCCATCGGTGGGACGCACCTCAACGATGGGATCCAGCACCCCGGTCGGACGGATCACCTGTTGGACGACCTCGGAATCGCTCTGCTTGAGCTCCCAATCCCCGGGTGTGGCGCTGACAAAAATGCTCTGCCGGGCCTTCTCCCAGAACTCATCCCCCTTGAGCGGACGGTTGTCTGCAGCACTGGGGAGCCGGAAGCCGTGCTCAATCAGCACGCCCTTGCGCGCTTGGTCGCCGTTGTACATCGCCTGCAGCTGGGAGCAGGTGACGTGGGACTCATCCACCACCAACAACCAGTCCTCAGGGAAATAGTCGATCAGGCACTCCGGCGGTGTGCCCGCCTCGCGGCCCGCCAGATGGCGCGCATAGTTCTCAACGCCATTGCAGTAGCCGACCTGCTCGAGCATCTCCAGGTCGTAGGTGGTGCGCTGCTCCAGGCGCTGTGCCTCCAACAATTTCCCCTGCTCGTTGAGCACATCCAGGCGCTCCCGCAGCTCCGAGCGAATGGCCTTGATCGCATCCTCCAGGCGCTCCTTGGGAGTCACGAAGTGCTTGGCCGGATAGATGCTGATCGATTCCAGGCTCTGCAGGATTTCCCCGGTGGTGGGGTCCACATAGCGAATGGCCTCGACCTCATCACCAAAGAGTTCAATCCGCACCAGGCGGTCCTCGTAGGCGGGGCCGATCTCCAGCACGTCCCCCCGCACCCGGAATCGTCCACGGGAGATCTCCAGGTCGTTGCGGGAATACTGGTTGTTGACCAAGTCCCGCAGGGAACTCCTGAGATTGAGGGTCTCGCCCACCTCAAATTTGACAGCGGCCTTGAGGTACTCACTGGGGATTCCCAGGCCGTAGATACAGCTAATGGAGGCCACCACGATCACATCACGGCGCTCAAAGAGAGAGCGGGTCGCGGAGTGCCGCAGCATGTCGATCTCTTCGTTGATCGAGGCTGTTTTGGCGATGTAGGTATCGGAGACCGGCACATAGGCCTCCGGCTGGTAATAGTCGTAGTAGGAGATGAAGTACTCAACGGCGTTCTTCGGGAAGAACTCCCTGAGCTCATTGCAGAGCTGGGCCGCCAGGGTTTTGTTATGGGCCAAGACCAAGGCCGGCCGGCCGGTCTTGGCAATCACATTGGCGATGGTGAAGGTCTTGCCAGTTCCCGTCGCACCCAACAGGGTCTGATAGCGCTCGCCTGATTCCACGCCAGCCACCAGCGCCTTGATCGCCTCGGGCTGATCCCCCTTGGGCTCGTAGGGAGCGTGGATTTCAAACGGGTTAGGCATCGGGGCATTCTCGGACAACCGCCCAGGCGGCGTGGCTGCCGAACCAACAAAAAACCCATGCCCCGGAGGGCATGGGTGACGTCCAAAGCGGTCATGCCTTGAGGATCAGACGGCTGCCTTGACGGTGGTGCCGAGGGCCTCGCGCAGGCCACGAACCACGGCGACCATGGCCAGCTCATCGTTGAGCTTGTTGACGGCGGAGCCGACGCCCACGCCAGCGGCACCGGAGGCGATCGCCATCGGCACGGTGACGGAAGACAGGCCAGAAGCGCAGAGCACCGGCACGGAAACGGCGCGGCTGATGCTGTGGGCAGCGGCCAGGGTGGGAGCGGCCTTCTCGATCAGGCCGAGGCTGCCGGCACTGAAAGGCTTTGCACTGGTGCCACCTTCGGTCTGGATGATGTCGGCACCGGCGGCCACCAGATCAGCGGCGAGCTGCTCCTGTTGGTCGATGGGCAGCACGTGGGGGACGGTCACGCTCAGCACCACCTCGGGCAGCAGCTCGCGGGTGCGACGGGTGATGGAGAGCACCTCAGCGGCATCAAAGATGCGGCCGAGGGGATAGAAGGCGTCGTAGTTGCCGATCTCGACCATGGCGGCACCGGCGGCCACGGCGGCGGGGAACAGCTCAGGATCGACAGCGCTCACGCAGATGGGCAGGCCCGAGACCGAGGCGGCCAGCTGCACCAGCTCAGCATCACAGGCCACGTCGATCAGATCCGCACCACCGAGGCCAGCCGCACGGCTGATGCGCTCGACGCTGGCGGCGTCAAAGTTGGTGAGGCCAGCAATCACCTTGAGAGCGCGCTTCTCGGCCAGGGCCATGCGCAGGGAAGCGGGCAGCCGATCGAGGCGGGACATGCCAGTACAGATGGAGTTTTGCGATTCTCACACGCTGGGCCAGGGCGAATCAGGCTGGGGGTATGGCTGAACGCTGGAGTGATCTGCATCGGCGCCTGCATCAGCAGCTGCTCCAGCAGCAGGATCTGCTGCCCGACGGGGAACCCCTGCTGCTGGCCGTCTCCGGTGGCCAAGACTCCATGGCCTTGGTGGGGCTCCTGAACGACCTGAAACGTCTCCACCACTGGCAGCTGCAGCTCTGGCATGGCAACCACGGTTGGCGCCCTGAAGCCGAGCAGCAGGCCCGCGAACTCCAGGCCTGGGCCCAGGACCAGGGCCTGCCGATCCAGGTCGACGACTGGGAGAGTCCAAAGACGGATGAAGCCTCAGCCCGCGACTGGCGTTATGGGCAGCTCCAGACCCACGCCCAGCGCCTGGGCTGCCGCAGGGTCGTCACCGGACACACCGCCAGCGACCGCAGCGAGACGGTCCTGCTCCAGCTCGCCCGCGGCAGCCATCGCCGCGGCCTCTCCAGCCTCCGGCAACGGCGCACGCTCAGCGGCACGATTGAGCTGGTCCGCCCACTGCTGGGGTTCTCCCGCAGTGACACCGTCCAGCTCTGCCAGCAGCTGGGCCTGCCGATTTGGCTGGACCCCAGCAACAGCGACCCGCGCTTCAGTCGCAATCGGATCCGCCACGAGGTGCTGCCTGTGCTCGAGGCCCTCCACCCCGGAGCCAGCGAACGCATCAGCCAACTGAGCGAACGGCTGGCCCAAGAGCAGGACGGCGGCGAGCAGTTGGTGGATCTCGCCCTGGGCAGCCTGCAAACCGAAACAACCCAGGCTCAGCCGGCGTTAAAGCGACGCCCCCTCAGCGGCCTGACCCTCAGCAATCAACGGCTACTGCTGCACCACTGGCTGACCCGCCAGGGCCTCAGGCTGGGCAACGCGGAACAGCTGGAGCAGCTCCTCCATCGCCTGCCGCCCCACTGCGGTCCTGGCCAGTGGGATCTCAGCCGGGGGCGCTCCCTGCGCTGGAACCGCGAGCTGATCTGGCTGGAGCCCTGAAAAAGCGCGGCCAGGTCTGGCGAAACGACCTAAACCGGAACGGGAACGGCGCAACGCCATGAGCAGCGCAAGCAGTGATCGCTACGCAGCCATCGAACGGGCCTACGGAGAAGGGCGCTTCAGTGATGCGCTCCAGGGAGCTGAGGCCTTGCTGCACGAGCTGCAAGGCAGCGCCTCTGGGCCTGAGTCAGAAACCGTCCTCAGCCGGCTCCAGCTGCTAACGGGTCACATTCACCTCTACGGACTGGGGCAGCCCCAGGTCGCCCAGGCCTACTACCAAGCGGTGGCGGGCAGCACGGCCCACTCCACCCTGGTGGACCTCGCCCAGGCCGGGCTCCAGCGCTGTCAACTGCAACCAGCAGCCCAGGAGGAGCCCAGCTCCCAGCAAGCCATTGGGGATCTGCCCGAACTTCCTGCCACCCCCTGGCTCAACCAACTCAGCGAACCCCAGGAGGCCCTCACCGCCCTGCAGGCGGCCTGGACTGAGGTACCCGCCAGTGAAGCTCCGCCCGTCATCGCAACGCCGACGGTGATTGACGGCTCGCCTGCAACGCCCTGGGGCGATGCCGCACCCAACGTCGAGGTCCTCGCCGATGAACCCGCGCCCATGGAAGACATGACATCAGGGGATCCTGAGGAGATCCCAGAGAACGCCCTGGAAGAGGTCTCGGTGGAGACCAGCGAGCCTGAGGCCCATCCCGAGTGGCCCGACTACAGCCAAGGCAACCTGGTGGTGGAGCTGCCCTTCAGCGAAAACCGCCCCCAGGAGCCCCTCCATGAGGGGAGCAACTGGAGACGGTTCTTCAGGCTGAAACGGCCCTAGGGCCGCAGCAGCAGTCAGCTCGCGGCGGAGCGGCGACGACGGGTGCGGCCGGCGATTTCAGGTTCCTCGACCTTGGGAGCAGCCGCAACAGGAGCAGCCTTCACCGGCGCAGGCGCAGGGGCAGCCGAAGCGGCGGAGGCGGCAGCACCGACGGGAGCCAGTTCACGGCGGGGCGTGCGATCCCGATCCCGGTCACGGTTGCCGTCGCGGCGACCGCGGGGGGCCGGACGGGTGTCGGGCTCTGCATCCGCACGGCCCTTGTAGGCCGGGGTGCCACCAGGGGCGGGCTGCACCAGGCAGATGATCAGCGGCTCAACTTGCAATTCGCGGCGCAGGCGACGCTGCAGACCCACTTCGATTTCGCGCTGGACGCCCATCCAGTCGACTTCCGGAGCCTTGCCGCCGGTGTTCCGGGACAGTTGCTGCCAGCGGTTCTCGAGCACCCAGGTGATTTCCCGCTCGGTCCAAAGGCTGAGCTTGCGGGGATCCGCGGCGGTGACCACGCCCCGCAGGTTGACCCGCGGAGGCGCCGCCATCACACCATCGGTGCTGATCACGGCGAGCATCGTGATGACGCCGTCGTCGGCGAGCTGCTGACGCTCTTTGAGAACACGGGCATCGACGATGCCATTGCGGGAGGCGTCGAGCAGTTCGATGCCCGCCTTAACGGGCTCGCCCTTCTTGATCGAATCGGCCGTCAGTTCAACAACATCTCCGTTGTCGATGATCAGCATGTTGTCGGCCGGAACGCCCATGGACTGGGCGGTCTTGCTGTGGCAGACGAGCATGCGGTGCTCGCCGTGCACCGGCACGAAGAACTTGGGACGGGTGAGGGCCAGCATCAGCTTCTGGTCCTCCTGGAAGCCGTGGCCAGAGACGTGGATGCCCTCGCCCTTGCCGTAGACGACCTTCGCGCCCAGCATCATCAGCCGGTCGATGGTGTTCACCACGGAGATGGTGTTCCCCGGGATCGGGCTGGCGGAGAAGATGATCGTGTCGCTGCTCTTGACCTGCACCTGGGGGTGCTCGCCACGGGAGATGCGGCTCAGGGCAGCCAAGGGCTCACCCTGGCTACCGGTCATCAGCAACAGGGTCTCGCGATCGGGCAGATCACGGATTTGCTTGATCGGGACAAACAGATCATCCGGAGCGCGCATGTAGCCCAATTCACGGGCCTTGGCGATCACGTTGAGCATGGAGCGGCCCAGGAGGCCGACCTTGCGGCCGTTCTTCATGGCCAGCTCGAGGATCATCGCGACGCGATGGATAGAGCTCGCAAAGGTGGTGATGATCACCCGGCCTTCGGCCTGGGCGATATGGCGATCGAGGGCGGGGAAGACCGAGCGCTCAGGAGGACAGAAGCCAGGGACCTCAGCGTTGGTGGAGTCACTGAACAGGCAGAGGACACCCTGCTCGCCGTGGTGGGCGAGGCGGGCCATATCGAAATACTCACCGTCGACCGGGGTGTGGTCGAACTTGAAGTCACCCGTGAAGATGATTGTCCCCACCGGAGTGGTGATGGCCAGCGAGAAGCTGTCCGCCATCGAGTGGGTATTGCGGATGAACTCGACCGAGAAGTGCTGGCCCACCTTCACCACGTCCCGCGGACCCACGGTCTGAATGGTGGTGCGGTCGGTGACGCCGGCCTCTTCCATCTTTCCCTGGAGCATCGACATGGCCAGCCGGGGGCCATAGATCACCGGGATGTTGAAGTTCTTGAGGTGGTGGGAAATACCACCGATGTGGTCCTCGTGACCGTGGGTCACGATCATGCCGCGGATGCGCTTCTGGTTCTCCTTGAGATAGCTGGTGTCGGGCATCACGACGTTCACGCCGTGCATGCCATCACTGGGGAAGGCCAGGCCGGCATCCACGAGCATGATGTCGTCGCCGTACTCGAACACACAGGTGTTCTTGCCGATCTCGTGGAGGCCACCGAGGGGGATCACCCGCAGGTGGGGCTGCTTAGCGGCGCCGTTACGGCCAGGGGTTTGAGAAGTCATTCAGAAAAGGGGAGGCGGCTCAGCCGCACGGGGAACAAACGTTGAGAAAGGGGTTGCTCAGCAACAGGTCAGGTCGGCCTTGGCGTCAAGTGGGACGCAGGGCTGCCAGGACGGAGGTGAGTTGTTCGCGCACATCGCTCGATGCAGAAACCAAAGGAAGACGTGGGGCACCAACGGGCCAACCGCTCAGTTCCAAAGCCGCCTTCACGGGAATGGGATTGGTGGTGCAGAAGAGGGCCTTGCAGAGCGGAAGCAGTTGCTCATGCACGGCCAGGGCGGCACTGAGTTCTCCGGCCAGGAAGGCCTGGACCATGCGCTGGATCTGATCGCCTGCAATGTGGCTAGCCACGCTGACCACACCAACGGCGCCGACGGCCATCATCGGCAGTGTCAGCGCATCGTCACCGCTGTAGATCGCCAGACGCTCGCCGCAGACCGCACGCAGGGCGCTGACCTCCTCAGTCGTGCCGCTCGCGGCCTTGAAGCTGACCACGTTCGGACAATCCATCAACCGTGCGGCGGTCTCTGGATTGAGGCTGCAACCGGTGCGTCCAGGAATGTTGTAAAGCATCAATGGCGTCTGGGGCGCCGCCTGGGCCACGGCCCGGAAATGGGCCTCAAGGCCTTCCTGGGGAGGCTTGTTGTAGTAGGGCACGACGACCAGGGCGCCATCGGCACCGAGGGCTGCCGCTTCGGCGATGGCCTCCACGGCCTCGGCCGTGCAATTACTGCCCGTTCCCGCCAACACCTTGGCGCGGGCACCGACGGCCTCCTTCACGGCGGAGAACAGTTGGTGCTGTTCATCCCAACTCAAGGTGGGGGACTCGCCGGTGGTGCCACAAATCACCAGACCATCGGAACCGTGCTCCACCAGATGGCTCGCCAGCTTGGCCGCCATCGGCAGGTCCACCGAGCCATCGGCCGCGAAGGGAGTGATCATCGCGGTGATCACACGACCAAAGGGGGCAGGGGAGTGGGCGCCTGGTGTCAAGGCCTTGCTCATGCCGACGCTCCAGCTGGGGCCTGAGCAGCGGCGGCAGCGGCCACCGGATCAAGCAGTAACTCAGCGATCTGAATCGCGTTGAGGGCCGCCCCCTTGCGGATCTGGTCACCGCACAGCCAGAGCTCGAGGGCGTTGGGTTCGCTGAGGTCCTGGCGGATACGTCCAACGGCCACCGGATCACGCCCGGTGACGTCCGTGGGCATGGGGAAGCGATTCGAGCTGAAGTCTTCAATCAGCTCAACGCCGGGGGCGTCCTTGAGCAACGTCCGCGCCTCCTCGACGGGGAAGGGCTCGCAGAACTCGATGTTGATCGCTTCGGAGTGGGCCCGCAGAACCGGAACGCGAACGCAGGTGGCCGAAATACGCAGATCCGGCAAAGCCATGATCTTGCGGGTTTCATTGACCATCTTGAGCTCCTCTTCGCAGTAGCCGTTGTCCTGAAGAGGAGAGTTGTGCAGGAAGAGATTGAACGCCAGGGAGTAGGGCAGAACACTGCTCATGGGCGTGCCACCGTCGAGGACAGTGCGACTGAGCTCACTGAGCTCCTCCATGGCACGGGCTCCGGCACCACTGGCGGATTGGTAGGTGCTGACCACAACACGGCGCATGGCCCGGCGGGCGGCCAAAGGCGCCAAGGCCAGGGTCATCAAAATCGTGGTGCAGTTGGGATTCGCGATCACCCCTTGATGGCGGAAAGCCTCATGGGGATTCACCTCTGGCACCACCAGAGGAACGCCAGCATCCATGCGAAAGGCGCTGGAGTTGTCGATGACCACTGCACCAGCCGCAGCCGCCACAGGCGCCCACTGCTTGGACACGGAGCCACCGGCCGAAGCCAGGACCACATCAACGCCCGCGAAGGCCTCAGCACTCACGGGCTGAATCGTCAGGACCTGGCCGTTCCATTCCAGGGTTTGTCCGGCCGAACGCGGCGAGGCCAGCAGGGTGAGTTGACCAACGGGGAACGCCCGCTCTTGGAGCAAGGTCAACAACTCTTGGCCGACGGCACCCGTCGCCCCAAGAACGGCGACATGCAGGGGACGGCTGGGTAGCGAACGGACGTCGGTGGAAGTCAACGGAGGTGCAAGGGATAAGGAGAGCTCTATGCCTTGGGATCTGAACAGGGCCTCACTCGGAGGTGGAATCCGTCAAACAGAGAGAAGGGCTGAAACGGGGAAAGGCTGAATCAGAAGCGTCGATCAGCAGAGGGAGGTGGAAGGAGAAAAGGTGTGGAGCGAAAAATCAACGGTGAGCGCGATCAACGAACCCAAGACCGAGAAAGACGAACGGTGGAGCATCCCGGTAAAGGCGGATGCACAACCTGCAGAAGCTGCTCGGAGTCCCGAGGGACACCGCCACAAAACTCTTCAGGTCACTGGTTCTTGATCAAGACAATACGTGGCCAACGCCGAGGGCGTACAGCCCTGTTGGAGCTCGTCACAGGTGACTAATTAGGATCGTGGGCTGCCCCAGCCGACCCATCGGCCCGCCGTCTCGATCACATCCATGAGCCCTGCCGCTAGCACCGCCAGTAAAGCCACTGCCAAACAGGCAGACCTGAAGCTGAGCACCAGCGCCCGTCCCGGCAGCCGGATGGCCATCGAGATCGCCGTTCCTGGTGAACGCACCCAAGGGAGCCACAACGCGGCTGTCGAGAAGCTGAGCCGCAGCGTGAAACTCCCAGGCTTCCGCAAGGGCAAGGTGCCCCGCGCTGTGCTGATGCAGCAAATCGGCCCCCTGCAGATTCGGGCCACCGCCCTGGAGTCTCTGGTCGACAGCGTTTTCAAGGACGCTCTGAAACAAGCCGAGATCCCCGCCATCGGCCAACCCGCCCTGGACGGTGGCTTCGAGTCCCTGCTCGAGCGCTTTGAGCCCGGTCAGGAACTGACCTTGACCCTTGAGATGGATGTGGAGCCCACTCCGAAGCTCAAGAGCACCAAAGGCCTGAAGGCTGAAGCTGAATCCGTGAGCTTCGATCCAGCTCGCGTCGATGAGCTGATCGAGCAGTCCCGCCGTCAGATGGCCACCCTGGTGCCGGTCGAAGGCCGCGCCGCGGCCGCCGGTGATGTGGCAGTCCTGAGCTTCAAGGGCACCTACAGCGACAACGGCGAAGCCATCGAAGGCGGAAGCGGCGACGCCATGGAGGTGGAGCTGGAAGAGGGCCGCATGATCCCCGGCTTCGTGGAAGGGGTGATCGGCATGAAGGCTGGCGACAGCAAAACCATCAAGTGCGAGTTCCCCGAGGATTACGCCCAGGAGGATGCAGCCGGCCGCAAAGCCAGCTTCGACATCACCCTGAGCGAACTGAAGAGCCGTGAGCTGCCGGCCCTCGATGACGCCTTCGCCCAGCAGGCCAGCGACAAAGAAACCCTGGCCGAACTGCGCAGCGATCTAGAGACCCGACTGAAGGAAGACGCCGAGCGCCGCCACCAGTCCAACCGCCACGACGCCCTGCTCGCCGCCCTGGTGGAGCAACTGGAGGTGGAACTGCCCGAGACCCTCGTCCAAGAGGAAATCGTCACCCTCCTGGAGCAAACCGCTGGCCAACTGGCCCAGCAAGGGATGGACGTCAAAAAGCTCTTCACCCCTCAGCTGATCCAAAGCCTGCGCGAAAGCTCCCGCCCTGAAGCTGAGGAGCGACTGAAGCGCAGCCTGGCCCTCAAGGCCCTCGCCGCTGCCGAGAAATTGGAACTGGAAGCCAGCGAGATTGACGCCAAGGTCAAGGAACTGAGCCGGGGCTTCAGCGACAGCTCCCGCATTGATCCCAACCGTCTGCGCCAAGCGGTTCAGGAGGATCTGATGCGCGAGAAGCTCCTGGGCTGGCTCGAGAGCAACTCCACCGTCACAGAGAAGGCAGCTGAGGCCTCCGAGGAGAAGCCCAAGGCCAAAGCGAAGCCGGCTGCGAAGAAAAAAGCCAAGGCCGACGACGCCGAGGCGGCCACCACCGAGGCCTGATCCCCATAGATTGGCCGGACTGACTCCAGTCCGGCCGAGTGATCAACGCCAGCACTCCTCATCCAATCCAGAACCGCTGGCTGGGCCAAGGGCCCCAATCCTCGATCGTCACTGGTCCGACCGCCGCACCGGGTGTGCTCCCCACCGTGGTTGAGCAATCCGGCCGAGGCGATCGGGCCTTTGACATCTATTCCCGTCTGCTGCGGGAGCGCATCATCTTTCTGGGCAGCGGGATTGATGACCAGGTGGCGGACGCCATGGTTGCCCAGCTCCTCTTTCTCGAGGCCGAAGACCCCGAGAAGGACATTCAGATCTACGTCAACTCCCCTGGGGGATCGGTGACAGCGGGTCTGGCGATCTACGACACCATGCAGCAGGTCGCGCCCGACGTCGTCACCATCTGCTACGGCCTGGCCGCCTCCATGGGAGCTTTTCTGCTCTCCGGCGGCACCAAGGGCAAGCGCCTGGCTCTCCCGAACGCGCGGATCATGATCCACCAGCCCCTTGGCGGAGCCCAGGGACAGGCTGTCGACATCGAAATCCAGGCCAAGGAAATTCTCTATTTGAAGGAGACCCTCAACGGCCTGATGTCCGAACACACCGGCCAACCCCTGGAGAAAATCGCTGAAGACACCGACCGCGACTACTTCCTTTCCCCGGCAGAAGCGGTTCAATACGGCCTGATCGATCGTGTCGTCACCGATACGACCCCGGTTTGATCCTTAAGGACGGCTGACGAAGCGCTGGATCGCACCGATCCTGAAGTTTCGGGACACCGCCCCGAAGCCCTCCCGCTCAACGCCGCCACAGCCCTTGCCCGATGGCCAAGTTCGACGCCCACCTGAAGTGCTCTTTCTGCGGGAAGTCGCAAGACCAGGTGCGCAAACTGATCGCCGGCCCTGGCGTCTACATCTGCGACGAGTGCATCGATCTCTGCAACGAGATCCTCGACGAAGAGCTGGTTGAGGGCCATGGTGGCGGCGGCGCTGGCCGCCAAGCCCAGGAAACCAAGGGCAAAGCTCCCGCCAAAAAAGCGAGTAAGCCTGCTCCGACGCTGGCCGAAATCCCCAAACCTCAAGACATCAAGGCTCACCTCGACGCCCAGGTCGTGGGGCAAGAGGAGGCCAAGAAGGTCCTCTCCGTTGCGGTCTACAACCACTACAAGCGCTTGGCCTGGCAGGGCGACGGCAAGGGCGAGAGCAACGAAACCGCCACCAAGCTGCACAAGAGCAACATCCTCCTGATCGGCCCCACGGGCTGCGGCAAAACCCTGCTGGCGCAGACCCTGGCCGAGTTACTGGATGTGCCCTTCGCCGTGGCTGATGCCACGACCTTGACCGAAGCCGGCTACGTCGGGGAGGACGTGGAGAACATCCTGCTGCGGTTGCTGCAGAAGGCTGACCTGGACGTCGACCAGGCCCAGCGCGGAATCATCTACATCGACGAGATCGACAAGATCGCCCGCAAGAGCGAGAACCCCTCGATCACCCGCGATGTCTCCGGGGAGGGCGTTCAGCAGGCGTTGCTGAAACTGCTGGAGGGAACCGTGGCCAACGTCCCCCCCCAAGGGGGCCGCAAGCATCCCTACCAGGACTGCATTCAGATCGACACCAGCCAGATCCTGTTCATCTGCGGTGGTGCCTTCGTCGGCCTCGATGACGTGGTCCAGCGCCGGATGGGCCGGAACGCCATCGGCTTCATCCCAGAAGGCGGCCGCCGCGGCCGCCAGAGCAAGGACCAACAGGCCGCCCAGGTCCTGCGCCACCTCCAGCCCGACGACCTGGTCAAGTACGGCCTCATCCCCGAGTTCATCGGCCGCATGCCGGTAAACGCCGTGCTCGAGCCCCTCGACAACCACGCACTCGAGGCGATTCTCACCGAGCCCCGCGACGCCCTGGTGAAGCAGTTCCAGACGCTGCTGAGCATGGACGACGTGCGGCTCGAGTTTGAGCCCGGGGCCGTTGAAGCCATCGCCGCCGAGGCCCACCGCCGCAAGACCGGAGCCCGGGCGTTGCGCGGGATCGTCGAGGAACTGATGCTCGACCTGATGTATGAGCTGCCGTCCGACAAGAGCACCAAGGCCTTCACGGTCACCCGGGCCCTGGTGGAGGAACGCACCCAGGCCAAGGTCCTCCCTCTTCCGGGCAGCGAGTCCGCGCAGCAGGAATCGGCCTAGGGCTCCGTGGCTGCCGCTGATCACCTTGAGGTGCCGCGGCAGCACGGTCTCTTCAATCACCACGGCATCGACCTCGGGGACGGCAGCGTCGCCCACTACCTGGAGGGGCGCCAGATTCTGCGCAGCCCCCTCGACGCATTCAGCCGCAGCCAGCCCTTAACGGTGGTGTCCTACCCCGAGGGGGCCTGTTTGCCGGCAGGGCAAACCCTGCGCCGAGCCATGGGGCGACTGGGGGAGCAGAACTACAACCTGCTCTTCAACAACTGCGAACACTTCGCCCACTGGTGCAAAACCGGACGCCATCGCAGCGCCCAGGTGGAGGAGGTCCTCCAGGCCGGCAGCTGGGGGGCCCTCGCCCTGGGCCAGTTCATGCCTGCTGCGGTCCTGAGCGGCGCCAAGCTGCTCCTGCGTCAGGGGCGACGACTGGAGGCGAGCCAGCTGGAGAAGGGACGCGAACTCGTCAGACGCAGCCTGGAGCAACTCGATGCCCTGCGCCTGAAGCTGCAAAGCAAACTGGAGACCGAGCTGTCCCGCGCCGAAGAGCGCTGGGGAGCCGGAGCTGAGCAACCCCAATTCCAGCGACTGCGCCTGGCTGCCCAGACCCTGGCGGATCAGCTGAGCGAGGTGGAGGAGATGGAAGCCAAGCTCGAGCGCCTCCTGACAGATCAGCAGCAGGATTCAAACCCGAACAGAGGCGTCGAGGGCCAGTAGCCTCCAGCGATGCCGGCCGCCTACCAACCGCTCCACCACAAGTACCGCCCGCAGCGGTTTGACCAGCTTGTGGGGCAAGAGGCGATCGCCGCGACCTTGGGCAATGCCCTGCGCTCCGGTCGCATTGCGCCGGCCTACCTCTTTAGTGGTCCCCGAGGAACGGGGAAAACCTCCAGCGCCCGCATCCTGGCGCGCTCCCTCAACTGCCTCAGCTCGGATCACCCAACCCCAGAGCCCTGCGGCAGCTGTGAGCTCTGCACCTCCATTGCCAACGGCAATGCCCTCGATGTCATCGAGATCGACGCCGCCTCCAACACCGGGGTCGACAACATCCGCGAGCTGATTGAACGCTCTCGATTCGCCCCGGTTCAGGCCCGCTGGAAGGTCTACGTCGTCGACGAGTGCCACATGCTCTCGACCGCGGCCTTTAACGCCCTACTGAAGACCCTGGAGGAGCCGCCCCCGCGGGTGGTCTTCGTCCTGGCGACCACTGACCCGCAGCGGGTCCTGCCCACGATCCTCAGCCGCTGTCAACGCTTCGACTACCGGCGCATTCCCCTCGATGCCCTCGAGCAACACCTGGGCTGGATTGCCAAGGAAGAGAACATCCAAATCACGCCAGAAGCCCTGCATGTGGTGGCCCAGCGGGCCCAGGGGGGCCTGCGGGATGCCGAAAGCCTGCTGGATCAGCTGAGCTTGCTACCCGGGCCGGTCGAACCGACGGCGGTCTGGGAGTTGCTGGGGGCCGTGCCCGAGCAGGAACTGCTGCAACTGGCCCAGGCCCTCGCCGGGGCCGAGCCGCTGGGGGTGATCGAAGCGATCCGCAACCTGCTCGAGCGCGGCCGCGAACCCGGTGCCGTGCTCCAGGGAATGGCCGGCCTGCTGCGGGATCTGGTGCTCGCGGGGGTTGCCCCCAATCGCCTGGAGCTCACGAGCTTCTCGCCCCAAATCCGAGGGGAGCTGCCGGACCTCGCCCGCAGCATCGGCAAAGCGACCCTGCTGCGCTGGCAGGCGCAACTCAAAGGCAGCGAACAGCAACTGCGCCAAAGCGTGCAGCCCCGGCTCTGGCTTGAGGTGCTTCTCCTGGGTCTCTTGGCTGAACCCGCCGTCGCCGCCGCCACCAGTGTCCCCACGACCAGTCCCCGCCCGACCCCGCAGGCGGCAGCCCCCACACCAGCAGCCCCGGCTCCCGCACCGCCTGCCCCAGACGTCGTCGTTGCGCCCATAGCTCCGCCGGCTGCCGCTCCTGCCCCTGAACCGGTCACGGCAACCAGCACGGAGACACCAGATCTGGCCGCCCTCTGGCAGCAGATCCTGGCGGGGCTGGAGCTGCCATCGACCCGCATGCTCCTCTCCCAGCAGGCCTCCCTGGCCCGCCTCGACAGCCAGCGCGCCGTGGTCCAGGTCGCCGGCAACTGGACCGCCATGGTCCAGAGCCGCCTACCCCTGCTGGAGAAAGCCGTCGCCTCCGCCCTGGGCAGCCCGAGGCAGGTGGTTCTCGAGGCCGGCGCCGCACCCGCAGCACCCGTAGCGCCGGCCCCACTCGTTCCCGCGCCTGCGCCGCAGCCCGCGCCTCAAGCGCAGACACCGCCGCCGCCGGAGCCTCCGCAGGACCCTCCAGGCGCTGCTACTCCTCCCCAACCCCAGACTCCAGCTCCAGCTCCAGCTGAGGCTCCGACTCCGGCACCCACGTCAGCAGCACCGGCAGCAACGCCAGCCCCGCCGCCTGAACGGAAACCCCATGGGCTGATCGATGACCAGGCCAAGCGGCTAGCCGAATTCTTCAACGGCGAAGTGGTGGACCTGCAGGATCCCCTGCCGGAACTCAGCGACGATCAAGCCGCGGCCTGATCAGGCTCAGCCCCTACATGCAGGGTCTTGGCCCAGACCAGACGCTTAGGCAGGAGCGCCATCCGCAGGGTGGTGTAGGGAATCACCACGAACCAGTGGCCCAGATAGGCAATGCCCCAGGCCAGGTTGATCGGGCCCATCGCGGGTAGGTCCGGTCCTTCAGACCGGCGGGAGCAGCCCGCCAAAATCGCTCCGCCCGAGAGGCCAAAGGCCACAAAGGACAGGGGCCAACTCAGCGGTGGCGTGCGGGTGATCAGGGCCGTGAGGGCATCGGCTGCGGCCATCACGGGCAGGGCGTATTGCAGCAGAAAAAAGCAGCTCAGATCGAGCTTGCGCGCCGCAGAGACCTCGCTTCCGGTCAGCTGAGGCCAGTAATCGAAGAAACGCTGCAGTCCCCCCTCGGCCCAACGTTGCCGCTGGCGCCAGAGGGCACTCCAGGCGGTCACGGCCTCCTCTTGCACCGGGGGATCCCAAAGCAGGGCAACCGGTTGCTGCTGCACCAGCAGACGGAAACTCAAGTCGAGGTCATCGGTGACGGTGGCTTCGTTGAAGCCTTCGCAGCTGAGCACCGCCTCCCGCCGGAGCAGTTGACCATTGCCCCGAAGCTCAACAACACCGCCGGAGAAAAGTCGGCCCTGCTGGATGACGGCATCGAGGGCCATCTCCATGGCCTGGGCGCGGGTCAGCCAATTGAGGTCGGGATTGACCACGGACTTGCGCAGCTGCACGGCGGACCAACCGCCCTGCTCGGCAAAGCGAACCAATCGCTCCAGCAGATCCGGCTGCAACTGGGCATCGGCATCCAAGACCAAGAGCCAACGCCCCTGGAGGTTCGGCAGCACCGCGTTCAGAGCACCCGACTTGCCGCCGCCGGCATCGCGGGGACGGCGCAGGACCTGGAGCTGAGGGAAACGGGCCTGATACTCGCTCAGGACCTCTGGGGTGCGGTCTTCGCTGCCGTCATCGACGATCCAGATCTTGAGGCGATCGGCCGGGTAACTCAGGGCGGCCAGTCGCTCCACCAAGCGACCAATCACGGCCTCCTCATCGCGGGCTGCCACCACCAGATCAACGGCGGGCAACGCCTCCAAAACGGCTGGGCCTTCCGCCTGAACACCTCTCAGCGCTGGAAGGAAGACGGCGCGCAGGACGTACAGACCCAGCAGCACCGTCAGGGCCGTGGCAGGCCAGAGGGCCTGGGAGGCAGGCAGACGATGGGGAGCCGCAGCCGCACCGCAACAGCAGAGGAGAAAGAGGGAGGCCTGCAGTCGGCGCGCTCCTGTGGCTGTGCCCCCAGCGGCCATGGCGATCCCAAGGATGTGCGGACTCTAAGAGCCCCCCTTCGCAGCCTTGATGGCTGGCAGAGGAACCAACTCCGTTCCCGGGTAGTAGTGACGAAGGATCTGCTTCACGCTCCAACCCCGTCCTCCCAAATCGATGGCGCCGGCCTGAGACAAACCAGCGCCATGGCCAAAACCACCTCCATCGAAGCGCCAAAGACCTGCCCCGGCGGGTTCAATCACAAAGAGGGTGCTGGGTAAACGACGCAGTGTGCGGCGGATGGCATCCCGCACCAGCACCTTTTCTCCCAGGGGCCCCCTGAGGGCCAACCGCACCACGCGACCACTCGGGCCCCGCTCCAGAACAACCGGATTCACCGGCGATCCAACGGCGGCCGCTCCCGTACCCAGGGCACGGGCAAAGGTGTCCTGCCCGAGGACGCGCTGCCAGCGGAAGTAGGGGTGGTTCTCGCCATAGACACCCGCTGTCGCCGCCAAGACCGATCGAACCTGCTGACGCTGGGTGAGGGGCAACGCCAATCCCTGGGGAGGGCCTCCGGCCCGATCAAAAGCGGGCTCCAGATAGGCGAGTTCGGGCAAGGTCCAGGCCTCGTCCTCGTCGGCACTGACTCCTCCGTTACTGGCGTGATAGACGGCATGGATCGGTTGCCCCTGCCAGGTCAGCACCTGGCCCTGGGTCGATCGAATGGCCTGCTTCACCCCCGCGCGGGCCAGGCGTGGATCGCTATAGACCTGGCACTGGGTATCCGAGCAAAGGTGGTAGCCATCCAGGGCAAAACGATGCTGATTGCCCAGAGCCCAAGTGCGCGCCAACACCGCCTGAGCAGCCAAAGCCGCAGGCGGCGCTCCAGCACCGATCTCATGGGGCACGACACCGTGGAGATAGCGCTCTAAGGGCACCTGCTCCACCAGGGTCCAACTGCCATAGGCGTCGGGCTGCAGCCGGAAGGGCCCCTGGAAGACCCCGCCCTGCCAGCGCAGGCCAGCGGAGGCTTCAATCCGAACAGGCCCCTGGAGATCCCTCCAGCCATCGGGCCGTTCCAGCTGCAGGGTCAGGAACTCACTGACAACCTTCTCTTCAACCTTGGAGCCGTAGGCCGGCGGAACAGGCTGCTCCGGGGCAGCCCAGACCTCCCACTCCCCGGGGTGGGCGACCACAGCCTTTGCTCCGAGACGACGCCAAGCCAGGGCGGCCTGCTCAGCGGTCTCAAAGCTGGAGAACGGCCCCAGCACTCGCCGGCGAATCGTGAGCGGCTCGCTCAGCGGCTTGGGTCTCCAGCGCAAGGACAGGCGCTGGCCACTGGCTTGAAAGCCGGAGGCATCGCTGAGCCTCACTACAGAAGCAGCCGCCACCAGCTGCAGCGGCGCGGCCCCCAGATGGTCCGCTAGAGCCACCCAGAGCACGGGCTGGGCACCATCCACCCTTGGCGGGGCGGGCACTGGCCGGTGGGTCAGGGCCTGGGCCTGGGCATCCGTTCCTTGGCAGCCCGCCAGGAGACAGGACGCGGCGAGGACCGCCATCAAGGAACGCTGCATCGCCTGACTGGATCCAGGCCAAACCCTAGGGGGAGTTGGCGGAAGGCACTCTGAAGTCTTACTCTCATCGTTTGTGCACGAGCGCGTAGACAATGCCGAAGCTCAAGACCCGCAAAGCAGCCGCCAAGCGGTTCAAAGCGACCGGCACCGGGAAGTTCATGCGCCGGCACGCTTTCCGCAATCACCTGCTCGATCACAAGAGCCCTAAGCGCAAGCGCTTCCTCGGCACCATGGCCGTGGTTGACGAGCGTGATGCGGACAACGTGAAGGCCATGCTCCCTTACAGCTGATCGCTTCACCTCACAGCAGTTTCAACATTCACTGAGAACTATTCATGGCCCGCGTTAAGAGGGGCAACGTCGCCCGTAAACGCCGCAACAAGATCCTTCGCCTTGCGCGTGGCTTCCGTGGTGGCAACGGCACCCTGTTCCGGACCGCCAACCAGCGGGTGATGAAGGCGCTCTGCAACGCCTACCGCGACCGTCGCCGCCGCAAGCGCGACTTCCGTCGTCTTTGGATCGCCCGTATCAACGCTGCTGCTCGCCTGAATGGCCTGAGCTACAGCCGTCTGATCGGTGGCCTGAAGAAGGCTGACGTGCAGCTGAACCGCAAGATGCTGGCCCAGCTGGCCGTGCTGGATCCCACCAGCTTCGCCACTGTCGTGGGCGCCGCCAAGAGCTGAACGCCCCCTTCAATCACAACTAAGCCCAGTCCGGTCGGTCCATGGATGTTTCACTCCCACAGGCCTACCTGATTGGGCTTTTGTTGTTGCTCGGCACCGCTGCGGTGCTCGTCGCACGGCAGATCCTGCGGGTCCGCCGCGACGAGTCCGCCCTGGCACGGCTCGAAGCCCAGGCCAAGGCCGGCGACAAGAGTGCCGGCGACCTCTACGAATTGGCCTCAGTCCAGCTGCGCAAACGCCTCTACGGGCAAGCCACGGAAAACCTGAAGCTTGCCGCCAAGCGAGCCAGCGGCGAACCCAGCGAAGCCCAGGCCCTGATCGAAAACGCCCTGGGCTTTGCCCTGGCGGCCCAAAGCAATTACAGCGGCGCGATCAAGCACTACCGCGCAGCCCTGCGGGCCAAGTCGGACTACCCCGTCGCCCTCAACAACCTGGCCTTCGCGCTGGAAAAGCAACAGAAAAGCGACGAGGCCAAAGAGACCTACGCCAAGGTGCTCGAGCTCGACGCCGCCAACAAAACAGCAAAGCGTCGGCTCAAGCGGCTGGAGCGCACGGCCGCCTAGATCACCACAGGCCGCGAATGGCTGGAGCGGCGCTGGTCTCCGGAGTCATCACGAGTTGTCCGCCAGGGTTCGTCAGCCGAGGGGCAGACCATCCAGACAAGGTGAAGCCCTGCAGACCCGCGAACGAGCCGCCGTCCTGGAGATCTGCGCTGGGGTAATTCCCAAGCAGCAACAAGTCCAATTGATCCGACGCCGCATTCAAGTTGCCTTGCACAGGAATGGTGGAGGAGCCAAGGGTGATCTCGCCTCGGACATCCACCATTTGCCCTAAGGCCCTCAGCGACGAAAGGGTCAAGCGTGCGCTGGCCGCTTGAGCGGTGCCAAAAGGCGTGTAGCTACCCGACCAAATCCGAGGCAGCTCCTGCACCAACTGCGCCGCACGCGCGACCGGATCAAATTGGCGGACGGTGGCCGCCATGCCGAAGTTTTCCTCGTATGGAGTGCTCTGACTGGGAGCAATGGCCTCGGTGGTCAGCGGGACTGCAGCCAACAGCAAAGGGATCACGGTGGCGCCATCAAGTGGCCCCACGCTAAGGACGACAGGGCTGCGCGGTACGGTCTCAACACAGCTGATCACATCCCTGTGTCTGCAGAGCCGCTGCACGCTGACGACCTGATCATCGGCGGGCGACACTTCCGCAGCCGTTTGATGACGGGCACGGGTAAGTACCCCAGCCTGCAGGCCATGCAGGCCAGCCTCGAATCCAGTGCCTGCGAGATCGTCACCGTGGCCGTGCGACGGGTGCAGTCCCAAGCCGCCGGCCATGAGGGCCTGATGGAAGCGGTGGATTGGAGTCGAATCTGGATGCTCCCCAACACCGCCGGCTGTGCCACCGCTGAGGAAGCCATTCGCGTGGCCCGACTGGGGCGAGAACTCGCGAAGTTGGCCGGACAAGAGGACAACACCTTCGTCAAGCTGGAGGTGATCCCCGACTCCAAACACCTGTTGCCCGATCCAATCGGGACCCTGGAGGCCGCGGAACAGTTGGTGAAGGAGGGCTTCACCGTTCTTCCCTATATCAATGCCGATCCCCTCTTGGCCAAACGGCTGGAGGAGGCCGGCTGCGCAACGGTCATGCCCCTGGGCTCACCGATTGGTTCCGGCCAAGGCATCCGCAATGCCGCCAACATCGCCCTGATCATCGAGAACGCTTCGGTTCCGGTCGTCGTCGATGCCGGCCTGGGGGTTCCAAGCGAAGCCGCCCAAGCGATGGAAATGGGAGCCGATGCGCTGCTCATCAACAGCGCCATCGCCCTAGCTGGGAATCCAGCGGCCATGGCCCGGGCGATGGCCATGGCCTGCGAAGCCGGACGCACCGCCTTTCATGCCGGCCGTCTGCCCATCCGCGGCGAGGCCAACCCCAGTTCCCCCACGGGCGGACGGGTCGGCACATAAAGCTTCCGCACAGGTGCGAGTCAAGTCCCGACTTCGTCCGTACTGTCGCCTCAACCACTTGCCCATGCGATGCAGGTCACAGAAGAGGACGGCGGCAGGCTCAATGCCTTCGCCCGGGAGCCCCGGATGGAGGTGATCGAGGCCGGTGAGGCCCGTGGCGCCAACAGCAAAGTGCTCCTGATCGGCGGCGCTCTGTTGGTGATCCTGATGATGGCCGTTGCGGTAGGAATCAGCTGAATCCCTGTAGTAGCTTGCCCTGACGGAGCAAATGCTCGTTCAGCAGGAGTCCAGCGGTGAAGGTTTTCGTTCTCGGCGGTGACGGCTTCTGTGGCTGGCCTTGTGCCGTGAACCTGGCCGACCAGGGCCACGATGTGGTCATCGTCGACAACCTGAGCCGCCGCAAGATCGATATTGACCTGGAAGTGGAGTCCCTGACTCCCATCACCAGCATTGGCGAACGCCTGAAGGCCTGGGAGGAGATCGGCGGCAAGCCCATGCGCTTCGTGCACATGGACATCGCCCATGAGTACCAGCGGTTGGTGGATCTGCTGCTGGCTGAGCGGCCCGACTCGGTGGTGCACTTCGCCGAGCAGCGAGCTGCGCCCTACTCGATGAAGAGCAGCGCCACCAAGCGCTACACCGTCGACAACAACGTCAACGGCACGCACAACCTGCTGGCCGCCATCGTTGAGACTGGCCTCGATTGCCATGTCGTGCACCTGGGCACCATGGGCGTCTATGGCTATGGCTCCCACCGCGGCGCCACCATCCCCGAGGGCTACCTGAAGGTGGAGGTGCCCCAGCCCGATGGCAGCCGCTTCGAGGAGGAAATCCTCCACCCGGCCAGCCCGGGCAGTGTGTATCACATGACCAAGACGCTGGATCAGCTGCTCTTCCTCTACTACAACAAAAACGACCAGGTCCGCATCACCGACCTGCACCAGGGCATCGTCTGGGGCACTAACACCGAAGCCACCGACCGCGACCCGCGCCTGACCAACCGCTTCGACTACGACGGCGATTACGGCACGGTGCTCAACCGCTTCTTGATGCAGGCGGCCATCGGCTATCCCCTGACCGTGCACGGCACCGGCGGCCAGACCCGCGCCTTCATCCACATCCGTGACTCGGTGAAGTGCGTCCAGCTGGCCCTGGAGAACCCCCCCAGCAAGGGAGAGCGAGTGAAGATCTTCAACCAGATGACCGAAAGCCATCAGGTGGGTGAGCTCGCCAAGAAAGTCGCCGCCCTGACCGGAGCCCAGGTCAACAACCTCCCCAACCCCCGCAACGAGGCGGTGGAAAACGACCTGATCGTTGATAACCGCTGTTTCATCGAGCTGGGCCTCAACCCCACCACCCTTGATGACGGTCTGCTGAAGGAAGTGGTGGAGATCGCCACCCGCTACGCCGATCGCTGCGACCGCAACCGCATCCTCTGCACCTCCGCCTGGACCAAGACCCAGGAGCAAGCCATTAAGGCCACCTGATTGCCTTGAAAATCGCCCTCTTCACCGAGACCTTCCTGCCGAAGGTTGATGGGATCGTGACCCGGCTCACCAAAACGGTGCAGCACCTTGTTGCGGCCGGTGACGAGATCATGATCTTCTGCCCTGAGGGGGCGCCTGAGTCCTACATGGGGGCCCAGGTGGTGGGGGTTCCGGCCATGCCCCTCCCGCTCTACCCAGAACTGAAGTTGGCGTTGCCAAGGCCGTCGGTCTCCGACGCGCTTGAGGCCTTTGCCCCTGATCTGGTGCACGTCGTCAACCCGGCCGTACTCGGCCTGGGGGGAATCTGGCTCGCCAAGACCAAGGGGTATCCACTGGTGGCGAGTTATCACACGCACCTACCCAAATACCTGGAGCACTACGGCCTGGGCATGCTCGAGCCGGTGCTCTGGGAGCTGCTGAAAATGGCCCACAACCAGGCTCAGCTGAACCTCTGCACCTCCACCGCGATGGTGGCCGAGCTGAGTGAGAAGGGCATCCAGCACACGGATCTGTGGCAACGGGGGGTCGACACCGATCTCTTCCGGCCCGAGCTGCGCAGCCAGGCCATGCGCGATCGTCTTCTGGCGGGCCGCAGCGACACCGGCAAGCTGCTGCTCTACATCGGACGCCTGTCGGCCGAAAAGCAGATCGAGCGCATTCGCCCCGTCCTCGATGCGATGCCCGATGCACGTCTGGCGCTGGTGGGAGATGGCCCCTATCGCCAACAACTCGAGACCTTGTTCGCCGGCAGTGCCACCCACTTCGTCGGCTATCTCGCCGGCGAAGAGCTGGCCAGCGCCTACGCCAGCGCCGATGCCTTCCTCTTCCCCAGCAGCACCGAGACCCTGGGCTTGGTTCTGCTCGAAGCAATGGCGGCAGGCTGCCCCGTGGTCGGAGCGAACCGCGGCGGGATCCCGGACATCGTCAGCGATGGAGTCAATGGCTGCCTCTATGAACCCGATGGAGCCGATGGCGGCGCCGGAAGCCTGAGCGCCGCCACCCAACGGCTCCTCGGAGATCCAGGACAGCGGGAACAGCTGCGGCGCAACGCCCGAGAAGAGGCCGAGCGCTGGGGTTGGGCCGGTGCCACCGAGCAGCTGCGTGGCTACTACCGCCAGGTGCTCAACGCACCAGCACCAAGCCTCACCTAGCGGCTGCGTTGCTGGGCCCAGACCTGCAGCACCTGGCGGGCCATGGGCAAGGCATGCACTGAACCACCGCCAGGGGTGTTCTGGGCAAAGGCGACCACGACAATCTCGCCGTTGGGATACGGGGCAAAACAGGCAAACCAGGCGTGGTCAGGGCCACCGGTGCTGTCCTCGGCGGTTCCGGTCTTGCCCGCCACGGGCGGCAACTCCGCCGCCTGGTTCATGGCATAGCCCGTGCCCTCCTGAACCACCTTGCGCAAGCCGCGGTTGATCGTGGCCAGGGTCGAGGGCTTGATGTCCACCTTGGTGCGGCGAGGCGGAGCGGTCCAATCCAAGCCGCGATCAACCAAGTGGGGGGTGATCAGATAACCACCATTGGCAAAGACGGCGTAGGCCCGAGCCAACTGCAAAGGGGTGACCTGGACCACGGACTGGCCAATGGACATGCTCGCCATGTCCTCGGGGATCCAAGGGGTGGTGCCGGGCTTACCCCAGGTGCGTCCCTTGGCGGCCCACTGCTCATTGCCCACCAGGCCGGTGCTTTCCTCGTAGCCGATCTCAATGCCCGTGGGCTTCGTGAATCCCAACTTCACCGCGGCGTCATAGAGGGGCATCGAGCCCACCCCAACACCGACTTGGTAATAGAAGGTGTTGCTTGAGAAGCGCAGGGCATCCTCGTAGCCGATCAGGCCAAAGCCGGCACCGTTGTGGTCCGGGAAACAGTGCCCGCCGTAGGTGATGCAGCCGCGGGTCATCAGCTTGGTGTTCGCCGGAAACTTGCCCGAGGCCATCCCAGCGAAGGCCGTCACCGGCTTCCAGGTGCTGCCGGGGTCATAAGCATTCATCGCCCGGCTGAAGAGAGGCTTAGAGGGAGAGGCAAAGAGGGCGTCGTACTCCCGCTGGGTCGTGACGGTCTTGGAGAAGAAGTTGGGATCGAAATTGGGGCGACTGGCCAAGGCCAAGATCGCCCCGGTCCTGGGATTCAGGGCAACGATGGCCCCACCGGGCTTGCCCTTCAGGGCCGCCTCAGCCGCCCGCTGCAGCGGGAGATCAAGCGTGACCACCAAGTCCTTGCCGGCCTTGGAGGGGCGATCGCCGAGGACGCGCTGGATCTCGCCCATGGCGTTGACCTCGACCATCTGGCCGCCCCAGGTGCCGCGCAGGTGTTGCTCATAGGCGGCCTCCACACCAATGCGGCCAATGCGGTCGCGGATCTTGTAGCCCCGCTTGGCCAGAACCTTGTATTCCTGCTCAGTGATGGGCTGGGTGTAGCCCAAGGTGTGGGCGCCAAGTGAGCCGTGGGGGTAGCTGCGCACGACATCCAGATCCACCTGGGCTCCCCGCAGGTCGCTGGCCTGCTCCCGGAAGCGCAGGACCTGCTCCGGCGTCAGTTCACTGGCGAGCTCAATGCGGTATTCCTGCTTGCCGGGACCGCGACGCTTGCGCTGCTCCAGTTGCTTCTGGGGGATGTTCATCAGAGCGCTCAGCCGCTCCCGCAGAGCGGGCCAAGAACCCTTCGGCAGATCCTTGGGCTGCAGATACAGGCTGTAGATCAGGCGGCTTGAGACCAGGACCTGTCCATGGCGATCCAAGATCCGCCCCCGGACGGGGTTACGCGCCAGCAGGCGGATGCGGTTCTCGTCAGCGCGCTCCCGGTTTTCGCTGCCATGGAGCAGCTGCAACCAACCCAGACGCACGACCATCGCCGAAGCGAAGAACAGCACCAAACCCAGCAGAATCGCGGGCTGACGCTGGAGCCCGGCACTGCGGTGAGGGTTGGAGGCGATGGCCAATGGTCAGCTCCCTTCCGTGAGCCGTTGCTCCAGCAACGTCAACCGCTTGGAGATGCGTGCCAGGGCCAGCTGCAACTCCTCCTCTCCGGCATCCTTCGCCAGGGCCGGCTCCACCGGCACGTCCGTGACCTGCACCTTCATCACCGGATTCCCCAAACCAGGCTGGATCCGATCGAGACGCTCACGAACCTGACGGGCCGCCTCTGCCCCTTCCTCGCGGAGCTCCGTGAGGCCCTCTGGACCCTTGGAGAGTGCATCAGCCAGATCACGGGCGCCACCACGCTTGGCCCGCTCGACCGCAGCCATTCCGACCGGCAGGACCTCCTGCATCAGGGTCAAACGCAGACTGTCGAGGGGGTCGGAACCCATGAAGTGAGGCATTGAGTGCGCCCAGTCTGGCGCCTGATCCCCGATCTGGCTGGCCTAGCCCGCGCTGCGCGAGATGGCCGGCTGGACGATCTGCTGACGGCAGAACTGCTGGGAGCCAAGCCACCAGCCCGCACCCACCGCGATCACCATCAAGGCCGAGAGGGGAAGCAAAGCCTGCCGCGTCACCGGCAGCACCATCCACTCGCTCCAGTCACGGATCAGGCGTTCGCGATCGAAGCGACGGCGCTCGCTGGCCTCCTGCTGCAGACGACGCTTGAGCGACTTGGAGACCCAACGCTCAAAGGCCTTCTTCTTGGTGACGGCCATCTTGCGCTCCACCTCCAGCAGCTGGCCGGGGGTGAGCTCAGGGTTAAAGGTGCTGATCAGCTCCAGGCTCTTGAGGAACATCTCAACAGCCCCGTCCTTCACGGCACGGTCGGTCTCGTTGAGCAGCTCCCAATCCAACTCGGGATAGAAGCGCACCCGGTTGGTCGTGATCTGATCCTCTGCCAGCTGCCCCGGTTCCCGCAGCCAGCGATCGGTATTGGCGTCAAAACGGCGCCAATAAAGGAAGGGATTCAGATACACCACCTTCCCTGCCAGCTGAATGCTGTCCTGCTGAAGGCGGCGCTGCAGCTGGATGTCCTGCTGTGGGGCGGCAGTCAAGGCTCCTAGGCCGGGGGACCCGAGGGTAACGGAGTCACCCGGCCTAGGCCATGGCTCAAGGGGTGGGAATTATTCCCACTCGATGGTGCCGGGGGGCTTGCTTGTGATGTCGAGCACCACCCGGTTCACGCCCTTCACCTCATTCACGATCCGGTTGGAGATCTTCTCCAGCAGGTCATAGGGCAAGCGGGACCAATCCGCCGTCATGCCGTCTTCAGAGGAGACACAGCGCAGAACAATGGGGAAGGCATAGGTGCGCTTGTCACCCATCACACCAACACTGCGCACCGGTAGCAGCACCGCGAAGGCCTGCCAGATGTCGTGATAGAGACCAGCGTTTTTGATCTCTTCGCGCACCACCAGATCGGCATCGCGCAGGATGTCGAGCTTGTCGTCCGTCACCTCACCGAGGATGCGGATCGCCAGGCCAGGACCGGGGAAGGGGTGGCGGCCGACGATCTCCTCAGGAAGTCCCAGGGTGCGACCCACCTTGCGGACCTCGTCTTTAAACAGACGCCGGAGGGGCTCCACCAACTTGAACTGGAGATCCTTCGGCAAGCCGCCCACGTTGTGGTGGCTCTTGATCTTCACTGCCACCCGCTCGCCCGTTTTGGGATCGACGTTGGTGCCAGCGCTCTCGATCACATCGGGATACAGAGTTCCCTGGGCGAGGTAATCAAAGGGCCCAAGGCGCTTGCTCTCCTCCTCGAAAACCCGAATGAATTCGGTGCCAATCAGCTTGCGCTTCTCCTCAGGATCGGTGACCCCAGCGAGTTTGTTGATGAAGCGCTCACGGGCGTTGATGTATTCGACCCTGATGTGGAACTTCTTGTCGAAGAAGTCCATGAGGAATTCAGGCTCCCCTTTACGCATGAAGCCCTGATCAATGAACATGCAGGTCAACTGATCACCGATCGCCTTGTGCAGCAAGAAGGCGAGGGTGGAGGAGTCGACACCACCGGAGAGGGCGAGCAGAACGCGCTTATCGCCAACCTGACGGCGCACATCCGCCACCGCCTCATCGATGAAGGCGGCCGTCGTCCAATCCGGCAGGCAGCCGCAAACGTGATAGACGAAGTTGCGAATCAGGGCCATTCCGCATTCGGAATGGACCACTTCGGGGTGGAACTGAACGCCGTAGAGACGCCGCTGGTGATCCGCGACGGCGGCCTCAGGTGTGTTCTCGGTGTGGGCCAGACGGACGAAGCCTTCGGGCAAGCGCTCGACGGAGTCGCCATGGCTCATCCACATCGTCGAACCCTCGTCGACGTTGGTGAGCAGGTCGGTGGGGTCGTCGACAAATAAAGGTGCCTTGCCGTACTCGGCGCGGCCGGCAGCCACCACAGAGCCGCCCAGCTGCTGCACCATCAGCTGCATGCCGTAGCAAACCCCCAGGACCGGAATGCCCAGATCCCAAATCTCTGGATCGCACTTCGGGGCGTGCTCGGCATACACCGAGCTGGGACCACCACTCAGGATGATCCCCTTGGGATTCAGCGCCTTCAATTCAGCCGCGCTGGTGGAGTACCCCATCACCAGGGAATACACCTCGGTTTCCCTGACCCGACGGGCGATCAGCTCGGAATATTGAGAACCAAAATCAAGGATCACAATCGCCGGATGACGATTGGTTTCACCGATTGAGGTTGGAGTCACGTCTGACATGGAGCGGCCAGCAGCTGTGGCCTAGGCATTCAGATCACCCTAGATCTCAGGCCCGAAAGCCCTCCAGCAGCGCAGCCCCGACCGGGCCGCATGCACAGATGCTGCGGCTGCGATCAAACAGGACAGCGCCAAGCTGGGGAGCCGCGTCATGGTGCTTGGCCAGGTAGGCCCCTGCCCGCTGCTCAATCACGGCGGCCAAGCGCTGCTGCAACCCCGTGGCCAGGGCGGAATCACGCTCGGCCAACGCAGCGATTGCCTGATCAACGCTGGCCGCCTCTAGAAGCAGCCGGATCTGCTCCAGGGAACACCCGTGCTGGGCCGCCTGGGCCGCCAGGATCTCCAACCGTCCATCAGCCAGATGGTGATGGGTGTGAAAGATGCCCCCCGCCAGCTTGATCAACTTGCCCTGGTAGCCAAACAAGAGCAGGCGCCTGACCCCTGCCTCAGCGGCAGCCACCAGCAGTGGCCCAATCCAGTTGCCAGCCTTGAGCAACAGGCCAGAAGGCAGACCCTGCTGCGGGGCCAGATCCAGCCCGTTTTCCCCCAAGACGAGCACCAGATCGCCGCTCCAGCCTGGCTCCTGACTGCGACGCGCCAACTCCTGACGGGCCTGGTCCAGTTGATCAGGCGCGGCACTGCGCTGCACCAGGGCCTGGGTCCCAATTAGGGCCAAACCATCCACCACACCAAAGGCCGCATTGCTGGTGCGCGCCGCCCTTTGGCGCCCCTCCGGGAAGGTGAGCGTCAGCCGCAAACCCCGGCGCTCCGGCAGGAGCGGGCGCAGGTTGCTCTCGAGCAATTGCCTGGCATAGGCCGAGAGGCAGGCCTCGCCGGAAGCTGCGTGCACACCCACGCCCTCCCCAGCCAGCAACTCCAGCCAAGGCTGTTCCCCCTCAGCATCCGTCCAACTGGCCTCCACCCAAACCTGCAGGCCGCGGGTGAGGTCCAGCACCTCTCCGGGGTCACAGCAACTGGTGGCCAAGGCCCGCCCCGACCCCAACCGTGCGGCGGCCTGGACCGGAATCACCGTGGCTTCAAGACCCGCTTCTGGATCCAGAAGGAGCTGAACCTGCGCTTGAAAAGGCTGGCCAAGCAACTCTCGAACCGCCGCCACCGCTGCAGCCGCAACCCAGACCGGCAGGGTGTAGCCGCACTCAGCCATGGGCCAGGGAAGGGTGAGGTCCGTTTTTTATGTTGGTCGATTGCGCTGCTGATCCAACGGGCAGCGATCGCCCCGGCTCACCCACCATGCAGGACAAGCTGACTCTGATGATCCCCGGCCCCACACCGGTGCCGGAAAGCGTCCTGCAGTCCATGGGGCGTCACCCCATTGGACACCGCAGCGCGGACTTCCAGAAAATCGTTGAGCGCACCACCGCCCAACTCAAGTGGCTGCATCAAACCAGCAATGACGTTCTGGTGATCACCGGCAGCGGCACCGCCGCCATGGAAGCCGGAATCATCAATGTGCTGAGCAAAGGGGACAAGGTCCTCTGCGGCGATAACGGCAAATTTGGCGAGCGCTGGGTGAAGGTGGCTCAGGCCTACGGCCTGCAGGTGGAGGTGATCAAGGCGGAGTGGGGCTCCCCACTAGATCCCGAGGCATTCCGTGCCGCCCTGGAGGCCGACTCCAGCAAGGCGATCAAGGCCGTGATCCTGACCCACTCGGAAACCTCCACCGGGGTCATCAATGACCTCGAGACCATCGCCAAGCACGTCAAAGCCCATGGCACAGCGCTGACCATCGCTGACTGCGTAACAAGCCTCGGCGCCTGCAACGTGCCCATGGACGCCTGGGGGATCGACATCATCGGATCCGGGTCCCAGAAGGGCTACATGATGCCCCCGGGTCTGGCCTTCGTGGCCATGAGCGACAAGGCCTGGGAGGCCTACGGCCGCTCCGACCTGCCGAAGTTCTATCTGGATCTGGGCAAGTACCGGAAATCGGCGCAAGCCAATAGCAACCCCTTCACCCCGGCGATCAACCTCTACTTCGCGCTGGAAGCGGCGCTCGAGATGATGCAGGCCGAAGGGCTCGAGGGCATCTTTGCCCGCCATGCTCGTCATCGCGCCGCCGCCCAAGCGGGCATGAAGGCCATCGGCCTGCCCCTCTATGCCGCCGAAGGCTTCGGCAGCCCGGCCATCACCGCCGTGGCTCCCGAGGGCATCGATGCCGAGACCCTTCGCAAAAAGGTCAAGGATCGCTTTGACATCCTTCTGGCCGGTGGCCAAGACCACCTCAAGGGCAAGGTCTTCCGCATCGGCCACCTGGGCTTCGTTTGTGATCGCGATGTGCTGACCGCCGTCGCAGCGATTGAAGCCACCCTGCAGGAACTCGGACTGCACAAGGGGACCCCTGGTTCTGGCGTGGCAGCCTGCGCAGCCGCCCTGGCCAGCTGAAGCAGCCGACCACAGGGGAGCTCCTTCAACAGGGCTCCCTTGCTAGGTTGATTGGGATAGCCAAAAGCCTTGATCACGGCTTTTGACTATCAAATTGCGGATGTAATTCAGTGGTAGAATGTCAGCTTCCCAAGCTGAACGTCGCCGGTTCGAGCCCGGTCATCCGCTTGAGAATTAGTTTCTGGGCTTAATCAGCTGCATCACCTGCGGCCCCACGCTTCCTGCGCGGCGCTCGCAATCGAGGGAACGGAGAATATCGCGCGCTGACTGTTCAATTTCACCGCTTGATGCGGCCTGCTCAGCCGAAGCCGAAAAAGCGGCGGCCGCACGCATCAAATCGTCTCGTCGCTCGGCTACAGGTGCCTGCTGGCTGGATTGCATTTATTTGATCTGGCCTGAATAAATATTAGTCGCCACGTTCAAGCGACCCCAAACGGTGGGGCTGCCCTGACACAACTGAAACGGATCGGCCGAGTGGTTTTAGGTGCCTGGTTCCTCGCGATTGCCGCCCAGTGCTGCGATCTGATCACGCAGTTGCCTCACTCTTGAAGCATCACCACGGGTGATGGCAACGGCGAGGGCGAACTCGAGTTTCTCGAGCTGATGGCCGCCCTCAGCAAAAGAACGGCTGGCGCAGGCAGGTGTACCCGAGGCGGCAGGGGCAACGGGAACAGAGCGATGGCTGTTGGAGAAGGCCATGGTTCGCTTTCTTTCCATTGTGCCCCCGGCGCAAGGGGTCATGCAGCCATGAACTCATCCTCGTGAGGATTCACCGACGCAGGGAACTCCTCCTCGCTCACCCCGTCCTGCAGGAGGCTGCGGCAGTCGGCCAACAGCGTCTCCACATGGTCGAGACGGCTCAGCTCCTCAGGATCAGGCGTCTCGACAAAGGAGACCTGGTCCAGTTGCAGCTCCATCGCATTGAGGCGCTGCTCCAACTTCACCAGCCGCTGCGAGAGGGCCGCGACGGTCTGAGCGAGGTCCTCTGTGGTGCGCGTGATGCGAAACGAGACCGATTCGCCAGCCATGGACAGGGTTCAACTCGCCCGATAACACCACAGCCCTGGGCAGTTCTCAAGCCCAAGCGGCCAAGCAGACTGAAGGCATTCCAGGGCAGCCCGTCGATGCCATCAAGCCTCCACCTGCTGGCCTATGTCCTGGCGGGCATTGGCGGCGGTTTGCTGGCGCTGCGCACGGGGATCCCCGCCGCACCCCTCGCTGGCGCGCTGCTGGGAGCGGGACTGCTGAGCATGAGCGGCAAGCTCGAGGCCGCCAACTGGCCCGCAGGCACCCGGACTGCCCTGGAAATTGGCATTGGCACCGTCATCGGCACCGGATTGACGGCGACGGCCTTCAGCGAGCTCAGGCAGCTCTGGCGGCCAGCTCTTTTGATCACGCTCACCCTGGTGATGACCGGCCTGGTGGTGGGGCTCTGGTGCAGCCGTCTGCTGGGAATGGACCCGCTCATTGCCCTCTTGGGAGCCGCGCCAGGGGGAATCAGCGGCATGAGTCTGGTGGGCGCCGAATTCGGAGTCGGTGCCGCCGTTGCTGCCCTTCACGCCGTCCGCTTGATCACGGTGCTGCTCGTGCTGCCGCTGGCGGTCAGGCTGCTCCTGGGCCACGGGGACCTGCCGCCGCCTGCCAGCTGATTGATCGGCACCTAGATCCAGCAGGAAACGATCGATACGGTGGGACCCATTCCCCTGCTTCGGCATGCGTCTTTCCCTGTCCCTCAACGGCCGGCTGCTTCGGCTGGCTGCAGCCCTTCCGCTTGCTGCCCTGGGCTGGTCTGCGCTGCCGACCGCCGCTCTGGCCGGCAATGAAGCCGGTTCCAAGGGAGCACAGATCTATTGCTTCATGCGCAGCAGCGGCAACAATCACGAAGTGAGCTGGAAAGCGGCCTACGCGGTCATCAAGCGTCAGAGCGCCTCGGTCTTCAAGACCTCGCCTGAACACGCCGCGGTGATGATCACCGAAGCCGTCGTCGCCGATCCCGGCAAATACAACGACTGCGGTCGCTACCTGGGCGATCTCTACGTCAAGGCGGTGGACACCAACGAAGAGAAGAGCCAGTCCACTCACCCCGACAGCACCAACCGAACCAGCACCAGCTCCGGCATCACCAGTGGCACCGGCGCCGGCGGCAGCTCGAACCGCTACGCCTACTGAGGCTGATGGCAACCCGCACCCGCTCCTGGCTACCGCCATCCCTGGGGGCGGGTCTGCTCTGGCTCGTCCTCAGCAGCTGCAGCGCTCCACCCGAGCCCGGCCAGAGTCAAACCAAGGTTGATGACTGCCTACGCAACGTCAACCTTGATCGGTTGCCGGCCTTGCTGAAGCACTGCGATGCGGTAGTGGTGGCCTTCCCTCAACACCCGCAACCCCGCAATGAGCGGGCCCTGCTGCTGAAATTGGCGGGCAAGCCACAGGAGGCCTGCCGCGACAGCCTCAAAGCCGCGGCCCTGGTGAAAGAAGGCAAACACCCCGTCGACGCCCTGATGCGCGACGAGATCGACTTGCGGCGGCGCAACTGCATCCGCCTCACCACTGATCGAGCAGCTGCTGCACCATCCGCGGCAGCGGCTGACGCTCCAGCTGAGCCTGGCCGCGACTGAGCAACAGGGCAATGCGCTCGGCCTTATCGGCAATCAGTCCGTCCACCAGCTGATCCGCGACGCCAAGCTGAAGCCAATGGCACTCCAGGGTCCCCTGCATACCAATGCGGTGGCAACGGTCCTCGGCCTGCTCGGCATCGCCGGGGGTCCAGGGTCTCTCCAGCAGGACCACATGCTTGGCCCGATGCAGGGTGAAGCCCAGGCCTCCAGCGCCGTAGGTGCTGATCAGCAGCTGCTCGTGGCCACCCTGAAAGCGATCCACCACACCTTGGCGCTCTGCGGCGGCCAGGCGTCCGGTCAGCAGGGCACCCCCCAGTCGCTGCTGCAACAACTGGGCCGCCGCCACAAAGGCCGTGAAGACCACAACGGCCTGCCCCTCGGCCTGCAGCCTGGCCAGCAGGGCGGCGGCGGCGGGGAGCTTGTACTCCGAGCCGATCTGACGCAGGGCGGTCAGTACGGCTAGGGCCTCGGCATCGCGGCGCACCAAACCCGCAGCGGCGCGGCGGCGATAGTCATCGACCTTCAGTTGCAGGCGGTGCTGAAAGCCCTGACCCTCCGACTCCGACAGGCTGACGGGAAGCATCTGCCGGCGTTTCGGGGGGAGATCCAGACAGTCCTGTTTGCGGCGATGCAGCAGCAGGGGCCTGACCAGGCGCTGCAGCTCCGGCAGGTGGGTGGCCCCGGTCGCACTCCACTGCCGGGTGCCCGAGCGTTCATGCCAATGGCCAAGGCAGTAGCGCTCCTCGAAGGCGCGCTGGTCCTTCGCCAGGGGGTGGCCGATGGCCGCCAGCAAGGGGAACAGCTGCGCTGGGCGGCCGTTTTTCATCGGAGTGCCGCTGAGCAACCACGCCACCCGCAGCCGCGGATGGCGCGCCAGACGCAGGAAGGCCTGGGTGCGCGCAGCGGACAAGTTCTGGGCGTAGTGGGCCTCGTCCGCGATCAGAACCGTGCCGGCCTCCGGCAGCTCCTGTGGGAGCGCCGCCCAACTGAGCAGGGTGACCTGCAGTTGCAAGGCCGCCGCCTCCTGGCGCCAATGGCGATGGAGGCCCGTGGGAGCGATCACCACCACGCAGCAATCCGCCGCCCGGACCATCGCGCGCGCGGCCACGAGCGCCGTCAGGGTTTTTCCCAAGCCCATGGCATCGGCCAACACCGCACCACGGCGCGCCAGCAACCAGCGCACCGCCGCCCGCTGATGGGCAAACAACTCCCGGCCGTCCGGCAAGGGTTCCCCTAGCCCGGCGCTGGCAATCAGCTCGCGATGGGGCGGCAGAGGGGGCAGAGGCTGCTCGAGCCAGCTGCACCACTGGGGCAACGGCGGCTCCATCGCGAAGCGCTTGCCGAAGTGCTGACGCAGGACCAAGGCCGCTTCCAGCGGGAACTCCCAGCAGCCCTGCTTCGAGCGCCAAAAGCCTCGGGGGCGCACCGCCCTGAGCTGGGCCTGGGTGACCGCATCAAAGGGCAGAACCAACTCGATGGCCCCTGATGCTCCCAACCGCATCAGGCAGCGCGAGGTGCGTTGCTGGGCCGTCTGAGCTGGGGCAGCAACTCATAATTTAGCGAAGCTCAGGGCGGGCGCAACAGCTGCAATAAGCCTTGCAAAATGCATCGTTCGACACATTGACATCCCAGCCACTCAGGTCAGACTCCCTGCAACCGAATTGTTCGGATGCACAGCAGGGATGCCGTTTTCCTTGAAGACTTGTGCCCCAAACTTCGTGTTCGCAGATGGAGACAATCCCTCCACACTTACACCGGAAAAACGTGCATCTACTGCGGCAAACCTTCTGAGTCTATTGATCACGTTTTTCCGCAAAGTCGCGGTGGCTTAAGCGTGACAGAAAACTGCGTTCCCGCTTGCCTGGCCTGCAATGGCCGCAAGAGCGACGCTGACGCGTTCGAGTGGTACCGGCAGCAGCGCTTCTACGACCCCCGCCGAGCCATGGCCATCCGCGCCTGGACCGACGGTGACCTGCGCCTGGCCCTGCGCCTGCTGCAGTGGGCGAGCCCAGGCGCCATTCCCGCGCCCGCAGCGCCGGACTCCGGCTTCAATCCCATGCAGCCGTACCTGCAGGCCGCCTAAGTCACCAGATCCGGCAGGCCGCAGCGCCGTTATGGCGCTGGCAAATCTCCGCCTGAGCCTGGGGCTGATCGGGAGCCAGCAGCAGGGCCGAGAACAGCGTCAGCGCCAAAGCCGTCAGGCCAATCAGGCGACGCGGGGCGCCAACCTGCGAACGCCGCCGAGGACGCACACGCCCAGGGACCTGGCCCACGAAGGAGGACCCAAGAGGGGCGGGGAAGCAAGATGCAGTCATTAATCAGCGGGCGAGTAATACAGGTGTACTCATGACGGCTCGCGGTGTCAACCCCTCCTCCCGCGTGCTGGTCCTCGGCGGGGGATACACAGGCCAGCGCTTTGCCGATGCAGCCAGAGCGCGCGGGGCCCAGGTCTGGCTGACCTCACGCTCGATCAAAGAGGGATCTCAATGGCTGCACTTCAATGCGGGCGAGGGGGCCGTCCCGCAGATTCCTGAAGGCCTCAGCCATGTGCTGATCACCCTTCCGCCCAACAAGAACGGCGACGACGACGCCTACAACCTTCTGGGGGAGTCCCTCCGGCACCAGCCCCTCCAGTGGGTGGGTTACCTATCGACCACGGGGGTCTACGGCGACACCCAAGGACGCTGGGCCGATGAACAGAGCCCGACAGAGCCAAGCCTTCGCCGCAGCCAATCCCGCCTGCAGTGCGAGCAACGTTGGCTGGCCAGCGCTCTCCCCCTACAGAGTTTTCGGCTGCCCGCGATCTACGGACCGGGTCGTTGCCCCTTCCAGCAGCTGCAACAAGGCCAGGCCCGCTTGATCCACAAGCCCAAGCAGGTGTTCTGCCGGATCCATGTCGATGACATCGTTGGCGCCTTGCTGCACTGCTGCGGCCTACCCCCGGAGGCCAGGCCAGCGGTGCTCAACGTCAGCGACGATCTGCCCTGCCCCTCGAGTGAAACGCTCGGCTATGCCGCCCACCTGCTGGGTTGCAAATTGCCGGCCGTACGCAACTTCCGCGACGCCCAGGCAGAGATGAGTGCGATGGCCCTGAGCTTCTGGGCCGACAACCGCCGCGTCAGCAATGCGCGGCTGTGCCAGGACCTGGGCTACCAACTGCGTTACCCCAGCTATCGGGAAGGATTTGCCGCCAGCTGGGAGGAGGAGCAGAACCGTCCCAAGTGATGGAATAACCCTTAGATGCGGTTTGCGCCTGAACCCGCCGGACCTTGATCCGGGTCCGGAACGAACGGCACCCCGGCATCGTGGAAGAGACGATTCCAGTGCAACTCCACCCAGCCGTTCTGCACACCCTTCACCAGGGCAAAGCCCATCCCGATCAGCAACAGCCAACGCAACATGGGTGATCCGCCAAGCGACAGCAACGCTAAGCGCCCCCGCTTGATCGTCTCCCTTGGCGATCCCGCCGGCATCGGAGGCGAGGTCACGCTCAAAGCCCTGGCCCGCTGGACCCCCGCTGGCCAACCGCCGCTGCTGGTGGGTTGCCGCCGCTGGCTGGAGGAGACCTACACGCAACTCAAGGGGCAAACAGACGCCCCCCTGGCGGACCCCGCCCAGCTCGAGATGGTGGATTGCCCGCTCGAGCAACCCGTCAAACCAGGGACCCCCAGCGCCATCAGTGGTGAAGCCAGTTTCCGCTGGCTCACCCAGGCCGTTGAGCTGGTGCAACGGGGCTCCGGCCAAGCCCTTGTCACTGCCCCGATCGCCAAACAGCACTGGCACGCGGCAGGCCATGACTACCCCGGCCAAACCGAACGCTTGGCTGAGCTGGCTGGAGCCAAGGAAGCCTCGATGCTCTTCACCGCCCGCTCCCCCCAGAGCGGCTGGCGGCTCAACACCCTGCTCGCCACCACCCACATTCCGCTTCAGCAGGTTCCCCAAGCCCTAAACCCTGAGCGGGTGCGCGCCAAGCTCGACGTCTTACTGGCCTTTTGCCGTCGCTTTCGCCACGAGCCGACCCTGGCCGTCGCAGGACTCAACCCCCATGCGGGCGAGGCCGGACGTCTTGGACGAGAGGAGCGGGACTGGCTTGAGGCCACGCTTGAAGAGTGGAGCGCGCGGCACCCTGAGGTGACCCTGCTGGGGCCACTTCCACCTGACACCTGCTGGCTAAGCGCGGGCATGGCCTGGCAGCAGGGCGGACGAGCTCCCGATGGCTTCCTCGCGCTCTACCACGATCAGGGCCTGATCCCCGTCAAGCTGCTGGCCTTTGACCAGGCGGTCAACACCAGCCTGGGCCTGCCCTTTCTTAGGACCTCACCGGATCACGGAACCGGGTTCGACATCGCCGGCCTTGGCATTGCCCGCGCAGCCAGCATGGTGGCGGCCTTGGAGGCCGCTGAGGACTTGGGCTAGGCGGGTTTCACCCGCATCAGCACCTGGCCAAATTCAACCGGGGTGCCGTTCTCGACCAGGATCTCCACCACCTCACCGCTCACCTCGGACTCGAGCTCGTTCATGAGCTTCATCGCCTCGAGGATGCAGACGGTCTGGCCGACATTGATCTTGGCGCCGAGCTCCACGAATGCCGACTCGCCGGGAGCAGGGGAGCGGTAGAAGGTCGCCACCATCGGAGCGGTGATCTCAATCAGATCACTGCGGGCCGCAGCGGCGGCCGGGGGAGCCGCGGAGGGGGCAGCGGCAGGTGCGGCTGCAGCGGGAGCCGTAACCGGAGCGGCAGCTTGCATCACAACCTGGGGCTGGACCCCCGGAAGATTGCGACGCAATTCCAAGCGGAAGTCATCACCTTCGAGCTTGAGCTCTTGGATGTCGCTGTCCCCAAGCAGGGCAATCAGCTCACGCAGCTGGTTGTGGTCAAGTTGCATGGGATCAGTTCTCGCGGCCCAGGTAGCTGTCGGTGCGGGTGTCGATCTTGATCTTTTCGCCGATCGAGAGGAACAAGGGAACCATCACCTGAGCGCCGGTCTCGACGATGGCGGGTTTTGTGCCGCCCGTGGCGGTATCGCCCTTCACACCGGGGTCAGTTTGGGTGATTTCCAGAACAACGGAATTCGGGAGTTCCACTTCCAAAGGCTTCCCGTTCCAATAGACGACATTCACCTCCATGCCTTCCTTGAGGTACTTGCGCTGATCGCCGATCTGCTTGGCGGTCAGACGGGTCTCCTCATAGGTGGACATGTCCATGAAGACAAAGTCATCAGCCTCCATGTAGGTGTGCTGAAGCACAGCCTTCTCGAGAACCGCCTGGGGAACGGTTTCACCAGCGCGGAAGGTTTTCTCAACGACGTTGCCGGACTGCACGGCCTTGAGCTTGGTGCGGACAAAGGCGGAGCCCTTGCCGGGCTTCACGTGCAGGAACTCAACAACGCGCCAGACCTGACCGTCGATCTCGATCGTCGTGCCGGTACGAAAGTCGTTGCTCGAGATCATTCCGGCATAACGGTTCAGGCGGGATTGTACGGCTGTGGCAGAGTCCCGGCAGAGACAAGGCTGCAGCATGGATCTGAAGCGCTGGCTGGATCGCTGGGTGCCCGCCCTGCTGATCGCAATTGCTTTCGCTGCCTTCCCGCTGGTGCCACCGGCCCAGGCTGCGCTGCCGCCTGGCAATGCCGTCAAGGATCCCGCTGCCATCCTTCGTAACGCTCTGCCGATCGACCAGTCGGATCTACAGACGTTGCAGCACAGGCTGGAGAGCACCAGCGACGACCTCAGAGCCAAGCGCTGGAGCGCCCTGGTCAATACGGTCAATCGGAGTCAGGCGCTGCTCAAGACCCGCGCCGACTCCATCGTGGCAAGCCTGCCGGAAGCCAAGCAAGCCGAGGGGAAGACCTTGATGGCCGCCCTGCAAAGCCAGATGGAGACCCTCGTGGAGAGCAGCGAGAGCTCTGACCGCGATCGATTCCTCGATGACCGGCGCGCTGCCCTCAGCACCGTCGGGGACCTGGAGGCACTGCTCGTGGGTGACTTCCCTTTCCAAATCCCCAGCGAGTTCGACGCCCTGCCCAGGCTGCTGGGCCGCGCCACCGTTGAGATCGAGACCACCAAAGGGATGCTTACCGCTGTGGTGGACGGCTACAACGCACCACTGACTGCCGGAGCCTTTGTGGACCTGGTGAAGCAAGGCTTCTATGACGGACTGCCCTTCACCCGAGCCGAGGACTTCTACGTTCTCCAGACCGGAGACCCCAAGGGTCCTGAGACCGGCTACATCGACCCCAAGACCAAGGGCGAGCGCCAGGTGCCGCTGGAGATCAAGGTGCCCGGTGAAGCCGAGCCCTTCTACAACGCCACCTTTGAAGACCTGGGCCGTTTCGAAGCCACGCCGGTCCTTCCCTTCGCGACCCTCGGGACCATGGGTTGGGCCCACTCGGATGAATCCCTCGCCGATGGTTCCTCCCAGTTCTTCTTCTTTCTCTACGAGGCCGAACTAACCCCCGCAGGCCTGAACCTCGTCGATGGCCGCTACAGCGCCTTTGGTTACGTGGTGGATGGGTTTGAGGTGCTCGAGGAACTGGGCATCGATGACGGCATCGTCCGCGCCCGACTGCTCGACGGAGCCGAGAACCTCAAAGCCCACGCCTAGATGCGACTCGATCAGCTCGGCGAATGGGAGCTGATCGACCGGCTCTCGGCCTACGCGCCCCCCGGCCAGCTGGCTGACGACGCGGCGATCTTGCCGGGAGCCGTGGTGGTCAACACCGACGTCCTGGTGGACACGGTCCACTTCAGTGACGCCACCATGTCGGCCCAGGACTTGGGCTGGCGGGCGGCAGCGACCAACCTCTCCGACCTAGCGGCCATGGGATGCAGCGACGTGATCGGCCTCACGGTTGGCCTCGTGGCACCAGGAGCAACCCCCTGGAGCTGGGTCGATGGGGTCTACCAGGGACTCTCCGAAGCCCTGGCTCGTTTTGGCGGCACCTTGCTCGGCGGTGACTGCAGTAGCGGCAGCCAGCGCCTCCTCGCCATCACGGCCCTTGGCCGGCTGGGGCCTGGCGCCATCCGCCGCGGCGACGGCCAACCGGGCGATTGGCTCGTGAGCACTGGCCCCCATGGCCTCAGCCGCTTGGGGCTAGCGCTGCTGCAAGGCGAGCGCATTGCAGCGATTCCTGAGGCCCTGCGGGAGCGCGCCATACAAATCCACCAAAGGCCGCTCCCTCGGCTCGATGCCATCCCAGCCCTCGAAGCAAGCCAGCCCCAGGGGACCCCATGGCGGGTCGCTGGCACCGACAGCAGCGATGGCCTGCAGCGCGCGCTGCTGAACCTGGCCAAGGCCAGTGGCTGTGGGGCACAACTACGGCGCACAGGCCTGCCCCTGGACCCCGCCATGGCGCCGCTCGCCGATGCAGAGCGCTGGTGCCTGAATGGGGGCGAAGACTTTGAGCTGGTCCTCGCCCTGGAGCCGACCTGGGCCGAGCGGCTCTGCGCTGCACTACCGGGCTGCCAGGTGATTGGCGAACTGGTGGAGCACTCCTCCCCAACCCTGACCTGGAGCGAGACCGGGCTGCCCCTTCAGGAGAGCGATCCGGGCTACCGGCACTTCAGCTGATCGCACAACCATCAAAAAGCCGCCCCGAAGGGCGGCTGATGGAAAGAGGTTGAGCGGGCGCTCAGATCACTTCCAGTTCTTGGCAACGATCTCGGCCAGATCAACGACGCGCTGGCTGTAACCCCACTCGTTGTCGTACCAGCAGATGACTTTGACCATGTTGCCGCCCATCACCAGGGTGAGGTCGGAGTCAACGATGGTGCTCTCATCGGTACCGGCGTGGTCGCTGGAGACCAGGGGCAGGTCGGTGTACTTGATGATGCCCTTCATGCCGTTCTCGGAGGCGGCCTTGAGCACTGCGTTGACCTCCTCTTTGGTGGTCTCGCGGCTCATCTCGAGCACCATGTCGACGACGGACACGTTGGGGGTGGGGACGCGCAGGGCGATGCCGCTGAGCTTGCCCTTCACCTCGGGGTAGACCAGAGCCACGGCCTTGGCTGCACCGGTGCTGGTGGGAACAATGTTCACAGCAGCAGCGCGGGCGCGGCGCAGGTCACGGTGGGAGGCATCGAGGATGCGCTGGTCACCGGTGTAGCTGTGGGTGGTGGTCATCGTGCCTTTGACGATGCCGAAGGCCTGATCCAGGACCTTGACCACAGGCGCCATGCAGTTGGTGGTGCAGCTGGCGTTGCTGAGGATGTCGTAATCCTCGTGGCGGTACTGATCGGCGTTCACGCCCACCACAAAGGTGCCGACCTTGTCGCCCTTACCAGGGGCGGTCAGGATCACCTTCTTGGCACCGGCTTCAAAGTGCTTGCTGGCGCCGACGTCGTCGTTGAAGACACCGGTGGATTCGATCACCAGATCCACGCCCCACTCCTTCCAGGGGAGGTTGGCGGGGTTGCGGTCATAGAAGGTCTTGATCGTCTTGCCGTTGATGACGATCGTGTTCTCGGTGGTGGTCACCTCTGCATTACGCAGTGGGCCGAGCATCGAGTCGTACTTCAGCAGGTGCGCGTTGGTGTTGGTGTCACCGGAGCCGTTGATGCCGACAATCTCGATACCGGTATTGCTTCCGCGGCTCAGCCAGCAACGCATGAAGTTGCGACCGATGCGGCCGAATCCGTTGATCGCAACCTTCAGGGTCATGGCGTATGGCGGGCGAACCCGCTAGCAAGGAGGATTTGGCCGCCGATCATACCGAAATTGCCTGACCCTCCCCATCTGGGGACAAAAGGTCACCACCTGTCAAAAGCACTCAAATCGTGCTTGAGAAGAGGACAAGCGACCCGTTCGGTCTTAATTTCTGGCCAGGCTTGGATACGCCATTGGTCCTGACGCTTGATCGCCACCAACCTCTCCATTTCATTGGAGTTGGCGGCATCGGCATGTCTGCCATCGCCGGGATCCTGGCGGACCGCGGCCACAGCATCAGCGGCTCCGACCCCAGGGACAACGCCGTGCTGCAGAACCTGCGCAGCCGCGGTGTCCGGGTGTTTCGCGAGCAAAGCCCCGCCACCATCGACGCCATTCGCAGCGGCACCTCCTGCCCACCTGCCGTCGTCGTCAGCTCTGCTGTGCCGGCGAACAACCCAGAACTATTAGAAGCCGAGCGCGCCGGGCTGAAGGTCTGGCACCGCTCAGATGTCCTGGCGGCTTTGATTGCCGCCCAGCCCTCGATCTCCGTGGCTGGCAGCCACGGCAAGACCACCACCAGCACCCTGGTGGCCAGCCTGCTGCACGCCACCAACCACGACCCCACGGCCGTCATTGGTGGGGTGGTGCCCGCCTTCGCCAGCAACGGCCGCAATGGCGATGGCCCCTTGTTGGTGGCGGAAGCGGATGAGTCGGATGGCTCCCTGGTGAAGTTCCAGTCCTGGCTTGGTGTGATCACCAACCTCGAGCTGGATCACACCGACCACTACAGCGATCTGGCCTCCCTGATCACCACCCTCCAGCGCTTCGCCAAAGGCAGCGAACAGCTGCTGGCCAACCGCGACTGTCCGGTGCTGCGGGAACACTTTCAAGCCCACCACTGGTGGTCCATCCAGAGCAGCGAAGGGGTGGACTTCGCGGCTATCGCCGATGAACTCGATGGCGACGGCACCCTGGCCACCTTCTATGAGCAGGGAGAGGCCCTCGGGCAATTCCGGCTGCCCTTGCCCGGGCTCCACAACCTGAGCAACGCCGCGGCCGCCATGGCCGCCTGCCGTCTCCATGGCGTCTCCTTTGCCGAGCTGCAACGGGCCGTGGAGGGCCTCCAGGCCCCTGGACGCCGTTTCGACTACCGGGGTAATTGGTGCGGCCGCCAGGTGGTCGACGACTACGCCCATCACCCGAGCGAGGTGCAGGCCACCTTGGCGATGGCCCGCCTGATGGTCAGCAGTGGGCGCAGCCCCTTGCCAGAGGCGCCCCAACGGCTCCTGGCCGTCTTTCAGCCGCACCGTTACAGCCGGACGGCGGAGTTCCTCAGCGACTTTGCCCAGGCCCTGAGTCAGGCCGATGCCGTGCTGATCGCCCCCCTCTATGCGGCTGGCGAAGCGCCGATTCCAGGAATCTCCAGCGCGGCCCTCGCCTCTGAAATCCAGCGGATTGCCCCTGGGCTACCCGTCAGCGCCTTCGATGACCTGGAGACCCTGGCGGATGCCATCGGCCAAACCAGCCAAGCGGGCGACTTGGTGCTGGCCATGGGTGCCGGTGATGTCAACAGCCTTTGGAGTCGCCTGGAAGGCCGCAGCGATCCCGCCGCCGCCCTTCCCCTTGTGGCCTAGCGATGGCCCTCTCCCTCCCCCTGGGGCTGCGTTCGGCGGTTGCTCTGGCCGACTACACCACCTGGAAAGTGGGGGGAGCAGCCGATTACTTCGCTGAACCAGAGTCAACGGACGAGCTACTCGCCCTGCTGCGCTGGGCTTTATCCCAGGGCTGCATCCAGCGGGTCATTGGCGCAGGCTCCAACCTGCTGGTCAGCGATCAAGGACTGGAGGGACTCACCCTCTGCACCCGCCACCTTCAAGGGGCTGACCTGGAGGACAGCAGCGGCCTGATCGAAGCCCAGGCGGGAGAACCGATTCCCACCCTGGCGCGGAGGGCGGCGCGGGCCGGCCTCTCGGGCCTGGAGTGGGCCGTGGGCATCCCAGGAACGGTGGGGGGCGCGGCGGTGATGAATGCAGGCGCCCAAGGGGGCTGCACCGCCGACATCCTCGAGAGCGTCACGGTGGTGGACCCGGAGCAGCCCAGCCAGACCCACACCATCCCTGCCGCAGCACTGGACTTTGACTACCGCCATAGCCGCCTTCAAGCGGAACCCCTGGTGGTCCTCTCAGCTCGCTTTCGCCTCTCCCCCGGCCACGATCCCCGCAGCGTCAGCCAGCGCACCAGCGCCAACCTCCACAGCAGAACCAGCACTCAGCCCTACCAGCAACCCAGCTGCGGCAGCGTCTTTCGCAACCCCGAACCGCAGAAAGCCGGACAACTGATCGAAGCCCTCGGCCTCAAGGGATTCAGCCTGGGCGGCGCCCAGATCTCCCCGATCCACGCCAACTTCATCGTCAATACCGGCAGCGCCAGCGCGGGGGAGATTGATCAACTCATTGCCCTGGTCCAAGAGCGGGTGATGGAGCAGCGCAGCATCACCCTCCACACCGAGGTGAAACGGCTGGGACGCTTCGAAGACCTCGCCCTGGCGGCGTAGCCTGCGCCCACTTCAACAGTGCAGGCATGGCCGGTTTCGGTCTCCCCAATTTCGGCCAGCTCACCGAAGCCTTTAAGAAGGCCCAGCAGATCCAACAGGACGCCGCCAAGCTCCAGGAGGAGCTGGATGCGATGGAAATCGAGGGGCAAAGCAGCTGCGGCCGGGCCAGCGTTTGGCTCTCGGGTAACCAGCAACCCCTGAAGGTCCGCCTCGACCCTGTCCTGCTCGCCGAGGGCGCCTCCACAACAGAAAACGCCACCCTCGAGGCCCTGCGCTCGGCCTACGACAACTCCACCGGGACCATGAAAGAGCGGATGGAAGAGCTCACAGGCGGGCTCAACCTGAACCTGCCCGGCATGGGCTAGGCCTAGCCCTCCTCATCGGGCTCCTCCTGCCGCAAACGGCGCCTTGAGCTCTGACGCAGGCGCTGATCGAGCAGGGGCTCCTGCTTTCCTCCCCGCTGCTTCAGGCCGCCACTGCGGGGGCGGGGTTGGCGCGCCACCTGCTGCTGCACGGACTCCAGGCAGTTGAGATACAGACCATGGCGATCCCAATCGCTGCCGACGGCGCAGCCCGGATCGCCCTGATGCAAGCAATTTTTGAACTGACAGGCCGAGCTCTCGAGCCGCTGCCGAATCTCCGGGAAGAGGCTCCCCAGCTCCGTGGGCTCGGCCGGCAAGGACGGTCGGTTAAAGCCCGGTGAATCCGCCAGCAGGGCACCGGGCTCCACCGGGAACAGTTCCACATGCCGCGTGGTGTGCCGTCCCCGCTGCAGGCGGCCGGAGACGGCACTCACCCGCAAACGCAGCTGCGGCAACAGGGCGTTGATCAAGCTGCTCTTGCCCACCCCCGATGGGCCACACAGCACTGAGACCCCCGGTTGCGCCAGACGCTCCCGCAGCGCAGCCAGACCAAGCCCACTCTGGGAGGAGACCAGCTGGGGGACATACCCCCAAGCCGTGAGCCGTTCACGCCACTGCTCTTGTTCCGATGCGCCCAGCAGGTCCGCCTTGGTGAGCACCAGCTCCACCGCCACACCCGTCCGCTCCGCCGTCAGCAAAAAACGGGTGAGTTGCAATGGATCCAACTCCGGCTGAGCCAACGCCGCCACCACCACCACCCGGCTGCAGTTCGCCACGGCAGGACGCTCCAGCAGGCTGCTGCGGGGGGCCACGGCCGCAATCGCCGCCCGGGCTTCCGGCCAGTCGATGCCCTCCACCTCGACCCGATCTCCAACGCAGATCTGCTGTCCGGTCTTGCCCAGCCGCGTGCGGCGCACACAGAGCAGTTGGTCCACCCCTCCGGGGCCAGGTCGATCCAGTTGCACCCGGCAGAAGTTGGCCTCGAGTGCCATCACCAGGGCTTCAGCCACAGCGACAGATCAACAAACGCACCGCCCCGGGTTCCAAGGCCTCCAGCTCAACGCGATGTCCGGCCTCCCGCAAGCCGCTGGCCACCATCGCCTCGGGCTCTCCGGCATCCAAATCAACCTGAAGCCACTCGCCTGCGGACAGCTTCTCGAGGGCCAGTTTGGTGCGAATGAAATTGAGCGGGCAGGGGGTACCGCGTAGGTCGAGCTGGGTCATCACTGACCTAGCCAAACAAACCGCCGAACAGCCCGCTCTTGTGGGGATGCTTCTGCCCCTTGGCCGTGTGGTGCCCTGCCAACTGTTCGAGCAGCTCACGCTCCTCGCGGTTGACCTTGGTGGGGAGCTGCACCTTGATCTGGATCAGATGGTTGCCGCGCGCCACGGGATTGCCCAGCTTCGGAACACCCTTACCCGTCAGGGTCAGGACCGCTCCGGGCTGGGTGCCTGCCGGAATCTCCAACTGCTCAGGACCATCGACGGTCTCCACCTCAATGGTGTCGCCGAGGATCGCCTGGAGGTAGTTGACCGTCACCTCGGAGTGGATGTTGATCCCGTCGCGGCGGAGGCTCGGGTGGGACTGAACCGTCAGGAAGACGTAGAGGTCGCCGGCGGGGCCGCCCCGCTGTCCGGCGTTGCCCTCGTCGGCCACCCGCAGCCGCGTGCCGGTGTCGACACCCGCCGGGATATTGATGCGCAGCTTTTTGCGAACCTGCTGCAGGCCCTGGCCGCCACAGGCGCCACAGGGATCGGCAATCACCTGGCCAGTTCCTTCACAGGTGGGACAGGGCGCCACCTGGGTGAAGCTGCCAAAGGGCGTCCGCGTCGCGCGGCGAACCTGGCCTGCACCACCACAGGTGCCGCAGCTGGTGGGACCGCTGCCACTCTTCGCCCCGGAGCCACTGCAGCTGTTGCAGGTCTCCAGGTGACGGATCTGAATTTCCTTCTCCTGACCAAAGACCGCTTCGCTGAAGCTGATGGTCAGGTCAAACCGCAGGTCATCTCCCTGGCGGGGACCGCGGCGACGGGCACCACCGGCGGAGGGGCCACCCATGCCCCCGCCGAAACCGCTGAAGAAGGTTTCGAACAGGTCAGCGAAGCCCCCCATGTCGCCCATGTCGGGCATCCCCGCGGCGCCGCCCAGGCCGGCTTCGCCGAACTGGTCGTAACGAGCCCGGGTCTGGGGATCACTCAGCACCTCATAGGCACGGCCGATCTCCTTGAACTTGTCCTCCGCGCCGGGATCTTTGTTGATGTCCGGGTGGTACTGACGCGCCAGGCGGCGATAGGACCGCTTGAGCGTGTCCGCATCAGCGTCGCGGCTGACCCCAAGGAGGTCATAAAAATCGGCCATGCTCAGCCCTCTTCGGAGGGTGCAGCGTCATCCGTGGAGCTGGCCGGTGCGGCATCACCACTGGGGCCTGGACCCATCGAGACTTTGACCAGGGCGTGCCGCAGCACGCGATCGTTCAGGTGATAGCCCCGCTGCAGTTCAGCGATCACCAGGTCCTCGGCGTGCTCGTCGCTGGGTTCCCGCAGAACCGCCTCATGGAGGGTGGGATCGAAGGGCTCGCCTTCAACCCGCATCGGTGAGACGCCCAACTGCTTGAACACATCGACCAGTTGCTTGTAGAGCCCCTGGTAGCTGCGGTGGATGGCCTGGGCCTCCTCGGCCTGGGGATCCAGCTGCTGGCGGGCCCGCTCGAAGTTGTCCACCACCGGCAGGATCTCGCTCAGGGTGGAGCAGGCGATCAGGGTGCGCTGGTCCTCTTGATCGCGGCTCTGGCGCTTACGGAAGTTGTCGAAGTCCGCCGCAATCCGCATGTACTGACTGCGGACGCTCTCGTGCTCGGCCTTCAGGGCCGTCAGCTCGGCCTCCAGTTCTCGGACCCGCTGTTCGGGATCGGCGCTGGGCTCAGCCGCCACCTCAGCCGGGGCCGAATCCACTGCAGGAGTGGCTTCTGGCGCTGCCGCGGCCTCAGCTGGGGCCGGGGCGGAGTCCTGGGGAAACGGAGTCGCGTCGCCGCTCATGCTGACCGAACCGGAGATCTGATCTAGACATGTTGATGTGAAGGGGCGCCACCCCACAAGCGGCGGAAGCCCGCACCTCCTCGGCGGAGCGGCTGATGACAGCAAGCGCCAGCACCATTCCCCAGCGACCGGTGGCCGAGGCCCAAACCCCTGAGCAGCAGCGACTTGAGGTCGAATTACTGCTCCAGGAAGCCGTCCTCACGCGCTCTGAACTAAGCGCCGCCGGAGACGCGCGCTGGAGCTGGCATCCGCGACTGACTCAGGAGAGCTGCAGGGATCTCGGCTGCCTTCCCGTGGCCTACGCCAACAACAGCCTGACGGTGGCCGTGCCAACCCACTGGGGCGCCGAGCAACGCCAGACCCTCCGCGAGGCATGCCCCGAGGGACCGCCCCTGGCACTGCGATTGGCTCTCCAAGGGGACCTGCAAACCGTCCTGAATCAACCTCCACCCCCCGCCACGCCGGCCGCGGTTTCAGCTCCGCAGGAGGCGCCCAACCGGATCTCCCTGTTTGAGGACCTGAAGCTCGAGGGCCCCCTTGAGGAGGCTCCCGAGGACAGCCTCAGCGAGTTGGATGTCGAAGCCAGCCTGAAGGCCTCCAACGCCTCACCGGTGGTGAGCCTGGTGGACCGGATCCTGGTGCAAGCGCTCGAGCGCAGTGCCAGCGACATCCACCTGGAGCCGCAAGAGGACGGACTTCTGATTCGCTTGCGCCAAGACGGGGTGCTCGAGCCGCTGGAGAAGCTGCCGAAACAACTGACCCCCGCAGTGACCTCCCGCCTGAAAATCATGGCGGACCTAGACATCGCTGAGCGCCGGCTGCCCCAGGACGGCCGCATCCGGCGGCGTTATCAAGGTCGCCTGTTTGACCTGCGGGTGAGCACCCTGCCCACCCGCTATGGCGAGAAGGTCTGCATGCGCCTGCTGGATAGCGGCGCGACGCACCTCGGCCTCGACCGCCTGATCAGCGAGCCCGCGGCCCTGGCCAGCGTCCGGGAGATGGGCAGCAAGCCCTTCGGAATGCTGCTGGTGACCGGGCCGACGGGATCAGGCAAGAGCACCACGCTCTATTCGCTGCTCGCGGAACGCAATGAGCCCGGGATCAATATCTCCACGGTCGAGGACCCGATCGAATACACCCTCAAGGGCATTGCCCAAACCCAGGTCAACCGTGAGAAGGGCTACGACTTCGCCATGGCCCTGCGGGCCTTCATGCGGCAAGACCCCGATGTCCTGCTGGTGGGGGAAACCCGGGACCGTGAAACGGCCAAAACCGCCATCGAGGCGGCGCTCACCGGCCACCTGGTGCTGACCACCCTCCACTGCAACGACGCCCCCAGCGCCATCGCCAGGCTCTCGGAAATGGGCGTGGAGCCCTTCATGGTGAGCGCCTCCCTGATCGGAATCGTCTCCCAACGCCTGGTGCGGCGGGTCTGCCCGGACTGCCGGCAGCCCTATCACCCCAGTGAGCAGGACCTGGGCCGCTTTGGCCTGTTTGCCAGCAACGAGCAGGCGATCACTTTCTTCAAGGCCAAGCGCTTGCAAGCCAGTGACAGCAACCCCTGCCCCAGCTGCCAGGGGCTGGGATACAAGGGCCGGGTTGGGGTCTACGAGGTGCTGCGCGTCAACGACACCCTCGCCAGCGCCATTGCCCAGGAGGCCAGCACCGATCGGCTGCGCAAGCTCGCCATCGAGAACGGCATGAAAACCCTGTTGGGTTACGGCCTCGACCTGGTGCGCCAAGGGGAAACGACCCTCGAGGAAATCGAGCGGATGATCCTCACGGACTCCAGCCTGGAAACCGAGCGCCGGGCCAAGGCCCTGCACACGATCACCTGCCAGGGCTGCGGGGCGGGGATGCGGGACGAGTGGCTGGAGTGCCCCTATTGCCTGACCCCCCGGCAACTGCATTAAGCAACGCCATTGCCAGCCCCTGACGGGCTTCCCACACTGAGGACAGCCACTGGCCCCGCGAGCTGCATGGAGCTCCAGATCGAACAGTTGATGGAGGAGCTGGTCGAGGCGGGTGGCAGCGACTTGCACCTGGCGGCAGGCCAACCGCCCTACGGCCGCTTCAGTGGGGCGCTCAAACCGATGCGGGAGGAGCGGCTCAGCGAGGACCTCTGCAACCGGTTGATCTTCTCGATGATCAACAACGCCCAGCGCAAGCAGCTGGAGCAAACCTGGGAGCTGGACTGCGCCTATGGCCTCAAAGGCGTCTCCCGCTTTCGGGTCAATGTCTACCGCCAGCGGGGGAGCTATGCGGCCTGTCTGCGGGCCCTCGGCAGCACAATCCCCAGCCTGGAGAGCCTGGGCCTACCGCCCATCGTCGAGGAAACCAGCCGCCGCCCCAGGGGTCTGGTGCTGGTGACCGGTCCCACCGGCTCAGGCAAAACCACGACGCTGGCGGCCCTGCTGGATCACATCAACCGCAGCCGCGCCGAGCACATCCTCACGATCGAAGATCCGATCGAATTCACCTACCGCAACGACAAAAGCGTGATCCACCAGCGCCAGCTGGGGGATGACACCCGCAGCTTTGGCGCCGCCCTGCGCGCCGCCCTGCGGGAGGACCCCGACGTGATCCTGGTGGGCGAAATGCGAGATCTGGAAACGATCCAGTTGGCCATCACGGCCTCAGAGACGGGGCACCTGGTCTTTGGCACCCTGCACACCAGCTCGGCGGCGCAAACCGTCGATCGCATGGTGGATGTCTTCCCGCCAGAGCAGCAAACCCAGATCAGGGTTCAGCTCAGTGGCTCCCTGGTGGGGGTGTTCTCGCAGACCCTCTGCAAACGCCAGAACCCCAAACCCGGGCAATTCGGGCGGGTCATGGCCCAAGAAATCCTGATCAACACCCCGGCCATCGCCAACTTGATCCGGGAGGGCAAAACCGCCCAGCTCTATTCCCAGATCCAAACGGGCGGCCAGCAGGGGATGCAAACCCTCGAGCGCGCCCTGGCGAACCTGGTGCAGGCCGGAGCCGTCGAGCGCAGCGAAGCCCTCGCCAAAGCGAGCAAACCCGATGAGCTGCAGCGGCTCCTGGAGGGCTAGTGCCCCAGTTCAGCGCCACCTACACCAATCGCTCCGGTCAAACCCGGACGCTGCAGTTGCAGGCCAGTGATCTCAGCCGCGCCCGGCGGGACCTGAGGCGCCGGGGCATCGTCGCCACCAGCCTGGAGCTCGCCGCAACCACACCCAACGCCGCGGCCGGGAGCACGGTCTTTGGGATGGATCTCTCCAGCCTGCTGGAGGCCAAACCGGGCATTCGCGAGAAGGCGCTCTTTGCCAACAAGCTCGCGGCGCTGGTGGATGCGGGAGTCCCGATCGTGCGCAGCCTCGATCTCATGGCCCGTCAGCAGCGCATGCCGCTGTTTAAGCGGGCACTCACCGCCGTCAGCACGGACGTGAACCAAGGGGGCAGCCTGGGGGCAGCACTGCGCTCCTGGCCGCGGGTGTTCGACAAGCTCACCATCGCCATGGTGGAAGCCGGAGAGGCGGGGGGCGTACTGGACGAAAGCCTGCGCCGCCTGGCCAAGTTGCTCGAGGGCAATGCCCGGCTGCAGAACCAAATCAAGGGCGCCATGGGCTACCCCGTGGCCGTGCTGGCGATCGCGATCCTGGTGTTCCTGGGGATGACGATCTTCCTGATCCCCACCTTCGCTGGGATCTTCGAAGACCTGGGGGCTGAACTCCCCCTCTTCACCCAAATGATGGTCGACCTCAGCGCCTTGCTGCGGTCCTCCTTTTCGCTGTTCCTGGCCCTGGCAATCGCTGTGGGGGTCTGGATGTTTGGCCGCTACTACGCGACCGCCAGCGGGCGCCGGCGCGTGGATGGACTACTGCTGAAACTGCCGCTCTTTGGCGACCTGATCCAGAAAACCGCCACGGCCAAGTTCTGCCGCACCTTCAGCTCCCTAACCCGCGCGGGGGTGCCGATCCTGCTGTCCCTGGAGATCGTGCAGGAAACAGCTGGCAACGCCGTGATTGCCGACGCCATCGTCGGCTCCCGTCAGGACGTGCAGGAGGGCATCCCACTGAGCGTCGCCCTGGAGCGCAAAAAGGTGTTCCCGGAGCTGGCCTTGAGCATGCTCGCCATCGGCGAAGAAACCGGCCAGATGGACGCCATGCTCTCGAAGGTGGCGGACTTCTACGAAGACGAGGTGGAAGCCGCCGTCAAGGCGCTGACCTCCATGCTGGAGCCGGCCATGATCGTGATCGTGGGCGGCATCGTTGGCTCGATCCTGCTGGCGATGTACCTGCCGATGTTCTCAATCTTCGATCAGATCAACTAGCTCCGGCCGCCGCAATCGCCTGCCCCGCCAACCAGCCGGAACTCCAGCAGTGCTGGAAGTTGAAGCCACCGGTGACGCCATCGACATCCAGGAGCTCACCCACCAGGTAGAGACCCTCCACCTTTCGACTCTCCATCGTGGCCAGGTTGACCTCCCCCACAGGCACGCCTCCGGCGGTCACGAATTCTTCGCCGAAGGGGCCGCGGCCCGCCACGGGGAAACGGCTGCGGCGCAGGGCCTCCAGCAGACCCAACCGCTGACGTTTGGCCAAATCCGCCCAGCGGCGATCGGGCTCAACCCCCTGCTGATCAAGCAGGTGCTGCCAGAGGCGTCGGCTAAGGCCTGGCCAGGGGCGGGCATTGCTGAGCTGACGCTTGGCCTGATCACGCCGGCAGGCCGCGAAGAGTTCTTCCAGCTGCTGCTGGCTGCGGCCGCCGCTCCAATCCACCAGCAGGCTGCCCCGGTAGCCCTCGCCGTGGAGGGCCCGGGCGGCGAAGGCCGTCAGCCGCAGGGTCGCCGGCCCGCTCAGGCCCCAGTGGGTAATCAGCACCGGGCCGCTCTGGCGGAAGCGCTGCCCACCGGCCTCCAGCTCCAGGTCCACCGGATCCATCACGACCCCGGCCAAAGGCAGCAGGGGATTGGGCTTAAAGGCGAGGGTGAAAAGGGACGGAACCGGGGCCACCAAGCCATGGCCCAGGCCTGAAGCCAAACGCCGACCACTGGGGTGACTCCCGGTGGCGAGCACCAGCCGGTCAGTACTGAGATGGATGCCGCTGCGCAGGCCGAGGGCAAACCCACCCGCGGGCCGCTGCTCGGCCTGCTGGAGAGCTTCGCTGTTGCGTAGGGTCACCCCGGCCCGTTCCGCCGCCTGCCTGAGGCACTGAATCACGGCCGTTGAGCGGTTGGCCTGGGGGAACATCCGGCCATCGGCCTCCTCCACCAGCGTCAGCCCGTGGTCGTCAAACCAAGACACGGCATCACCGGCAGCAAAGCGGCTGAAGGGTCCCCGCAGGGCCTTGCCGCCGCGGGGATAGAAGCCCACCAATTCCCGAGGATCCCAACAGGCATGGGTGACATTGCAGCGGCCGCCACCGCTGATCAAAACCTTGCCCAGGGGCTCGGGGGTGCTCTCCAGCACCAGGACCCGCCGCTGACCGGCCTCGGCCGCGGCGATGGCCGCCATGAATCCCGCCGGACCACCGCCCGCCACCACCAGGGACCAGTGCTCAGAACGGGGGGGCATCAGCGTGAAAGGCGAGCATGGGGTGATGCCCGATTCGCTGCTGAACGGGGCCTACCGCTTCAGTGTGGCTCCGATGATGGACTACACCGATCGGCACTTCCGGGTGCTGATGCGGCAGATCAGCCGCCGGAGCCTGCTCTATACCGAAATGGTGGTGGCCCAAGCGCTCCACCACAGCGAACGGCGGGACCGGCTGATTGACTTCGATCCAATCGAGCATCCGATTGCCCTGCAGGTGGGCGGGGATGACCCGGTGCTGCTGGCCGAGGCCGCGCGCATTGCCGCGGACCGGGGCTACGACGAGATCAACCTCAACGTCGGCTGTCCAAGCGAAAAGGTCCAGAAAGGGCGCTTTGGCGCCTGCCTGATGGCCGAGCCCGAACAGGTGGCCCGCTGCATCAGCGCCATGGCCCAGGCCTCGCCGCTACCAGTCACGGTGAAGCACCGCATCGGCATCGATGAGCGGGATTCCTATGGCGAGCTACTGGCCTTTGTCGACACGGTGGCCGCGGCCGGGGCGCAGCGCTTCATCGTGCACGCCCGTAAGGCCTGGCTCGAGGGGTTGGATCCCAAGCAAAACCGCACCATTCCTCCCCTGCGCTACGAGCTCGTGCATCAGCTCAAGGCGGACCGGCCCCAGCTGACGATTGAACTGAACGGAGGCCTGCTGGAGCTCAGCAGCTGCCTGGAGCAGCTCGAGGCCGTGGATGGGGTGATGGTGGGCCGGGCCGCCTACGACCACCCGCTGCGCTGGGCCACGGTGGACGGGGACCTGTTTGGCGACAGCAGCCAACCGGTCGCCAAGGCTTCCACGGTGGTGCGGGGCCTGATTCCCTATGCCGAGCGCTGGTGCGGCAGCGGCGGGCGGCTCTGGTCCATCGCCCGGCACCTGGTGCAGGTGGTGGAAGGCGTCAGCGGCGCCCGCCATTGGCGCCGGGACCTGGGCCAGGCCGCCGGCCAACGGGATGCAGGACCTGAGGTGTTCGAGCGGGCTGCGCGGCAGCTGGAGGAGCGCGGGCTCTAGCGGCTCAGCTCCGCCAATCCAACCAAGGCAATCCCGGCAAGATCGCCGGGGTGCTGCGCCGATAACTGAGGTACTCAGGATGGAGCGGCACGAGGAAACGCTCCTCCCGCCGCGCTTTGCCGCCCAGCACCGCGGCCAGGGCCAGGAACAGACCCAGGTGGAACAGGCTGCCGAGGGCCAGGGCCACCCCGAGCTCACAGAGCAACACGGCTTGATACAGCGGATGGCGGCAGCGCCCATAGGCCCCGGTCGTCACCAAAGCGGCCCCGGGCTTGGGATCCGGCAAGGGCGTCAGGCTGGGTCCCAAGCGCCAGAAGGCCTGGGCGGCCAGCGCCAGGCCGACCAAGAGCAGCAAAACTCCGCTGGCAGCCAGCGGCAAAGGCCAGGCATAGCCCCAGCTGCCAGGGGCCGGCCAGGCCGGCAACAGGGTGGCTGCGATCAACAGCAGCTGGGCGAGCAGCCACCACTCCCCATGGCGGTTGTCCAACCAGCCGCCCCAGCTGAACTGCCAGCCCTTAAGTGGGGATTTCGGCGAGGGGGTCGAGGTCTGGTCCATCACTCTTTCCAGCCAGGACCAGTCTGAGCAGGATCGGTGCCAGGAAGGTGGTGCCAATCACCATCAGCAAGATCGCTGCCTCCAGGGCCGGGCTGAGCAGCTTGGCCTGGGTACCAAGCCCTAGGAAGATCAGGCCCACCTCACCGCGGGGCATCATCCCCAGACCCACCACCAGACGGTTCGTGGGTTCCTTGGAGACGAAGGTCCAGCCGGAGACGACCTTGCCCAGAATCGCCACCACCAGCAGGAAAGCAGCGATCACAAGACCGGCGCGGTTCTCGGGGTCCAACGGATTGAGCACCGAGAGATCCATGCCGGTGCCGATCAAGACGAAGAAGATCGTGGCGAAAAGGGCCACCACCGGCTTGACCGCCGCCTCGATCGCATGGGTGTGGTTCGACTTGCTCAGGATCAAGCCCGCGGCAAAGGCACCCAGGGCCGCCTCCAGGCCAATGGCCGTAGCAGCGAAACAGCACAGGGTGAGCACCACAAACGAGGCCACCACCACATCGCCTGGGGCCTTGAGGCGATCAATCAACCAGTCGAAACCAGGCGCCGCGGTGCGGCTCAGGCCAATGGCAGCGACCACAAACACCACGGCCGCGGCCAGCAGCTTGAGGATCGGGCCCAGCTCCAGGCTGCCACCGCCAGCGATGCTCACCACCACCGCGAGGATGACGATGCCGAGGATGTCGTCCAGGACGGCGGCGCCGATCACGATCTGCCCCTCCCGGGAGCGCAGCATCTTCAGCTCACCAAAAACACTCGCTGTGATGCCGATGCTGGTGGCCGTCATGGCCGCCCCGGCAAACACGGCGGGGATCACCTCCACGTGGAAGAGCGCCATCAAGCCGGCTGTGCCAAGGGCAAAGGGCACTGCCACGCCGGCGACAGCCACGGTGATCGCTTGGGCACCGACGGCCACGAGCTCATCGAGGTCGCTTTCGAGACCCGTCAGGAACAGCAGGGCAAAAAGGCCCAAGGTGGCCACGGCCTGCAGGCTCGGGAAACTTTCGTTGTAGACCTCGCCGACCAACTGGGGCGGCACATCCGCAAGCGAGCCCATCAGCTGGAGCGCCCAATTGGCCACTGCCGCCTGGGTCTCCGGCGGCACGATCAGGTGCAGGCCAGAGGCACCGATGATCACGCCGGCGATCAGCTCACCAAGGATGGTGGGCAACTGCCAGCGCACCAGCAGTTCCGCCAGTAGGCGAGCGGCCACAAAAATCACCAAGAAGCGGCCAACCCCAATCAGGGTTTCGACCACCTCGAGCTGATGGGCGCCGATCTCCGGCATAGCTGTCGTGAGTGATTCCGAACGAGAGTCTCGCCCGACGGCGCCATCTCCTGTGACAACGGCTACTTTCCGGCCAGGCATCAGCAGCTGGAGCCATGGCCACGGATTCCGCCCATCTCAGGCCAGCAGAGGAGTTTGAGCGACTGGACGCCTGGTGGCGGGCCGCCAACTACCTGGCGGTGGGAATGATCTACCTCCAAGACAACCCGCTGCTGCGGGAACCGCTGAAGCCGGAGCACATCAAGAACCGCCTGCTCGGTCACTGGGGGTCAAGCCCAGGCCAAGCCTTCATCTGGGCCCACGTCAATCGGGTGATCCAACGCCACGGGCTCAATGCGATCTATCTCTCCGGTCCGGGCCATGGAGCCCCGGGGGTACTTGGCCCCACCTACCTGGATGGCTCCTATTCGGAGATCTATCCCGACAAGTCCCAGGACATAGAAGGGCTCAAACGCTTCTTCAAGCAGTTCTCCTTTCCCGGGCACATCGGTAGCCACTGCACCCCGGAGACCCCTGGTTCGATCCATGAAGGCGGCGAACTGGGCTATGTGCTCTCCCACGCCTGCGGTGCGGTCTTCGACAACCCGGACCTGATCGCCATCGCCTGTGTGGGCGATGGGGAGGCGGAGACCGGCCCCCTGGCCACCAGCTGGCATATCAATAAGTTCCTCAACCCGATCAGCGATGGGGTGGTGCTGCCGGTGCTGCACCTGAACGGCTACAAGATCGCCAACCCAACGCTGCTGGCACGGATTCCCAAGGAGGAGCTCAGCAGCCTGCTGCGGGGCTACGGCTGGGAGCCGCTGTTTGTGGAGGGCAGCGAGCCCCGGGCCATGCACCAAGCGATGGCCGCGGCGATGGATCAGGTGGTCTCCCGGCTCCAATCGATCCGCCAGCAGGCCGAGGCAGAGGGCGGCGCAGCGCATGCCAGTCGGCCGATTTGGCCGATGATCGTGTTGCGCTCCCCCAAGGGTTGGACAGGGCCTGAGGCGCTCAACGGCCATCGGATTGAAGGGTCCTGGCGCGCCCATCAGGTACCCCTGCCGAACCCCAAACAAGACCCCGCCCAACTTCAGCAACTGGAGGCCTGGCTCAAGAGCTATCGCCCCGAAGAACTCTTTGATGACGAGGGACGACTGCGACCCGAACTGCAGGCTCTCTCACCAAGCGGCACCCAGCGCATGGGCTCCAACCCCCATGCCAACGGGGGGCGACTGCGCCAGCAACTGACCCTGCCGGATCGCGAACGGTATGCGGTGCCGGTCGCCGAACCCGGAGTCAGCCGCCATGGCAACACCGCCGCCCTCGGGGAACTGCTGCGGGATGCAATCGCCGACAACCCGAACAACCTGCGGGTGTTCGGCCCCGACGAAACCGCCTCCAACCGGCTGCAGGCCATCTACGAGCGCAGCAAAAAGGTCTGGATGGAGGAACTACGCCCCGAGGACAGCGATGGCGGCGAGCTAGCCCGGCAGGGACGGGTGGTGGAGATGCTCAGCGAACACACCCTGGTGGGGATGCTCGAGGGCTATCTCCTGACCGGCCGCTACGGCCTGTTCCACACCTACGAGGCCTTCGCCCACGTGATCGCCTCGATGTTCAACCAGCACGCCAAATGGTTGGAGAGCTGCCGCCACCACGCGCCCTGGCGCGCCTCAATCGCCCCCTGGACCTGCCTGATCTCCTCCACGGTCTGGCGGCAGGACCACAACGGGTTCACCCACCAAGACCCGGGCTTCATTGATCTGACCGGCAACAAGAGCGGCGATGTGGTGCGGGTCTACCTGCCGGCCGATGCCAACTGCCTGCTGGCCGTGGCCGAGGAGGCCCTCGTCGAGCCCGACGTCTGCAACCTCATCGTCAGCGACAAGCAAGAGCACCTGCAGTACCTCTCCCTCGAGCAAGCCCGCGCCCATGTGGCCAAGGGCATCGGCCTCTGGAGCTGGGCCAGCAACGACCACGTCCGCGGTGAACCCGATGAGCCAGACGTCGTGATGGCATGCGCCGGTGACATCCCCACCCAGGAGACCCTGGCGGCCGTGGCGATCCTGCGCCGGGAGCTGCCTGAGCTGCGGGTCCGGGTACTGAACGTGGTGAAACTCTTTGCCCTGACCGAACCGAGCGAGCATCCCCACGGCTTAAGCGATCGGGATTTCGACACACTCTTCACCACAAATCGCCCCGTGCTGTTCAACTTCCATGGCTACCCCTGGTTGATCCACCGGTTGACCTACCGGCGCCGCAACCATGCCAATTTCCACGTCCGCGGATACAAGGAAAAAGGCAACATCAACACCCCGCTTGAACTGGCGATGAACAACCAGATCGACCGGTTCAGCCTGGTGATTGATGTGATCGACAGAGTTCCGGGGTTAATGTCCCGCGCTGCTCACATCAAAGAGCAGATGAAGGAATCGATCCTGGCGAATCGCGCCTACGCGCACGAGCACGGGATGGATGCCCCGGAGATCAGTCACTGGCAGTGGAGCACTGCAGTCCCAACCGAGCTGGCCTGATGAAAGAGCAATCGCCGCGTCAACTGCAACTGCCCACGCCCGGTTGCTACGCCGATCCCGACCGCAGCGGCTTGGCAGCCGATGACGTGTTCGACGGCATGGCCGAACACCTCTTCTACACATTGGGAAAGCTGGCTCCAACCGCCAGCCGCCACGACCTCTATCTGGCCCTCAGCCACGCGGTTCGCGACCGCTTGATGACCCGCTATCTGGCGGGCATTGAGGCGATCCGAGCCACCCCGACCCGGGTGGTGGCCTATCTGTCAGCGGAATTCCTGATCGGCCCCCAGCTGGGGAACAACCTCCTGATGCTCGGCATCCAGGAGGCGGCGACCGAAGCCCTGCGCCGCTTCGGCATCGACAGCCTCGAAGAGATCCTTGAGGTGGAAGAAGAGCCAGGCCTGGGGAACGGCGGCCTGGGTCGCCTGGCGGCTTGCTACATGGAGTCCCTGGCGAGCCTGGAGATCCCCGCCACGGGCTACGGGATTCGCTACGAATTCGGGATTTTTGACCAGCTGATCCGGGACGGCTGGCAGGTCGAGATCACCGACAAGTGGCTCAAGGGCGGCTGGCCCTGGGAAATCCCCCACCCCGATCAGGCCTGCTTCGTCGGCTTCGGCGGACGCACCGAGAGCTACCGGGACGAGCGCGGCAACTACCGCGTGCGCTGGATCCCCGATGAGCACGCCATTGGTGTGCCCCATGACGTGCCCGTGCTCGGCTACCGGGTGAACACCTGTGATCGCCTGCGCCTCTGGCGCGCCGACGCCAGCGAAAGCTTCGACTTCTATGCCTTCAACATCGGCGACTACTACGGCGCCGTTGAGGAAAAAGTGGGGAGCGAAACCCTCTCGAAGGTCCTCTATCCCAACGACGGCACCGATGAAGGCCGTCGCCTTCGCCTGAAGCAGCAGCACTTCTTCGTGAGCTGCTCGCTCCAGGACATGCTGCGCAGCCTGGAGCAGCGGGGCATCCCGGTCGAGGAATTCCCCGACCATTGGTCTGTTCAGCTGAACGACACCCATCCGGCCATCGCCGTGGCCGAGTTGATGCGTCTGCTGATCGACGACAAGCACCTGACATGGGAACAGGCCTGGGACATCACCTGCCGCTCCGTCGCCTACACGAACCACACCCTGCTGCCGGAAGCGCTGGAGAAATGGGGCCTACCCCTGTTCGGCTCCCTGCTACCTCGGCATCTGGAGCTGATCTACGAAATCAATCGCCGCTTCCTGCAGAGCGTTCGCCTGCGCTATCCCGGCAACGAAGTGCTGCTGCGCAAGCTCTCGATCATTGATGAGGACGGTCAAAAAGCGGTTCGCATGGCGAACCTCGCCACCGTGGCCTCGCACCACATCAACGGTGTGGCCGCCCTCCACAGCGAACTGGTCCGCACCAAGTTGTTCCCCGAGTTCGCGGAGCTCTGGCCGGAGAAGTTCACCAATGTCACGAACGGCGTGACCCCCCGGCGCTGGGTCGCCCTCTCCAATCCCCCCCTGCGCAAGCTGCTGGCCGAGAGCATCGGTGAAGGTTGGGTCTCGGATCTCGATCAGCTCAAACAGCTCGAGCAGTACCAACACGACAGCGGCTTCCTGGAGCGCTGGGAGCAAACCAAGCTCTCCAGCAAGCGGCAGCTGGCCAACTACATCCACCGCCAAAGCGGACTGCTGGTGGATCCCTCCTCGATGTTTGACGTTCAAGTCAAACGAATCCACGAGTACAAGCGCCAGCACCTCAATGCCCTGCAGGTGATTGCCCAGTACCTGCGGATCAAGAACGGCCAGGCCCAGGACATGGCCCCCCGCACCGTGATTTTTGGCGGCAAGGCGGCCCCTGGCTACTACATGGCCAAGCTGATCATCCGCTTCCTCAACGGGATCGCCGAGACGATCAACTCAGACCCCGACATGGACGGGCGGCTGCGGGTGGTCTTCCTTCCCGACTACAACGTGAAGCTGGGCGAGCGGGTGTATCCAGCCTCGGACCTCTCGGAGCAAATCTCCACCGCCGGTCTAGAGGCCTCCGGCACCGGCAACATGAAGTTCGCCATGAATGGGGCCCTGACCATCGGCACCCTCGATGGCGCGAACGTCGAGATCCGCGAACAGGTGGGAGCCGAGAACTTCTTCCTCTTCGGCATGACCGAAACCGAGGTGGCCCAACTCCAGAGCGAGGGCTATCGCCCCTGGGAGCACATCGCCAAACTGCCCGAGCTGCAGCAGGTGCTGAAGCTGGTGGAGCAGGGCCACTTCAGCGGCGGCGACGGTGACCTCTTCCGCCCCCTGCTGGAGAACCTGACGGGCCGCGATCCCTTCTGTGTCTTGGCCGACTTCAACGACTACCTGCGGGTGCAACAGCAGGTCAGTCAGGCCTGGGCCGATCGCCACGCCTGGAACCGGATGTCCCTGCTGAATACGGCCCGCACCGGCTTCTTCTCCTCCGATCGCTCGATCAAGGAGTACGCCGAGCGGATCTGGAAGGCCGAGGCCTTCCCCGTCACGATCACCTGCAACCTCGACGAGTAAGGAGCAAGCGGCGCCGTGGCGCTTCTGGTGCTGAATCTGGGCAGCTCCAGTCTCAAGGCAGCCGTCTTTGACGCGGCAGGAGAGCGGCGGCTCTGGAGCGACTCCCGTTCGGGTCTGGAGCTCACAGCGGCCCTCGACACCTGGCTCAAGCCGGCTCTGGCCCCCTGGTGGGGCCGGCTTGAGCGCGCGGGCCACCGAGTTGTCCATGGCGGCGAGGTCTTTCGCGAACCCACGCCCATCAACGCCGCAACGCTGGCGCAGCTCGAGACCTTAAGCCCGCTGGCACCGCTGCACAATCCACCGGCTCTGGAGGCGATGCGCTGGCTCCAGCAGCAGCAACCCCTACTGCAGCAATGGGCCTGCTTCGATACGGCCTTTCACGCGACCCTGCCGGAGGCGGCCTATAGCTATGCCATCCCCCTGGCGCTGCGGAGCCGGGGCTACCGTCGCTTTGGCTTCCATGGACTCAACCACCAACACGTGGCCCGGCAGGTCGCGGGGCCTCGGCTGATCAGCGTTCACCTGGGGGCCGGCTGTTCCCTGGCGGCCATCGCCGATGGCCGCTGCCTAGACACGACTATGGGCTTCACCCCGATGGAAGGGCTGGTGATGGCCACCCGCAGCGGATCCATCGACCCTGGCCTGCTGCTGGCGCTGCTGAAGGACGGGATGGCGGCAGCCGAACTGGAGGAGCAACTCAACCACCAAAGCGGACTCGCCGGTCTCTCCGGCCTGAGCGGCGACTGGCAGGAGCTGCGCGGGGCGGCTAAACGGGGCCACACCGGCGCCCAACTGGCACTCGCGGTCTTCCTGCACCGGCTGAAAGCGGGAATTGCCGCCATGGCCGCCAGCCTGGGGGGCGTCGATCAGATCGCCCTATCCGGAGGAATCGGCGCCAATGACACCGCCCTGGCTCGGCAGCTGGAGACGGAGATGGGCTGGCTCGGAAAGCCCCAGTGGTTGCAAATCCCCGCCGATGAGGAGGGGATGATTGCTTGGCTGATCAGCGATCCGGAAGATCGGGGGTTTGATGCAGCAAACGGTTGAGGCGAAGGCGATCGGCGTTCAGCGGATCGGGAGCCAACTCACCGGCGATCTCGCGGAACTTCTGCTCAACGGGCTCAGGAACGCGCACATCAAAGATGCGCTCCATCAGGGCCTCGATCGAGAACAGGTGGGCGTTGATGTTCTCGAGATCGCTGACGGCCTGCTGGAGAGCATCCTGCGCCGAGGCTTCTTGGGGGCCTCCGGCAGCGGCGGCGGCAGGAGCAGAATCAACACCCGGCTCAGGGGTGGTCTTCTGTAGATCCTCGAGGACCCGACCAGCCAGGGTGCGGAATGACTGCAGGGCAGCCCAGCTCAACTCCTGTTGCTGACGCAGCGTCGGGTTCTCCCGAATCAGTCGGTCGTGCTCCCGATAAAAGCGCTGACAGTCAGGGCATTGGCAGGGCTCTTCCGGCACCGCAGTCCCTTCATTGGTCAAGTCCAATCATGACACCAGGACGACTCAGAAATAAAGGGAATCTGAATTTGGCGTCTTAAGCGGCCAGGGAGTCCCCGGAATCACTGGCGTCCTCAGTGGCTCCTGGGATGGGGATCTCGATCGAGCTCACCACCTGAATGACGTCACGCAGGCGCATGGAGTCGGCAAACCAGGCCATGGCCTGATCGGTGTCCCCATCGCTGACCGCCTCATTGGCGCTGTCCTCATGGGCCTCGGCCAGGAGGGCTAACCAGCAGAGGCAGCGGGCCTGGATCACAGAGAGGTCGAGGCCGTCCGGGAGGCTGTCGACGATGCGCTCACTCTCCTGTTGCACCAGTAGCCGCAGCCTGAGATCATGCAGCTGTGCCATGGCCGTGTGGCGATTGGCACCACGCTAGCGGCAGTGGCAACATTCAGCACGCCACTACCGGTAGCGGTCAATACCCCTGCGCGAATCAAAGACGGGGCTGGCGGGACTCGAACCCACGACCTACGGTTTAGGAAACCGTCGCTCTATCCGGCTGAGCTACAGCCCCCCAGGTCGCCATTATGGGGTTTGAAAGCAGGCGAGGTGATCGCGACCGGGACACGCCCAGGCCCTCGGGCTGGTGGAACGGACCGGTTGAGGAAAGTCCGGGCTCCCCAATGGCCAGGCTTGCTGGGTAACGCCCAGTGCGGGTGACCGTGAGGAGAGTGCCACAGAAACACACCGCCGATGGCCCTTCGGGGATCAGGCAAGGGTGCAAAGGTGCGGTAAGAGCGCACCAGCAGCATCGAGAGGTGCTGGCTCGGTAAACCCCGGCTGGGAGCAAGGCCTAGGAACAACGGTTGGCCATGACACCCGTTCCGCTTTTCTTGCGCCGCTTGAGGCCATCGGTAACGGTGGTCCCAGACAGATGATCGCCCCCGCGAAAGCGGAGAACAGAACCCGGCTTACGTCCTGCTTTCACCCCAATGAACGCTGAGCGCCACGCCCAACTGCTGCAGTTCCTTCAAGGCCTGGGCCTGACAGCCCCCGCGGAGATGGACCTGGAGCGGCTGGATGAGGCCCTCACCCACACCTCCGCAGGGCTCAGCGTCAACCACGAAAAACTGGAATTTCTTGGCGACGCCGTCCTACGTCTGGCGGCCTCGGAATTCCTTGAACAGCACTATCCGAACCTGAGCGTCGGACAAAGCTCAGCGCTGCGGGCCCAACTGGTCAGTGACCGCTGGCTGGGGGAACTTGGCCAAGCGGTGGACATCGACGCTGTTTTGCGCATCGGCCCAACGGCCGCAGGAGACGCCAGCGCGCGCGAGACCCTCAGGGCCGAAGCCTGTGAGGCCTGCATCGGCGCGCTCTATCGCCTTTGGGGGGACCTGACGCCGGTGCTGCTCTGGCTCACCCCCCACTGGCAATCCACCGCCAAGGCCTTTGAAGCCGATCCCCACCTGCACAACTGGAAATCGGCCCTGCAGGAATGGAGCCAGGGCCAAAAACGAGGCCTACCGGATTACCGCTGCCAAGAGATCAGCCAAGTCCACGCTGATCCCCGGCGGTTTCACTGTCAGGTGAGCCTGGGGAAGACGACCCTCGGTGAGGGCTGGGGACGCTCGCGCCGGCAAGCCGAACAGGAGGCAGCTCGGGTGTCCCTAGAGAAGCTCAGGCCCGCTCAAGAATCTTGAGGGGCATGGTGACGAGCTTGTCCCAGTTGCCGCCTTCAAACAGCACGGCTGCGTTGCTGCCGCTGATGCGCTGCACGAAACCTTGGTAACCGTTGTAGATGGAGCGCCCATCGCGCACCACCACCGTGGAGCCAGGCAGGATCGGCAGGGAATCAGCCATGGGAAGGCCCAGTCGCCCGGTCATTATCGAGGCTGAGGTGTGGCCCTTGGGCTGATGGAGCAACAACCCGAGCTGCTGGTGGTCGGAAAGATCGTTGCCGCCCAGGGACTGCGCGGTGAACTGCGGGTCAATCCCCTCAGCGATTTCCCCGAACGTTTCACCCAAGCCGGCCCCCGCTGGCTGCGCGCACCGGCCCAGAAGCGGGGGCCCGCGCCAGAACCCCATCAAATTCAATTGCTCTCCGGGCGCCAGCTCCCCGGCAAAGAGCTGTTTGTGATACTGATCGAGGGCATCAACGACCGCAGCAGCGCTGAGGCCTGCGTGGGCCAGGAGCTCTTGGTGCCAAGCGATCAGCGCCCAAAACTGGCCAAAGGCGAATTTCACCTGCTGGATCTGGTGGGACTGGAGGTGCGGCTGCTGGAGTCGGGCACGCCCATCGGCCAGGTCCAAGACCTGCTCCATGCAGGCAACGACCTGCTCGAGGTCCAACTCAGCGGCAAAAAACAGCCCCTCTGGATTCCCTTTGTCGACTCAATTGTTCCCCGGGTGGAACTCGAAGAGGGGTGGATTGGCATCACCCCCCCGCCGGGATTACTGGAGTTGGCCGACCCAAGCCCAGAGGACAGACAGAGCTAAACCAGCACCACGGGGACAAGCGAAAGGAGCCGGCATGGTCTGAAATAGACCAACGGAAAGCTGCGTCGGCGGCTCCATACGAGCGAGCACCATGACCGCCCTTGTACCTGTCATTCTTTGCGGCGGGACTGGCACCCGCCTCTGGCCTCTGTCACGTGCGAGTTATCCCAAGCAGTACTGGCCCCTCGGCGGCAGCGGCGAAGAGACCCTGCTGCAGCAAACGCAGCAACGTCTTGAGGGGCTCAACGACCTCGGAGCACCGTTGCTGATCTGCAACGACGACCACCGGTTCATCGTCGCCGAGCAGATGCGTCAGATCGGCATCGCACCTGGGGCGATCCTGCTGGAACCGATGGGCCGCAATACGGCCCCCGCAGTGGCCGTAGCAGCACTGCAGGCCACCGCCCAGGGTGATGACCCGCTGTTACTGATCCTGGCCGCAGATCACGTCATCCGTGACGCCGACCATTTCCGTAAGTCGATTGAAGCTGGTCGACCGGCGGCCGAAGCGGGACAACTGGTGACCTTTGGCATCGTGCCCACCGCTCCAGAAACCGGTTACGGCTACATCGAGGCCGCTGCCCCTCTCGAGGACGGGTCTCTGACGCCCGTCCCGATTGCACGGTTCGTAGAGAAGCCCGACAGAGCCACTGCCGAACAGTTTCTGGCCAGTGGACGCTTCACCTGGAACAGCGGCATGTTCCTGTTCAAAGCCAGCGCGATGTTGGCGGAATTAGAGCGACTCGCTCCAGAAGTGGTGAGCTGCTGCCGCGCTGCACTGGACCAAGACGAGGCCGATCTCGATTTTCTACGGCTCGATCCAGAGGCCTTCTCCCAGTGCCCGGATGTGGCGATCGACGTTGCCGTCATGGAGAAAACCCAACTAGGTGCTGTCCTTCCCTTGGCTGCTGGCTGGAGTGATGTGGGTAGCTGGAGTGCCCTTTGGGAAACCTCAGACCGCGATGAAAACGGCAATGTGCTGCGCGGCCGAGTGATCAGCGAGAACAGCCGCAACTGCTACCTACGCAGTGAGCACCGACTGATCGTCGGTCTTGGCGTGGAAGACCTGGTGGTCATTGAAACGGACGACGCCGTGTTGATCGCTGACCGCACCCAAGCTCAGAACGTCAAAACGATCGTTCAGCAACTGGAAACCGAGGGCAGTCCCGAAGGCAAGGCGCACCGCAAGATCTATCGACCCTGGGGCTCCTACACCGGCGTGGTGGAAGACAACCGCTGGCAAGTGAAGCGGATCTCCGTCAAACCAGGGGCCAGCCTGTCGCTCCAGATGCACCACCATCGCGCCGAACACTGGATTGTTGTGAAAGGGACCGCCTTAGTCGAGCGCGATGGTGAACAGCAACTGCTGGGGGAGAACCAAAGCACCTACATCCCGCTGGGTTGTAAGCACCGGCTCACCAATCCAGGCCGGATTCCCGTGGAGATGATCGAAGTGCAAAGCGGCGAGTATCTCGGCGAAGACGACATCGTTCGCTTTGACGATGTCTATGGCCGCAGCGACCGTTCCCTCAAGGCCGCCTAAATGACCACTTCCATGCCTTCGACGGCTGATCTATTGGGTCAGCGGCGCCGCATCCTGGTCACTGGTGGCGCTGGTTTCATCGGTGGCGCCGTGGTTCGGCGGCTGCTGCGGGAGAGCGACGCCCTGGTGTTCAACCTCGACAAAATGGGGTACGCCAGTGATCTGAGCTCGATCGAGACCACCCTGGCGGAGCTGGGTCAAGCCGACGCCAAGCGACACCAGCTGCTGCGGGTGGATCTCAAGAATGCCCAGGCCGTTGAAACGGCGGTGCGAGCGGCGGACCCAGACCTGGTGATGCATCTGGCTGCCGAAAGCCATGTGGATCGCTCGATCTCTGGACCGGCTGAATTCATCGACAGCAATGTCAACGGCACCTTCAACTTGCTTCAGGCCGTGCGCGGCCACTATGAACAGCTGAGCCAGGCCCGCCAAACCCAGTTCCGTCTGCACCACATCAGCACCGACGAGGTCTTTGGCTCGCTGGGGGCAACTGGGCGATTCTCAGAAACCACCCCCTACGACCCCCGTAGTCCCTACTCCGCGAGCAAGGCTGCCAGTGATCACCTGGTCCTGGCCTGGCATCACACCTACGGTCTACCGGTGGTCCTCACCAACTGCTCGAACAACTACGGGCCCTGGCAGTTCCCCGAAAAACTAATTCCAGTGGTCACACTCAAAGCGGCCTCTGGTGAATCAATCCCGCTCTACGGCGATGGCTTGAACGTGCGGGATTGGTTGTATGTGGAGGACCATGTGGATGCACTACTGCTGGCCGCCTGCCGCGGCGAGTCAGGGCGCAGCTACTGCGTGGGTGGTCACGGCGAGAAAACCAATAAAGAGGTCGTCGAAGCCATCTGCGCCCAGCTCGATCGCCAACAGCCAGGCGACACGCCCCATGCCGATCTGATCACACCCGTGACAGATCGCCCAGGCCACGACCGGCGCTATGCCATCGATCCAACCCGGATCAGTTCAGAACTCGGCTGGAGCCCCCGACACAACGTCGAAGAAGGTCTCGCAGCCACTGTCCAGTGGTACCTCGAGCATCAGCACTGGTGCCAAGCCGTACGCCAACGGGCTGAATACGACGGTGGGCGCCTCGGACTCACTCCACGGTGACACTCTTGGCAAGATTGCGAGGCTGATCGACGTCCAGGCCCCGGTGGGCTGCGATGTGATAGCTCAGCAGCTGCATCGGAACAATGGTGACGAGGGGGCTGAGCAACTCATCCACCTCCGGTACGGGCAGCAGGGTGTCGAACAGCTCGGCATCCGGGCAATTGGGGGCAACGCCCACCAATTGGGCATCGCGGGCCTTGGCCTCTTGGGCATTGCTGAGGACCTTGTCGAAGACGGTGCCTGGGACGGCGATCGAGACCACGGGCACCCGGGCATCCAGCAGAGCGATCGGGCCGTGCTTCATCTCGCCGGCGGGGTAGCCCTCGGCATGGATGTAGCTGATCTCCTTGAGCTTCAGCGCACCCTCAAGGGCAATCGGATAGTTGATGCCGCGGCCCAGGAAGATCACATCCTGGGTGTCCGCGAACAGATGGGCCATCTGCTCGCAGCGGCCGTCATGGTCATCCACCAAGCTGCGCAATTGCTGTGGAAGATCCCGCAGACCAGCCGTCAGCTGCTGCAGGGCTTCGGCGCCGAGAACCCCAGGCCGTCCAGAGCGACGTTCGGCAAAGGCAATGGCCAACCCGTAGAACGCCAACAACTGACCCAGGAAGGTCTTGGTGGCGGCCACGCCCACCTCGATGCCGGCACCGATGTCGAGGATCTGATCAACCATCCGGCCCAGGGAGCTTTCAGGGCGGTTCGTGATCCCCAGAAGACGGGGGGCGAAGGCCGGATCGGCAACGGCTCGGCGCCGCTCCTGCTCCATCGCGAGAGCAGCCAAGGTGTCTGCCGTTTCACCCGATTGGGTCACACCGATGGTGAGGGTGTTCGGCGCCAGCGGTGGCGGGGCGTAGCGGAATTCGCTGGCATAGAACACGCTGGTCGGAATCCCGGCCAGCTGCTCAAGGAGATAGGCCCCCACCAAGGCGGCATGGCGGCTGGTGCCGCAGGCGAGAACCTGGATGCGCTCAATCCCTTCAAACACGCTCTCATCGAGCGGCAAGGCCACCCGCGCGGATGCATCGGGGAGATGGCGAGCGACCCAAAGGGCGGCGGTCTCGGGCTGCTCATGGATTTCCTTGAGCATGAAGTGACGGAAGCTGCGCTTGTCCGCCACGTGATCCGTGCCGCTCAGGAGCGTGGGAGCCCGCTGCACCCGCGCTCCGGCCTCGTCATAGAGCTCGATTCCCAGGGGGGTGAGCAGCGCCACCTCCCCGTCTTCCATCGGCAGGATCGTGCGCGTAAAGCCAGCCAGGGCCGGGGTGTCACTGGCGCAAAGGAATTCCCCTTCCCCCAGGCCAATCAGCAACGGCGCTGCTTTACGGGCTACCACCAGGGCACCCGGGAGCGCAGCCCAAACCACGGCCAAGGCGTAGGCCCCGTGCAGCCGCGGCAAAACCGCTTGCACGGCCTCAAGCAGGAGCTGGGGAGAGGCTGCGTGGCCCAGGGCCTCCAACCGATCGAGCTCTTGGCTCAGCAGATGGGGAATGACCTCGGTGTCCGTGTCCGAGCGGAAGACCACACCCTTGGCCTGGAGCTCCTCACGCAGGCTTCTGTAGTTCTCGATGATCCCGTTCTGCACCACGGCCAGACGACGGGGACCATCAAGGTGGGGGTGGGCATTGCGTTCTTCCGGCTTGCCGTGGGTCGCCCAACGGGTGTGGCCAATGCCGCACTGCCCCTGGGCCCCCTGCGCCTCAAAACGAGCCGTTAGGTTGGCGAGCTTGCCTTCAGCGCGCAGACAGGCCAAGCCGGACTCGTCCGCCACCGTGGCGATTCCCGCGGAGTCATAGCCCCGGTATTCGAGCTGACGCAGACCCTCCAAGAGGAGCGGTGCCGCCTCGCGCGAACCAATCACCGCAACGATGCCGCACATAGCGCCTGGAACCAATAAAAAAGCCCGGCTGGGCCGGGCTTGAGCTTATGGGAGCTGGGCTCAGTAAGCCAGGCCCATGGAGCGGGTGGTTTCGTCGCCGAGGTAGACGCGAATGGAGAGGAAGTCGGTGGGACAAGCGGTCTCACAGCGCTTGCAACCGACGCAATCTTCGGTGCGGGGAGACGAGGCGATCTGGCCGGCCTTGCAACCATCCCAGGGCACCATCTCGAGAACATCGAGAGGACATGCCCGAACGCACTGGGTGCAGCCGATGCAGGTGTCGTAAATCTTGACGGCGTGGGACATGTCGTCTGTGGACGCGACGCCCAAGGTACCCATGGCAATCAGCATCCAAGCCACAGGCCTCCCTGGCCGTCATCCTTGTTCATACGGGGGGTGCCTGGCACACATACCCGTAGGATGCGGCGTCCGACACTCCGGCCATGTCCCAGGAAGCGATCTTCGAGAAAGTCCGCTCGATCGTTGTTGAGCAGCTGAGCGTTGATGCCGGCGAGGTCAAGCCCGAATCCAACTTCCAGAACGATCTGGGCGCTGACTCCCTCGACACCGTTGAACTCGTGATGGCCCTGGAAGAGGCCTTCGATATCGAGATTCCCGACGAAGCCGCTGAAGGCATCGCCACCGTTGGCGACGCCGTCAAATACATCCTGGACAAGCAGGCCTGAGGAAGGAATTGATGGTGGAGGGTCTCCGCCGCGTCGTCGTCACCGGCCTTGGCGCGGTCACACCAATTGGTAATGACGTCGCTTCCTACTGGGAAGGACTGAGTAGCGGTCGTAACGGGGTTGCGCCGATCACCCTGTTTGACGCGTCTGCCCATGCCTGCCGCTTTGCGGCTGAGGTGAAGGATTTCGATCCCTCCGCCTACATCGAGCCCAAAGAAAGCAAGCGCTGGGATCGGTTTTGCCAGTTCGGGGTGGTTGCCGCCAAGCAGGCCGTTGCCCATGCAGGTCTAACCATCGACGACAGCAACGCCCATCGGATCGGAACCGCGATCGGTTCTGGCGTGGGCGGTCTTCTGATGATGGAGACCCAGGCCCACGTGCTGGCAGACAAGGGTCCATCTCGGGTGAGCCCTTTCACCGTTCCGATGATGATCCCAAACATGGCCACTGGCCTGACGGCGATCGCCATTGGCGCTAAGGGCCCCAGCAGTGCTGTGGCTACGGCCTGCGCCGCCGGCTCCAATGCCATCGGTGATGCCTTCCGGTTGATCCAGCTGGGTCAAGCCGATGCGATGGTCTGCGGTGGCGCCGAATCGGCCATCACCCCTTTGGGAGTGGCTGGATTCGCCAGCGCCAAGGCTTTGTCATTCCGCAACGACGATCCGGCAACCGCCAGCCGGCCCTTCGATGCCGAGCGTGATGGCTTTGTGATCGGCGAGGGCGCAGGCGTGCTGGTTCTTGAGAGCCTCGAGCACGCCCAGGCCCGCGGGGCCGAGATCCTCGCTGAGGTGGTTGGCTACGGCATGACCTGTGATGCCCACCACATCACCTCACCCACCCCCGGTGGCGTGGGCGGGGCTGAGGCCATGCGCCTGGCTCTTCAAGACGCACGCATCGAGGCCGATGCGGTCGACTACGTCAACGCCCACGGCACCAGCACCCCGGCCAATGACTCCAACGAGTCCTCGGCGATCAAGTCCGCGCTCGGGGATCGGGCCAAGCAGATTCCCGTGAGCTCGACCAAGTCGATGACCGGTCACCTGCTGGGCGGCAGCGGCGGCATTGAAGCCGTTGCCGGGGTCCTGGCAATTGGCCACAACGTGGTGCCGCCTACGATCAACTACCAAAATCCGGATCCGGCCTGTGATCTGGATGTCGTTCCCAATCAGGCCCGGGAACACAAACTGAACGTGGTGCTTTCGAATTCCTTTGGGTTCGGCGGCCACAACGTTTGCCTGGCGTTCCGCCGGTTCACCTAGCCCGCGGTCTTCCCCGCCCGTACACCCTCCCTTACCCGTAACCCATGGTCGTCGCTCCCGCTTCTGTCGACACGCTCTGCGTCAACAGCATCCGCTTCCTGGCCGTCGACGCGATCAACAAGAGCAACTCCGGCCACCCCGGACTGCCCATGGGTTGCGCTCCCATGGCCTACACCCTGTGGGACAAGTTCCTCAAGCACAACCCCAAGAACCCGAAGTGGTTCAACCGTGACCGCTTTGTGCTCTCGGCCGGCCACGGCTGCATGCTGTTGTACGCGCTGCTGCACCTGAGCGGCTACGACTCGGTCACGATCGAGGACATCAAGCAATTCCGCCAGTGGGGCTCCAAGACCCCTGGTCACCCCGAGACCTTCGAAACCGCCGGCGTCGAAGTCACCACCGGTCCCCTGGGTCAGGGCATCGCCAACGCTGTCGGCCTGGCCATGGCCGAGGCACACCTGGCGGCCAAGTTCAACAAGCCCGACTGCACGCTCGTGGATCACACCACCTACGTGATCATGGGCGACGGCTGCCACCAGGAAGGTGTCAGCGGTGAAGCTGCGTCCCTGGCCGGTCACCTGGGCCTGGGCAAGCTGATCGCCCTGTACGACGACAACCACATCACCATCGACGGAAACACCAACGTTTCCTTCACCGAGGATGTGCTGAAGCGCTACGAGGCCTACGGCTGGCACACCATCCACGTCGCCGACGGCAACACCGACCTGGGTGCCATTGCCAAGGCGATTGAAGAGGCCAAGGCCGTCACCGATCGTCCTTCGATGATCAAGGTGACCACCACCATCGGCTACGGCTCCCCTAATAAGGCCAACACCGCCGGTGTGCACGGTGCCGCTCTGGGGGCTGACGAAGCCGCCGCGACCCGACAGAACCTGGGTTGGAACTACGGCGAATTCGAAGTTCCCCAGGAGTCCTACGACCAGTGGCGCAAGGCCATCGAGCGTGGCGCCGCCGCTGAGGCCGCCTGGAATACCACCCTGGCTGACTACCGCAGCAAGTACCCAACCGAAGCCGCTCAGTTCGAGCGTCAGCTGCGTGGTGAACTGCCCCAGGGCTGGGATGCAAACCTCCCCAGCTACACCCCTGACGACAAGGGTGTGGCCACCCGGATGCATTCCTACAACTGCCTGAATGCCATCGGCCCCAACCTGCCTGAGCTGATCGGTGGTTCGGCTGACCTGACCCACTCCAACCTCACCGACATCAAGGGTGAGTCCGGTTTCCAGAAGGGTGCCGAGGGCAACCGCTACCTGCACTTCGGTGTGCGCGAGCACGCCATGGGAGCCATCCTGAATGGCCTCGCGTATCACGGCAGCGGCCTGGTCCCCTACGGCGGCACCTTCTGCGTCTTCGCGGGCTACATGGTGGGCGCCATGCGCTTGTCCGCCCTGAGCGAACTGGGCGTGATCTATGTCTTGACCCACGACTCCATCGGCCTGGGTGAAGACGGCCCCACTCACCAGCCGATCGAGACCCTCGCCAGCCTGCGTTCGATCCCGAACATGCTGGTGATCCGCCCTGGCGACGGCAACGAAACCAGCGGTGCTTACAAGGTGGCCGTGGCCAACCGTCACCGCCCCACCGTGCTGTTCCTTAGCCGTCAGGCGATGGCCAACCAGGCCAACTCCAACGCCGACCACGTGGCCAAGGGTGGTTACATCCTTGAGGACAGCAACGGAACCCCCGATCTGATCCTGATCGGCACCGGCACCGAGCTCGACCTCTGCGTCCAGGCCGCTGCCCAGCTGCGCGCCGAAGGCAAGAACGTCCGCGTGGTGTCCATGCCCTGCGTGGACCTGTTCGAAGAGCAGGACGCTGCCTACCGCGAGAGCGTACTTCCCGCAGCCTGCCGCAAGCGCCTGGTGGTCGAGGCCTCCAGCAGCTTCGGCTGGCACAAGTACACCGGCTTCGAAGGCGACACCGTCTCCATCGACCGCTTCGGTGCTTCCGCACCTGGCCCTCTGCTGATGGAGAAGTTCGGCTTCACCGTCGACAACGTGGTCGCCAAGGCCAAGGCCCTCGGCTGATTAGGCAAGAGTCATTGATTCCACTCAAAGCCCCGCCGATGGCGGGGCTTTTTTGTGTCCACACAACCTGATGCATCAGCAATAAAAAAACCCGGGCTTTCGCCCGGGTCCTGAACTCAAACAAGAAGCGTGGAATTAAACAGCAGCGACTTCACTATTGCTCTGCTGTTCAGCAAGGACTTTCTCAAGCCCCTCTAGATCTTCTTCCGTGATCTTGGTCTGCATCGGGCAGTGCTTGGGTCCACACATCGAGCAGAACTCAGCCTGCTTGTAGATATCAGCCGGCAGGGTTTCGTCGTGATACTCACGGGCCCGTTCGGGATCCAAGGAAAGTTCGAACTGCTTGTTCCAGTCGAAGGCGTAGCGGGCGCGGCTCAGCTCGTCGTCACGATCACGAGCACCGGGGCGGTGACGGGCGATGTCGGCGGCGTGGGCGGCGATCTTGTAGGCGATCAGGCCTTCACGCACGTCCTCTGCATTGGGCAGACCCAGGTGCTCCTTGGGGGTGACGTAGCAGAGCATCGCCGTGCCATGCCAGCCGGCCATGGCCGCACCGATCGCTGAGGTGATGTGGTCGTAACCGGGGGCGATGTCGGTGACCAGAGGACCGAGCACATAGAAGGGTGCCTCGTTGCACTCCTCCATCTGCTTTTTGACGTTGAACTCGATCTGGTCCAACGGCACGTGACCAGGACCTTCGACCATCACCTGAACGTCATGCTTCCAGGCGCGACGGGTCAGCTCGCCCAGAGTCTTCAGCTCAGCCAGCTGAGCGGCGTCAGAGGCGTCGTGCTGACAACCAGGACGCAGAGAATCGCCCAAGGAGAAGGTGCAGTCGTAGCGCTTGAAGATCTCGCAGATGTCGTCGAAGCGCGTGTAGAGGGGGTTCTGCTTGTGGTGATAGAGCATCCACTGGGCCAAGATCCCGCCGCCGCGGCTGACGATCCCGGTCAGGCGGCCCTTGACCTTGGGCAGGTGCTCAATCAGCAGACCGGCGTGGATCGTCTGGTAGTCGACGCCCTGCTGGCAGTGCTTCTCGATGATGTGCAGGAAGTCATCTTCCGAGAGACGCTCGATCGAGCCATGGACGCTCTCGAGGGCCTGATACACGGGCACCGTGCCGATAGGCACCGGGGACGCATTGATGATTGCCGTGCGCACCTCATCGAGGTTCACGCCACCGGTGGAAAGATCCATCACGGTATCCGCGCCGTACTTCACGGCCAGCTCCAGCTTCTTGACCTCTTCAGAGGCATCGGAAGCATTGGGGGAGGCGCCGATGTTGGCGTTCACCTTGCACTTGGAGGCGATGCCGATCGCCATCGGCTCCAAGTTGGGGTGGTTGATGTTGGCCGGGATGATCATGCGGCCGCGGGCCACCTCTTCCATGACCAGCGACTCGGGCAGGTTCTCCCGCTTCGCCACGTAGGCCATCTCTTCAGTCACCACCCCCTGTCGGGCGTAGTGCATCTGGGAGACATTGGCTTGACCTTTGCGCTTTTCGATCCAGGCGCTACGCATAACCGCTATGGCGTTGGGCGGGGGCGCAACCTGAGTGTCTCTTCTCACTTCCCTGCGCCGGCATGACCCGGATCAGGTTCGGAGGGTGTGATCTCAGCCCCCGCAATGGGAGGCACCCCTAGTGACTGCCAAAACCTAGCAAGTCTGAGACTGCAGCCCGTTCAAGGCTGCCGCAACCACGCGGTGATCACTGTCCTGCTGCAGGCCCTGCAGCACCTCGCGGGCCTCGCTGCTGCCTTCCCGCACAAGACGGCCCAAGATTTCGGTGCCGCCCACCCGGACCGTGCCATCGGCCTCGGACACCGCCAGGCGCGCCAACTCAAGCAACTGCTCAGGGGCAATCTCTGGGTGCTCCGCCACAGCCGAGAGGATGCTGCAGTGGATCAGCCACTCGCTCTCGGACTGGAACGACTCCAGCAGCAGCGGCCAGGCCCGATCAATCCCATGGCTCACCAGCGCATTGGCCGCTTCGGCGCGCACGGCCACCTCAGGGTCGTGCTTCAGCGTGCGAACGAGAGGCTCCCAACCCGCCGCCGTGGGCTTGTGCCCCAGGCCCGAGCAGCTCAGTTGCCGCATGATCATGTCGCTCTGCTCGAGACCCAGCAGCAGCAGCGGCTCGGCCTCCTCGGCGCTGGCCTGGACCAGGCTGGCCAGGGCAGGACGGGCCTTGCCGGGGTTATCGGAGGCGATGGCCTCGCGCAGGTCGTCGAAGTTCATCGGCACACTCTGCCTCTACTGCTGGTCCCGCAGGGTCTGCAGGATCGCCCGGCGGCGGCGGCGCCAGCTCCAGGTGCTCTGGGCCAACAGGGCCAAGCCAATCAAAAGGGCCGGTAGGGCCTGCAGGCGATCCGGCCCCTGGCGCAACAACACCCCAGCCAGGCCAATCAGCACCAACAACAGTGTTGAGCAGGCCAGCAAATTGCGGATCATGAGGCTGCTCGCTCCAACCAACGCAGCAGGCTGGCGCTGAGCACCTCAACGCCCACCCCGACCGCGGCCTCGTCGGCCGCGAAGGTGTTGCTGTGGAGCGGTGTGCAGCCCTTCGGCCCAGCTACTCCCAAGCGAAACATCGTGCTGGGGGTGTCCCGCTGCAGCTCCGCAAAGTCCTCAGCACCCAGGGAAGGCTGCTCGAGCCACTCCACCTGGGACCGGCCCAGCAGTTCCACCGCCTCATCCGCCAACAGCTGGGTGAGTTCGGGGTCGTTGTGGACCGGCGGGGAGATGCAGCGGTAGCGCACCCGGGCCTCGCCGCCATAGCCCTTGCAGATGGCCTGCACGGTCTCCTCAATCCAGCCCGGCAGCTGTGCGTGCAACCCCAAATCCAAGCAGCGGACCGTTCCAAGCAAACGGACGTGATCGGCAATCACGTTGAAGGCCTTGCCTCCTTCGATCCGCCCGAAGCTGACCACCACAGGGTGCAACGCGTCCAAGCGGCGGCTGATGGCCTCCTGCAAACCACTCACCACCCGAGCCGCGATCCAGATGGCATCGGTGCTCTGGTGGGGCCGCGCACCATGGCCACCCTCACCCAAGACCTCCACCTCTAGCTCCCCAGCAGCGGCGGTCAGGCTGCCGCTGCGCACCCCGACCGTCCCCACCGGAAGACTGGGGAAGACATGCACACCAAACAGGGCATCCACACCCTGCATCGCCCCATCGGCCACCATCCAGGCCGCCCCTTGGGCGGTCTCCTCCGCGGGTTGAAACAGCAAGCGAACCGTGCCGCCCAGCTGCTCGGCCAGGGGCGTCAGGATCCGAGCCACGCCCAAGCCGACGGTGGTGTGGATGTCATGGCCGCAGGCATGCATCAGGCCCTGGTTCAACGAGGCATAGGGCAGGCCCGTTCGCTCCTCCACCGGCAGCGCATCCATATCCACCCGCAGGGCCACCACGGGGCCACCGCTCGGACCCAGTTCCGCCAGCACCCCCGTGCGGCCCACCCCTTCTTGGACACGCCAACCCAGCTTGCGCAACTCGCCGGCCACCAAAGCGGCGGTCTGATGCTCATTGCCGCTGAGTTCCGGATGGGCATGCAGATGCCTGCGAATCGCCAGCAGCTCCTGCTGGGCGGCCTGGACCTCCGCCTTGAGCTGATCGCGGGAGAGCAGATCGGGCATCAGCTGCTCAAGGCCAAAAAGTCAGACAGGGCTTGGACCGGAACCGGCGGCCAGCGCCGAATCTCCAAGAGCCATTCTGGCTGGCGGTAACGCGGATCCAAGCCCGCAGCCGAAGCCCAATGGCTCTCGGCCTCTCCGGACTCGCCCTTTCGCCAGAGCAGCGCCGTCAACGCCGCCCTCGCGTCAGCGAAAAGCGGATAGCGGCGAATGATGCTGCGCAACTCCTTTTCGGCCAACTCCAACTCCCCGAGTTGAAAGTCCGCCAGGGCCGTGCTCGAGCGGGCCATCGCAAAACCTGGACGGGCCTCGGCTGCCTGATCAAAGCTGCCGCGGGCCTGCTGCCAGTTCCCTTTGGAGCCCTGGACATTGCCCAGGTTGTAGAGAGCCGAGGCATCTGTTCCGCGCTCGAGGATCCAGCGGTAATCGGCTTCAGCGGCGTCCCACTGCTTCAGAGCTTCTTCAGCGGTGCCGCGGTTCAGGTGGGGATCGGCATTATTCGGATCGAGCTCCATCGCCTTGGACTGGTCAGCAATCGCCGCCTCAGGGGCCCCTAGGGCTAGCTGGATGTTGCCGCGATTGCTCCAAGCCGCGGCGTCCTCGGGCGCCAGCTCCAACACCTGATTCCAAAGATCCAGAGCCTGGGGAAAAGCCCCCTCACGACTCGCCGTCAGGGCCTGATCAAACAGCTGGGGCAGGCTCAACTGCACCGCCAGCAAAATGGCCAGAAGCGCTGTCATGCCGCCTGATCCTGCAGGTGATCAATGCCCGCCTGGGTGATGACACGGCCGCGGGGAGTGCGCTGCAGCAGGCCCTGCTGCAACAGGAACGGCTCCACCACCGATTCCAAGGTGACGGGGTCCTCACCCAGTCCGGCCGCGAGTGTGTCGAGGCCCACCGGCCCACCGCCATAGCCGCTGTGGAGCAGATCTAGAAGGCGCCGGTCGCTGGCATCCAAGCCGCGGCCGTCCACCCGATGCAGGCTCAAGGCCTGCTGCACCAGCTCAGCGCTCACCCGCGCATGGCCGCCGACGGAGGCCACATCGCGCACCCGCCGCAGCAGACGGTTGGCGATGCGCGGGGTGCCCCGGCAGCGGCGCGCCACCTCCAGAGCAGCCTCTTCCGCCAGATCCAAGGCGAGCAAACCGGCCGCCCGCTGCACGATCGCCTGCAGATCCTCCAGTCCGTAGAACTCCAGCCGCTGGATCAGACCGAAGCGATCCCGCAGGGGTGAACTCAAGGAACCCGCCCGCGTCGTCGCCCCCACCAAGGTGAAGGGGGCCAAGGGAATCGTGCGGGTCCGGGCCGTCGTGCCCTTGCCGACCGTGAGATCGAGGCGAAAGTCCTCCATCGCCGGATAGAGCAGTTCTTCGGCGACCCGCGTCAGGCGGTGAATCTCGTCGATGAACAGCAGCTCCCGGGGCTGGAGATTCACCAGCAAGCCAACGATGTCGCGGGGACGCTCGAGGGCAGGCGCACTGGTGATGCGGCACCGCACCCCCAGCTCCTCGGCCAGGACCATCGCCATGGTGGTCTTGCCCAGGCCCGGAGGGCCGTAGAGCAGCACGTGATCCAGGGCTTCGTCGCGGGCGCGGGTTGCCTCAATCGCAATCCCAAGAACCTGCTTGAGCTCGCTTTGGCCGATGTAGTCGGCTAGCTGTTTGGGCCTTAGGGAATCTTCTCGCTGGAGCGGCTTCTCTTGCTCACTGACGGCAGGATCCACCAACCTCGGGGCCGGCTGACGCGGCGCTGTTGATCCCGAAGAAACGATGGCCATCGCCCGAGGGTATCGGCAGCGGACGACCACCGGCTAGCGGATCCATCCCTAGGGTCACTGGATTGAGATCGCGGCGCCATGGCTAAGGGCGGGGGCAAAAAGAACGCCAAGGCCCTTCGGGACGCCGCCAACAAATTGCTGGCGGACAACCGCTTTGCGCGGCACCAGTACGAAATCCTCGAAACCCTCGAGTGCGGCGTCGAGCTGATGGGCACCGAGGTCAAGTCAATCCGGGCTGGGCAGGTCAACCTGCGGGATGGCTTCTGCCTGATCCGCAAGGGACAGCTGCAACTGCACAACGTCCATATCTCCCCACACACCCACGCCGGTGCCTACTTCAACCACGAGCCCCTCCGGACTCGCCGGCTGCTGGCCCACCGCAAAGAGATCGACAAACTGCGCATCGCCGTTGATCAGAAGGGCCTCACCCTGATTCCTCTCAACATCCACCTCAAGGGCTCCTGGATCAAAGCCACCATCGGCCTAGGCAAGGGCCGCAAGCTGCATGACAAGCGTCAGGAAGAGCGGCGCAAGCAGGACATCAAGGACGCCAAAAAAGCCATCGCCCGCTACTGATTCGGGTCAACCCGCAGGGAGAGCGTCAAGCTCGCCGAGGACAATCCGTCATTGCTGATCAGGACCTGAACCGGGGAGCGTTTGACCTCCCCAAGGCTCACCACCCGCAGTGGTCCACGCGCCTCAAGCAGCTGTCCATCGGCGGCGAAGACGCTCATCTGCATCAAGGCCGATCCCCTCACGCCAAGGACCAAGCGACTGCCAGGCGGAACCTGAATCGGGAACACCCGGGCACCCCCAGCCGGCACCCAGGCAGAGACGGTCTTGGTGCTGTTGCGCTTCCCCTCGATCAGCTCGATCTGCAGGTTGCCCAGGGCTTGTTCGGCGGCGGCATACCAGAGCTGCCGAAAGGGCTCCGCGGGGATCTCGGCAGCCTGGGAGCCGTTCAGCAGGTTGAGCGCGCTCCCAGAGACCAACTTCTGGACCACCTCCGGGCTGAGTCCCTGAGCCACGAGGCCCTGCTGACGGCGATTCCAATCGGTGGCGGTGAGATTGCCCAAGCGCGGCCGCAAGGGCAGCGGCAACTGCTCCACGCGGCTCAGCCAGTCCTCAGCCAGTTCACTCCACACCATGCGCAGGGGTGCATCCGCCTGGCTATCCGATGGCAGCCGGCCGCCACGCTCCAGAAAGCTGGCATCCACCAACTTGAGGAACCAGCGGCGATCCACCTGCAGGGCCCGCAGGCGATTGAGCAACTGCTCCCGCTGATTGATCTCCGCCGCCGGCAAGCTCGAGCGGAGCCGAAAGCTGGGAAGCGCCATTGGGCTAGTGACCTTCCCCCGGCTCAAGACCAACCAACCCAAGGCGGTCCCAACCAACGCCGCGAACACCAGGGCAACCACCACCGGCCAAAGCCGTCCTTCCGCGTCCTGCTCCTGCTGCCGCTTGCGCCGCCGCGATGGGGTGGAGTGCCTCACCAGCGGGATTGGAGCAGGTACTGCGGGAGTGAAGTGTTGAAAGGCCGCCAGAGCAGCGGCCGCTGAAGGGAAACGCAGCTCAGGCCGATCGCTACTCAAGGCCTGCAGGGGACCAATCGATACCAAGGCTGCCGCGGCCTCAGCACCCAGCAAGGCTTGGGCGCACTCGCCGAGAGCCAGCAAATCCCGCTGGGGATCCCACGGGGCTGGCTGCTCCAGGGCTAGGGGGACGGGCAGCCCATCCGCCGATCGCCTCAGGAGTTGGGACGGCGACCAGTCCCTGCAGGAGAGACCATGGCTGTGCAGCAAAGCCATCAGGGGCAAAAGCTGCCGCAACAGCTCCAGGACCTCTGGGATGTCGAAGGTCTGTCCACCCTCCAGCAAGGCCTGAAACGACTCCCCCTCCTGCCACGGGCGCGGCAGCCAGAGCTCCCTATCGCTATTGATCAGATCGGCAAAGCGAGGCAGCTGGGGATGCAGGACCCCCTGCAGCTGTAGCCAGCGCTTGCTCCACTCCTCCCGCTGCTCATCGCTCAGCCCGCTCAGATGGAGAAGGTGCACCGACGCATCGGCTGCCGCTTGATCACTGGCCAGCCACCGGTTCTCCGCAAGGGATCGCTCGAGTCGATAGCGACCGCCGATCAGCGCCCCTGGCTCCAACCTCGGATCGTCTTCCACCAATGTGGATCAGGCCGCGCGCTCAGGTTGCTCCAGACCTTTGCCCTTCAGCCACTCACCGTCATAAAGCCGTGACCGATAGCGATCGCCGCTGTCGCATAGGACCGTGACGATGGTGTGTCCGGGCCCCATGCGACGTGCTGTCTCGACGGCCGCCGCCACATTGATGCCGACGGAGCCGCCGAGGAACAGGCCCTCCTGCCAGAGCAGGTCGTAGATCGTTTGAAGAGCGTCCTGATCGTGGATCCGGACCGCGTCATCCACCGGCGCCCCCTCCAGGTTCGCGGTCACGCGACTGTTGCCAATGCCCTCGGTGATCGAGTTGCCCTCGCTGCTGAGTTCGCCACTGGTGGCCCAGCTGTAGAGGGCGCTGCCGTGGGGATCAGCCAAGACACAGCGCAACTGCGGCTTTTTCTCCTTCAGATAAAGCGCCACGCCGGCATAGGTGCCACCGGTGCCGGTTGCCGCCACCCAGGCATCCACCTTGCCGCCGGTTTGCTCCCAGATCTCGGGTCCAGTGGTCTTGTAGTGGGCGCGGCGGTTGGCGAGGTTGTCGAACTGATTCGCCCAGACCGCGCCGGGAATCTCTTCGGCAATGCGGCCTGAGAGACGGACGTAGTTGTTCGGGTCCCTGTAGGGCACAGCCGGAACCGTGCGCACCTCAGCCCCCAGGCTGCGCAAGAGGCCAATCTTTTCGGCGGATTGGGTCTCGGGGATCACGATCACCGCCCGGTACCCGCGGGCATTGCAGAGGTGCGTCAGGCCAATGCCGGTGTTGCCTGCCGTCCCTTCCACCACGGTGCCGCCCGGCTTGAGCAGACCCTGCTCTTCGGCCTCCAACAGAATCCCAAGGGCTGCTCGGTCCTTGACGGAGCCACCGGGGTTCATGAACTCGGCTTTGCCGAGGATCTCGCAACCGGTCAGAGCACTGAGGGCATTCAGACGAATGAGCGGGGTCTGGCCCACTGCACCGACGAAGCCGGATGCGATCCCCGGAGTGCTGGCGCCCATGCCCATTTCTGCGTTACGGCGATCGTAGAAGCGTTGATGCAGCAAGGTTGAGCTTCTAGGGTCCGTTCAGCGGAAGCCGACGGAATGGTGACGACCTCAGCTGCCGCAGTCTTGCCGCGTCTGCAGGAAATCCGCCGGGCGACCGAGCAACTGATCGTGGGCTTGCAACCGGAGGACCTCTGCCTGCAGGGGATGCCCGACGCGAGCCCAGCGAAGTGGCACCTCGCCCACACCACCTGGTTCTTTGAAGAGTTCCTGCTGAGCCAGCTGGAGGGCTACGACTGCGCCGATAGCCGCTGGCGCTACCTGTTCAACAGCTACTACGAGTCGGTGGGCGAACGGCACGCCAGACCGGAGCGTGGCCTCCTGACCAGGCCTTCCATCGCTGAGGTGCTGGCCTGGCGCCAACGCGTCACCGCTGCGCTAATGGCCGAGCTCGATCACCTACCGGCCGCCCTGGTGGAACTGGGGCTGCAGCACGAGCAGCAGCACCAGGAGCTGCTGTTGATGGATCTGCTGGATGGCTTCAGCCGCAATCCCCTGGAACCTGAAGCAATCGCCGAACCCGAAGCGGACTACGAGGCCAGCTGGGCTGACCAGGGTCCCCAGGGCTGGCAACACTTCGAGGGAGGCCTCGTGGAGATCGGCCTCGATCCGGCGTCGGGACAATTCCACTTCGACAACGAAGCCCCCCGCCACCGGGTCTGGCTGGAGCCCTTTGCCATCAGCCAACGGCTGGTGAGCAATGCCGAGTACGCCGCCTTCATCTCCGACGGGGGCTACAAGCGCGCCGACCTCTGGATGAGTGAAGGCTGGGCCCATGTGCAGGGCCGGGGCTGGCAAGCTCCGCGCTACTGGCGGGGCGAATGGGAGTTCAGCCTCGCGGGCCGCAGGCCGCGCCATCCCGATGCCCCAGTGCGGCACATCAGTTGGTTCGAGGCCGATGCCTACGCCCGCTGGGCCGGGGCCCGCTTGCCCGAAGAGGCCGAATGGGAGCTCGCGGCCACCAACGACCAGCTGGCACAGGTCTTCGGCTGCCTCTGGCAGTGGACAGGCAGCCCCTACCGGCCCTATCCCGGCTTTGCGCCTGCCGCTGGGGCCATTGGTGAGTACAACGGCAAATTCATGAGCTCACAGTTCGTGCTGCGGGGCAGCTGCTTTTTGACACCGGCCGGACACAAGCGCCTGAGCTACCGCAACTTCTATCCACCCCACAGCCGCTGGATGGCCAGCGGAATTCGCCTGGCGAAGGGGGTGCAGCGATGACCAGCACCCTGCAACGCAGCGGCGTCCCGGAACTGCTGGATCTCCATCCCGCCGCCGCGGACATGCGCCAGCTGGTGATCGAGGGTCTGAGCCAAACCCCCAAGCAACTTCCCGCCTGGTTTCTCTACGACGCAGAGGGATCGCGGCTGTTCGACCTGATTTGCCAACAGCCCGAGTACAGCCTGACCAAGACCGAGACAGCCCTGCTCGAGAACCAGGCTCAGGCGATGGCCGCGGCCCTCGGGGAGGGCACCCTGGTGGAGTTCGGAGCCGGCAGCGCCCGCAAGGTGGGGCCACTGCTAGAGGCGTTGGAGCAGCCGGCCTACGTCGCCCTGGACATCAGTTCCGACCATCTGGCTACGGCCTGCAGGCGCCTGCAAGGGGACCATCCCGGTGTGCCGATGTTGGGCATCTGCTGCGACTACAGCCAACTGGAGCAGCTGCCGAGCCATCCCCTGCTGAAAACGCAACGGCGCCTGGGCTTTTTCCCGGGCAGCTCCCTCGGCAACTTCACCACCGCTGCCGCCGAAGCGCTCTTGCGGCAATTTCGGCGGCTACTCGGTCCCCGTGGAACCCTGCTGATCGGCATCGATCAACCCAAAGCAACCGAACGGCTAGAGGCGGCCTACGACGACGCCGCAGGGATCTCGGCGCGCTTCGCACTCAACCTGCTCCAACGGCTCAATCGTGATCTGGACTGCGATTTCGACCTGGACCAGTTCCGCTACCAGGCCCGCTGGGTGCCTGAGGCCAGCCACATCGAGATGGCCCTGATCAGCCAGCGGGAGCAGACGGTGCAGGCCTGCGGCCGCAGCTGGCACTTTGCGGCGGGCGAAGGCCTCGTCACCGAAACCAGCCACAAGTACAGCCCAGAGGCCTTCCTGGACCTCGCCGCCCGGGCCGGCTGGAGCAGCGAAGCCCGCTGGAGCGATCCCCGCGGCGACCTGTCGCTGCACCTGCTGAAGCAGGCAGACTGAACGCCCTCACGGAACTGCGATGGCGAGGGAAGATCAGAGGCGAGCGTCCCGGGAACTGCGGGAAAACCTGATTGCCCAACTCGAGGAGCTCTACGGCGAGGCCTTTGAGCAACTGACCACCCAAAACCTCGGAGAGGGCGCCATTGCCCGCCTCACCCAACTGCTGCTGCGCTCGCGGGAAGCGGCAATCACCCCTCTGCAGGAGGAGATCGAAGCCCCGCTGATCACCCGTCCTCCCTCGGCGTGAGTTCCTGGTCCTGGTGGGATGAGCTCGAAGACAAGCTCGAGCAGCAGCTCGAGGCCTTCCTGAGGTCCCACCCCGAACAAAGCGCACGGCTACGGGAGGAGCTGCTCAGCGAGGCCGCCCAACTGCGGCGGACCCTGCTGGAACTTGCAGCGGAGATCAAGCAGTGGCAAGGGCGCATGCAACGGGCACAAGCCGCTGGTGCCCATGACCTGGCCAAGCGGGCGCAGGATCACCTGGATGGACTGATGCAGCAGGGACGAGACCACTGGCAGCGCTTGGAAGCCATCGGCCAGGAACTGCAGCAGCGCCCGGCCCAAACCCAACCGAGACCCGCCCCCAGTCCCAGCGACAACCTGGATGCGGCCTGGGCCCGCTTTGAAACCGAGCAGGCCCTCGAAGAGCTACGCCGGCGGCAGGGGCTCTGATGGGGTTTCTACTCTCGAAACTGGGGCTGGGCATGAAAAAGGCCCCTGAAGCGGGGCCTTGATAGATCACTTCTTCGGTTCGGGGGGAACCAGGCTCACGCCCTCGGGCGGCGGAGTGGGATCGGGATCGGCAATCAACATGTGCTGCAGAACGATCTCGGGGCGCTCGCTATCGCGCCAACGGATCCGATAGGCGGGCATCTTGGTCCCACGGCTGGTGGTTTGCTCGACCGGCTCCATCACCCAGCCCCGGCGGGAGCGGCCCTGGGGATTGCGCTTCACCACAGCATCTGCATGCTTAAAGCGGAAGCCGACGCGTTCGCCACTCATCGAATCTCGGGCCCCCGACTGGGGGAGATTGCCTACTAGGTTCGATTATCCCATTGCAGGCGACGCAGCGCCGGATCGCGCCTCGGGACGCAGCAGTGGGAAGGCGATCACATCCCGGATCGAGGGGCTGTCGGTGAGCAGCATCACCAGCCGGTCGATGCCAATGCCGAGGCCGCCCGTGGGGGGCATGCCCACCTCCAGGGCATTGATGAAGTCCTCATCCACCTCCTGGGCTTCGTCGTCGCCAGCGGCCTTGCGGGCCATCTGGGCTTCCAGCCGTTGGCGCTGATCGACCGGATCGATCAACTCACTGAACGCATTGGCGGTTTCACGGCCAACGATGAACAGCTCAAAGCGCTCCACCAGACCCGGCTTGCTGCGGTGGGCCCGCGCCAACGGGGAGTTCTCCACCGGGTAATCGATCACAAAGGTGGGCTGGATCAGGGTGCTCTCCACCTTCTGATCGAAGGCTTCCACCAGCAGACGTCCGACCGAGTCCGCCAGTTCCGGCACCGCCAAGCCCTGGGCCTGCATCGCCGCCGCCGCCTCAGCCCGGCTGCCAAAGCTGCTGAAGTCGAGGCCCGTCGCATCGAGTACCAGCTCGTGCATCGTCGCCCGGCGCCAAGGGGGCGTGAGGTCGATCTCCGTGCCCTGATAGCTGATGCGGGTCGTGCCGCAGACCTGTTGGCACACGTGAGCAATCAACTGCTCCGTGAGATCCATCATGTCGTTGTAATCGGAGTAGGCCTGATACACCTCAATCGAGGTGAACTCAGGGTTGTGCCGGGTGCTGATGCCTTCGTTGCGGAAAATCCGGCCCAGCTCATAGACCCGCTCAAAGCCGCCCACCACCAGGCGCTTGAGATGCAGCTCGGTGGCAATCCGCAGGGTCAGCGGCAGATCCAGAGCGTTGTGATGGGTTTCGAAGGGACGGGCGTCGGCACCACCGGGCACGCTTTGCAGCACGGGGGTTTCAATCTCAAGAAAGCCCCGCTCATCAAGCCAACGGCGGATCGAGCTGACCGCAATCGCACGGCGGCGGAAAGTTTCCCGGGTGTCCGGGGAAACGATCAGATCGAGATAGCGCTGGCGATAGCGCTTCTCCACATCGGCCAGACCATGCCACTTGTCCGGCAGAGGCTGCAGGCTCTTGCTGAGCATCTGCCAGGTCTTGACCTTCACCGACAGCTCACCGCGATCCGTGCGGCGCAAGCTGCCAGTGACACCAATTAGGTCACCGGCATCCACCAAGGAGGTGAGGTGGCCGAAGTCGTCTCCGAGGGTGGCCTTCTCAATAAACAGCTGAATCGGACCCGTTTCATCCGCCAGGGTGAAAAAGGCGAGCTTGCCCATCACCCGGCGCGTCATCACCCGACCGGCGACGGAGACAGAGACATCCCGCTCCTCGCCATTCGGCAAGTCCGCATGGGCCTTCTGGAGCTCTGCGGTGCGGTGGCTGGGCTCAAAGCGCAGGGCATAGGGACCCTGGCCCAACTCCGCTAGGGCCTTGCCTTTCTCGAGGCGGGTCTCGCGCAGCTCAGACAAAAGACCGAATCAATCAGCGTTCGGCCATCCTGCAGGAGCATTGGGCAACGACGGCAGGGCGACCTCCTCGCGAACCTTCAGCACCACCATCGAGGCATCGTCATCGAGGGGGCGATCCGCTCCAACAAAGCGATCCAGGCGCGCGAACAGCTGATCCAGGATTCCTTGGGCCCCACCGCCGGAGCGGCAGGCCGTTTGCAGGGCCGCAACCAGACGCTCCTCGTCAAAGCGCTCGCCATTGAGGCCAGAGGCTTCCGTGACGCCGTCGGTGTAGCAGAGCAAGACATCGCCTGGCTCCAGCACAATCTGCTCGCAGCCGTACTCCGCCTCGCTCTGCAGGCCAATCAACAGACCCGGTGCATCCAGGCGTTCGACCGCGTGGCGAATCCGCCGCCAAATCAAGGGCGGATTGTGGGCGGCGTTGGCGTAGCGCAACAGCCGCGTGCGGGGGTCGAAGTCGGAATAGAAGAGCGTGACAAAGCGATGGGACTGGGCCAGGTCCTCCTGGGCCAATTGGTTCAGGTCGTGGAGGATCTGATCGGGGGGCAGGCCGCTGGAGACCTCGGCCCGGAGCATGCCCCGCAGCAGCGTCATCAACAGGCCCGCGGGGACCCCCTTGCCCATCACATCGCCAATCACCAGGGCCCAACGCCCCTGCTCCCGCTGGCGGCCAATCAACTGGGGCCGGGTGGGGATGAAATCGAAGTAATCGCCGCCCACTTCAAAGGCCGGCCGGCAGCGCGCGGCCAATTCCACCCCCTCGATCACGGGGCAGTGGTCCGGCAGTAACTGGGCCTGGATTTCACCGCCCGTGGAGAGCTGGCGATCGAGGCGCTCATGGCGCCGGGCCTCCTGCAGCAGTTGATCCCCCTCCACCGCAACCCCGGCCAGGTCCGCCACCAGTTGGACATGGCGGCGGTGACTCTCACTCCAGCTCAGGCCGGCCTTGGACCCGAAGACATACAGGCGGCCGCGAACACGACTGCGGGCAGCCAGGGAGGTGGCGACCAAGGGGCGATCCGCCAGCTGCCGGCGCACCAGAGCATCCAGCAGTTGGGCCACCGCCTCATCGCCGGAGGCCTGCTGCAGCTGCTCATCCGAAAGCGTTGCCAACTGCCGAAGCAACTCGGGGTGACTGCCGTGGAGCTGCTCGCGCCAGAGCCTGCCGTCGGGGTGGAAGACGACCAGCACGGCCCCTTCCGCCTCCACCAAGCGGGTTGCCACGAGGGGGACCAACTCCAGGAAGCGCTCCAGGTTGGTGAAGCTGCGCAGGGCAAAGGCCAACGACGCCAGCAGCTCCTGATTGCGGCGCTGCTCCTTGCCCAGGCTGTCCAGCAGTTGACGCAGTGAAGCGACGGCGGACGCCGGCTTCAGGGAGCCCACTCCGCCGGGATGAGAGTGATAGGCAGGCGGCAAGTTGCTCACTTGCGCGCAAGATAGCCGCGTTTATTTAGCCAGCAGGGCCTCGACGAACTCGAAGCTGTTGAAGGGCCTCAAATCGCGGATCCCTTCGCCCGCACCGATAAAGCGAATCGGCAACCCCGCTTCGGAGGACACCGCCAAGGCAACGCCGCCGCGGGAACTGCCATCGAGCTTGGTCAGGACCACGCCGGTGAGACCGGCGGCCTGGGCAAAGGCCATGGCCTGTTTCAAGCCGTTCTGGCCCTGGCTGGCGTCGAGCACCAGCAGGGACTGCACCTCAGCATCCGGCGCCAACTTGTCGACGATCCTGCGCACCTTGGTGAGCTCCTCCATCAGGTTGTGCTTGGTCTGCAGACGACCGGCGGTGTCCACCAAAACCAGATCCGTGCCCTTGGCCTGAGCCGCACCGATCGCGTCGTAGACCACCGCCGCAGGGTCAGCATTGGCGGAGGGATTGGAGACCACGGTGACGCCACTGCGCTCACCCCACACCTGAACCTGTTGGACCGCCGCGGCTCGGAAGGTGTCAGCGGCTGCGATCAGGCAGCTGTAGCCACTGCGGATCGCCAGGTTGGCAAGCTTGCCCAGGGTGGTGGTTTTACCGACCCCATTCACCCCGACCATCAACCAAACGTTCAGGCGTCCGCGCTCAGGAGCAAGCAACGCAGTGCCACTGGCCTTGATGGGCTGATCGAGCAGACCCTTCAGCTGGTCTTTGAGGAAGCGGATCCCTTCTTCAGGTTCCACCACTTCCTCATTCAGGCGCTTGCGCAGGGCCTCCAGGACCTGATCGGTGGCTTGCACCCCGACATCCGCGCGGAGCAACAAGGATTCGAGGTCGTCGAGGACCTCTGGGGTCAGCGGGTCGTCGCCAAGGGTGTCGAGCAACTGGGTGACGAAGCCCTGGCGGGTCTTCTCCATGCCCCGGCGCAGACGCCCCAGCCAGTCGATTTCCTCAAGGGAAATATCAGAGAGCTGGCGGCCCTGGGCGGCCAACACCTCGGCCGACCAGGTGAAGTCATCGTCAAAGTCCCCCAGGCTCGGGGCAGCCTCATCGGTCGCCGCCGGAGTCGGTTCGACGGGAGCGGCCGGGGTCTCAATGGCCCGCTCCAGCTGCTCCTGCTGACGCTGGGCCCGCTGGGCCGCAGCCTGCTCCAGCAACGACAAACCCACCACAGGCTCGGATTCCTGTACAGGCTGTACAGAGTCCGGAGTGGGTTCCGGGGTGGACTCGACTGGCTGTGCAGGAGCAGGTGCAGGTTCTGGCTCAGCAGTGGCGGCCGCGGCTTCTTGCTTTTGGGCTTCCTGCTGGGCCTTCAGGCGGGCATAGGCCTGGCGCGCCCAATCAAGAGCATCCTGATCGATGTCTGAGGGCTCCGCAGCTGCAGGAGTGGGAGCAGCAGGGGCCTCGTCCTGGGCAGGTGGCTCAGGGGCCGCGCTGCGATTGAACCAGTCGTAAACCATGCCGTCTCTCAGCTCTTGGCGGGGGCGTTGGTGAAACGACGCAGCACGCCGTTGATCATGCGGCGGCCCTGCTCATCGCTGTAGCGGTTGGCCAACTCGACGGCCTCATTGCAGGCCACCGGAGCGGGGGTGTTGAAATGCTCGATATCCACCGCAGCGAGCCGCAGGATGTCCCGGTCAATGCGAGGCAGCCGCGTCAGGCGCCAGCCCTCCATCACCGCATCCAAGCGTTGATCCAGATCAGCACGACCAGACAGCACCGCCCGGGCCCGCTCGATGGCACCGCGGCGGATCTCCTCTTGATCCGAGAGCATCAGCAGCCGCGGAAGCTCCAGGCTGGCGGACAGGCGGTTCAGGCCGTTCTCCGCATGCTCCAGGCCGTCCTGGAGGTGCTGGCGAATGCGGGGCAACTGACCAACGGCGCCCTGGTCCTGCAACTCGCTGTCGAGCAGCTGCTGTTGGGCGGCCTGCAATTCGGTGGCGGCCTGATCCAGGGCCTCCCGCACGTGTTGGCTCAGGGAGGCAAGAGCCTGTTGCAGCAGGGTGTCGAGGGAGGCGTCGGCGCTGGGCTGACGGTCACTGACCTGACCGAGCATCAGCAGGGCCAGTTCGCGGGCTACGGAGCGGCTCTGCATCAGGCCTTATTGGAGGGAAGGGGGGAGTAAGCGGGGGCCCGCAGCTGGGCGAGGAGGCTGGAGAAACTGCGGCTGGCCGGCGTCTCACGTTCATCTGGATTGACGATGCCCGCCGAGATGATCGTGCGGAAGGCGTCTTCCACGGACAGATCCAGATCCTGCACGGAGGACTCCGGCACCACGGCATACCAGCCGGTCGTGGGGTTCGGAGCCGTGGGGATAAAGACGCTCAGCATCGGCTTCTCAAAGCCAGCCGACAGGGTCGCCCCCAGAACGCCAGTCACGAAGCCCAGGGCGTAAAGCCCCTCTCGGGGGTACTCCACCAGCACGACGCGGCGGAAACGGCTGGAGTTATCCCGCAGGAAGGTCTCCAGCAATTGCTTGAGGGTCTTGTAGACGGAACCCGCCACGGGGATCCGTTGCAGCGTGCCCTCGCCGAACTCCAGCAACCAGCGACCCACGATGTTGCGGGCCATCAGACCGATCAACAGGATCCCGAGCAGGGGAACCAGCAGACCCAGGCCCAGGTTGATCAACTCCTGCAGCACAGGGTTGAGGGTGTTGAAGGGATTGAGCTGCTTCGGAATCGACGTCAAAAACGCCAGCACGAAGCGACTCACCGTCGTCGCCAACCAGATCGTGGTGGCGAGCGGAATCACCACCAACAGACCGGCGATCAGGTCGTTCTTGAGGTCCTGCTGGAGACGATCGCCCAGCGGTTGCTCAGGTCTGGGACTCGATTGCACCACTACGTTGCGTCGCTCAACTGGCCGGAATTCCGGTCACAAAGGGCCAACCTGCAACTTAGCCAGTCGCCCTACAGAACAGACGCCAGGGCGAGCAGGGCAAAGGCAATCACCAGAACAACAGCGGTGCCTGTGCCACCAATCCGGCGTTGGTTCAAGGCCAAATCACGGCGGGTTTCGGCCTGTTTGATTTGGTTCTCCGCCTGCTGCAGCTGGCTTTGCATGAAGGTGCGAGCGGCCTTCTTCTTCTCGTCTTCGCTGGCAGTCTCAGGGATCTGCCCGGTTTGAACCCCCTGCTCGATCACCTGCTCCAGCACCTTGGGGTTGTCGAGCTGGGCCTTCGCCATCTCCAACTGACCGCGTTGGGCCTGCAGGGACTGGTTGGTCTGATCGCTCAGGCTCTGATCACCGCCGATGGTGGCGGGAACCGTGAACAGCAGGGCCAGCGCCAGAACACCACTGATCACGCACACCGTCCAACGCAGGGGCGTCGGACCGGACTGGGGATCCTCGAGCCGCGCAGCGATCAGCATCAACAGCATCCCCACCAGAGCCATCGGCGACTGGGTGATCAGGGTGGAGCTCAGCAGCTGACGGAAGCTCTCATCGCCCCAACCGTTGACCGAGAGCACCGCCAGCAATTGCAGCGCCAGCAGGAGCACCAGGGTGATCCCTAGCCAGCGCAACAAACTGGAGAAGCGTCCTGCAGCTGCTGAACTCACCGGGAGGGCCTTGGAAGTTGGGCAAGCGTAGGGGCGATCAACCGCAGCCACAGCCCCTTCCGGCTGGAGAGCTGGCCAGCGCCCTCAAGGCCCAGGCCTTGGAGTTGGGCTTCAACCTGGTGGGGATTGCCTCGGCGAGGGGCAGCGAGCGGATTCGCCTGCGCAACGCCGCCCTGCAGCGCTGGCTGAGCGCGGGGCATCAGGGCGAGATGGCCTGGATGCAGGACCCCAAACGGCAAGCCATTGACGCCTTGCTGCCGGGGGTCCGCAGTGTTGTGGCGGTGGGGCTGAACTACTACGTCGATCGCCAGCCTGCGCCCGGCAGCTTGAAGGTGGCCCGTTACGGCTGGGGCCGGGACTACCACCGGGTGATCGATGGACGCCTACGGGCCCTGGGGCGTTGGCTCGAGAGCAACCAGCCGCAGACCCAGTGGCGCGCCTGCGTCGACAGCACACCCCTACTGGATAAGGCTTGGGCCGAGGAAGCGGGCCTGGGCTGGATCGGGAAACACAGCAACCTGATCAACCGCGACTGGGGCTCCTGGCTGCTGATCGGGCATCTATTGATCGACCTGGAGCTCCCCGCTGATGAACCCGCTACGCCCCACTGCGGGGCCTGCCGCGCCTGCCTGGACGCCTGCCCGACTCAGGCCATCACCGAGCCGTTTGTTGTCGATGCCCGCCGCTGCATCGCCTTCCACACGATCGAGAACCGGGCGGACCAGTTGCCGGCAGACATCTCCTCAGGCTTGAACGGCTGGGTGGCCGGCTGCGACATCTGCCAGGACGTTTGCCCCTGGAACCAGCAAGCACTGGTCTCCAGCACCGATCCCGTTCTGCAGCCCAGGCCGTGGTGGCTGGATCTCCAAGGGGCTGATGCCCTGGGCTGGAGCGACAGCGAGTGGGACGAGAAGCTGCGGGCCTCCGCCCTGCGGCGGATTAAGCCCTCAATGTGGAGGCGAAACATTGCAGCAGCCCTAGGCTGAGCGCTCGATCGCCCTGCATCGATGGCCGCGCGCTGGTTGAAGGTTCTGGCCACAGCGCCCCTGATGCTGGCAAGCCTCGCTGGGACCCCCGCCAAGGCGCTGGTGCCCTACGTGGTGCTGCCCAGCGAGCGCAACCTGGAGGCCGCTGGGCTGGGCATTGCCCAGGCCGCCAGCCGACTCTTGAAATTGGGCCAAGCGGAAGAGGCCGCCAGTCTCGCGGCGCTGACCGTTCAGCTGATCCCAACGGATGCCCGGGGATGGCTGCTGCTGGCGGAAGCCCAGTTGCGTAGTGGCGAGGACGCCGAAGCCTCCGCATCGCTCGAGCAGGCGCGAAACCTGGACCCCCGCAATGCTGGGATCCTTTTTGCCCAGGGCTCCCTGGCCCTCAAAGCCAACCAACCGGCCCGCGCCGTTGAGCTGATCCGCGAAGGTCAGCGCATCGACGACAAGAACGCCGGTTCCTACTTCGATCTCGGCAACGGCTACATCCTGCTGGGGGAATCCAAAGCGGCGCTCTCGGCCTTTGAGAGGGCCTCCAAGCTGCGCAGCGACTTCTGGGAGGCCATCAACAACCAGTCGCTAGTGCTCTACGAACAGCGCAAGGACGCTGAAGCGATCCAACGCTGGCGCTCCGTGCTGGCGATTCGGCCCACGGCAGCAGAACCGATGTTGGCCTTGGCTGCGGCTCTCAATGCCCAAGACCCCAGCAACGGCGAGAGCCTGGACCTGGCCAAGCGCGCCCTAGCGGGTGATCCCAACTACGTGCTCAGCAGCTATCAACAGGAGCAGCTCTGGGGCACCCGCCTGCGAGAAGCCACCAGCGTTCTGCTGGCCAACGCGAGCTTGAAGGGCGATGTGGAGCGGGCTCAGGCCAATGCCGATGCTGAGCCCGCGGAACAACCTCGGTAGGCTGAGCCGCACTTTCTGACCTCGGATGGCCAAGGCGCGTCCCGAAAAGCCGCTGCCCGACCCATCCGACGAGCGTCGTATCCAGCCGATTGAGCTGCATCAGGAGATGCAGCGCTCCTATCTGGAATACGCCATGAGCGTGATCGTGGGACGGGCCTTGCCCGATGCCCGCGATGGCCTGAAGCCCGTGCAGCGGCGCATCCTGTTTGCGATGCATGAGCTGGGGTTGACCCCCGATCGCCCCTACCGGAAATGCGCCCGCGTGGTGGGCGACGTACTCGGCAAGTACCACCCCCACGGCGACCAAGCGGTCTACGACGCCCTGGTCCGGCTGGTGCAGACCTTCGCCAGCCGCAATCCGCTACTCGACGGCCACGGCAACTTTGGCTCGGTGGACGACGATCCACCGGCCGCCATGCGTTACACGGAGACGCGTCTGGCGCCCATCGCCAATGAGGCGATGCTCGATGAAATCGGCAGCGACACGGTCGATTTCGCCAACAACTTTGATGGCTCCCAGCAAGAGCCAACCGTGCTCCCGGCCCAGCTGCCGTTCCTGCTCCTGAACGGCTGCACCGGCATCGCCGTGGGCATGGCCACCAACATCCCTCCGCACAACCTGGGAGAGGTGGTGGATGCCTTGATTGCCCTGGTGCGCAAGCCCGAGCTGAGCGACGAGAAGCTGCTGGAGCTGGTGCCGGGCCCTGACTTCCCCACCGGCGGCGAAGTCCTGACCGGCAGCGGCCTCCGCGACACCTATCTCTATGGCCGCGGCAGCATCCCGATGCGGGGCGTCGCCCACATCGAGGAGATTCAGCCAGGCAAAGGACGCCACAAGCGCGGAGCCGTGGTGATCACCGAGTTGCCCTATCAACTCAGCAAAGCGGGCTGGATCGAAAAGCTGGCCGAGCAGGTCAACGACGGCAAGATCAACGGGATCGCGGACATTCGCGACGAGTCCGACCGGGACGGCATGCGGGTCGTGGTGGAGCTGCGCCGGGACGCCAACCCGGAGAAGGTCCTGGCCGATCTACAGAGGCGCACGGCGCTGCAGAGCAACTACGGCGCAATCCTGCTGGCCCTTGTCCACGGCAAGCCGATCCAACTGAGCCTGCGCCAGCTCCTGCAGGAGTTCCTGGACTACCGCGAGCTGACGATTATTCGGCGAACCAAGCACGCCCTCAAGCGTGCTGAAGATCGACTGGAAGTGGTCGAGGGTTTGATCACCGCCCTCAATGCCCTGCAACGGGTGATCGAGATGATCACCGCCGCACCCGATGCCTCCAGCGCCAAGGCCAGCCTGCAGGTCCACCTCGACATCAATGAGCGCCAGGCCGATGCGGTCCTCGCCATGCCCCTGCGCCGGCTGACGGGCCTCGAGCAGGAAAGCCTGCGCAAGGAGGCGGACGACCTACGCCAGGAGCGGGCCCGCCTGCGACACCTGCTGGATGAGCGTCCAGCCCTGCTCGACACGATGGTGGCGGAGTTCAAGGCCCTGAAAAAGCGCTTTGCCACACCCCGGCGGACGCGACTGGTGGAAGGTGGCGATGAGCTAGTCGCCCAGCGCACCGCGGCCCAACGGCCCAACACGGAACTACTGCGCCAACGCGCCTTTGAAGGCCTCCCCAGCGATGGCCGCCTAGTGATCCAGGCCGATGGGCAGGTCAAGGTGATTGGCCCGCAATTGCTGGGACGGCTTCACCTCGATGAGCCAGCGCCCCTAGGGGACAACCCCTCACCCGCCCGCCTGATCCTGCCGATCAGCAGCCGGCCCGCCCTGTTGGCCTTCACCGATGCAGGTCGCGTGGCGTTGCTGCGCTGGGAGTTTGCCGGGCAGAACCCAGGCACCCTGGAGAAATTCCTACCCGAGGGGATGAGCGGGGAGCGGGTGGTGCAACTACTGCCGCTGCCGCAAGAAGCGGAAGGAAAAAGCGTGGGCCTGCTCAGCAGTGATGGCCGGTTCAAGCGTCTTCCCCTCGCTGAGTTCCAGGACCTTTCCGGTCGAGCCACGTCAATCCTCAAGCTCAAGGAAGGGGTCAGCCTCAAGCGCGTCGTGCTTTGCCAGGACGGGGACGATTTGGTGGTGGGCAGCAGCACCGGTCGCTTGCTGCGCCTGAAAGTCAACAAAGAAAACCTGCCGGTGATGGGCAGGAATGCCCAAGGTCCTGTGCTGCTGCGCTTACTACCGGGTGAAAACGTTGTAGGCGCTGCCATGATGAGCACCAGTGGTTGTGTCGTCCTTGCAAGCAAATATGGCGTACTAAAACGTGTAGAAGCAAAGAACCTACGGCAATGCAAGAGGGACGACATCGGGCAGCTCGGCATGAACTTGAGCCGACTCAACGACCAGCTTGTCGACATCCTGGAAGACAAGAGCGATCTTGTAGGGGCAATACTGAGTAGTGGCCGAAGCCTGCGACTTGATGCCGGCAAGCTGGACGCTGAAGACGGAACGAATAGTGCTAGAAGGCTGGTATTAGAGGGCGGTGAATCACTATCGGAGCTAGTTCCGCTGTTGACTGATAGGGACAGCAGTTCTGGGCAAAGGGTCACAGGTTGAAGGGTGAAAGTCTAGAAGAATGGCAGAGACAAACGGGCTTATTGGATCAGGTCAAACAAGTACAGACAGATGCAGCAGCAGTGCGATTTTTTAAGAGTATTAACACTCTTTTGGGGGATAAAGGCGACCTGGGTGAAGACTTAGAGTTGCGAATGGAGCCAAGTTACCTGAAAAGACAATCACCCTGGAGGAACGAGAAGCTGCAGCAGGAGTGAAAGATTAAAGATGGCGTGTATACGACGATTAGACCGGCATGCAATACCTGGAGTAGTGGCGATACGAAGTCTTGAGTACCAATTAAACGCGGAGCCTTCGTGGATGGGGCATGGCTAAGAACCAGAGGCAAGGAGGATAACAAGGAACGAACGAAAAGAAATAGTGACTAGAAGGGGGCTGGAAGCAATGGGCACATTAGTCACAGCGAGGGATCTTGTTTAAGGGATCTGGGTTGAAGGCAGGGAGATATAGGTCAGCGTAGAGACGACATAGCGGCTTCTTCAAGGAACAACGAACGCGCCGACGCGCCAGCAGTAGTACCCGGAAGAGACCGGGACGGGTACGAGAAGTACCGGCAGAAGCGGCTTGTGAGGATCGGTTGACAAGGGAGGTGAATGGGTAAGATAGAAAGAAGATATAGAGGGTAACCACAGATGATTTCGTACGACGATGCGCAGGCAATATCGTCGGCACTATTTCAAAGGCACAAGAAGTTTATACGACAGGACTTTAGAGCTATCAGCAAAGAGATTGATGCACCATTAATCACAGTTGCGATACCTAATTATAACAATGTGGAAATATTACCAAGAGTGCTAGAATCTCTAGAGCGTCAACAAGGCGTAAGGCTTTCGGTTGTTCTGTTGGACAACTGTTCGTCCGATGGATCTTGGGAGTTTATCGAAGATTATCAATACACCCATTCTAATTTCAACGCTGTGAGGACAAGGTCGAATCTTGGCCCGCACACAACTGGCAATATTCTTAGCAAGAGCTCTTTCACCGAATATATGTTGTACGCAAGCGGGAACGATCTGATAGCCGATGACCTTGCCGTGCTGAAGCTATATCTGTTTCTGGAGAGTCATAAGGGTTATGACCTTGCGTACGGGAGGAATGTGAAGGATGGATTGTTTTCTGAACCAGAAGTGTTCTGTCTCTCTGCACCAGACAAAAAGGAGCGAATGCGCATGGGACTTTCAGATGTTGACTCGATGGATATCGTGAATTGGTTGTACACGTCAAACGAACCATTATGGGGGTTATACCGGACAGACGCGTGTAAGTCACTGGTCAATAGCTTCGGCTATGGTTCAGACCATGTATCAACAACATCTATGGCATACTTTGGAGGCATCGCAGGACTTGATTTTGCTTGTAGAGAAGTCGAAGCAAAATTAAAGGACATGGATGAGCTAAGAGTTGAACAAGTACAAGTTCTTTATGGTTCGACCAATGGAGAGTCAGGATATCCACTAGACATGACGAATATGTGCTCACTGGCGAAGTCTTACTTTATTGGACTGTCTAAGCTTCAGATAGATCCTGAGACCAAGATCCTCGCAGTAGAGAATGCTGTGACGATCGTGATACTTAGGTTTTTTGACATCATACTGTGTGAAGCAAGAACAGTTAGTGACAAGCTACGCTGCAGCTCACTAGATAGCAGTGATCTACTGGATAGGTACAGAAGACTTAAAGATGATTACTTTTACGGCGAGGTACTAATACCACTGATCAAGAAGACAACACTCAATCTGTGAAGCCAAGCTGTTTGGAAATCTGAATCCCGACATCGATATTGAGATAAGTGCTGCCAATTAAGGTAGTCCCACCGGACAAGAGAAAAACAGCAAGCTTTTTTACGTCTTCGATATTCGCAACATGTCTCCTCGGTAGCTTAGATGCCAGATCATCTAAAGATTTGTGATCGTTTACTAAGAGACTAGTTAGTCTGTCAGTGGCGACAGGGCCAAATCTGAGCGATAGTGTTTCTAGTTGTGGCTTATCAAGGATTCTAGGAAGCGAGGCAAGAAATATCTCACAAGCACTTCTAGCAATGGCACTGTGAGCAAGTCGTGATTCTGTATTATGGATAACATGACTAGATACCATAATCAGTTTGGCATTGTGGGTTACCCTGAGATGAGTGAAAAGCTCAACATACGAGAGGAAATAGCTGTTAATGGCATCTTTATAAAGACTTATATCACCCACTGGGGATTCTTCGGAGAAGTCAAGGACAGGAAGTCCACCTGTGTTCAGAATAACTAAGTCATAAACATGAGCTGAGATTTCTGCTGCGATATTTTGTGTACTGAATTCAGAAGTATCGCGTAATGTGTCGAAAAGGTCTCTTCCTGCAGGTAGTGCATTGTATCCGAGAGAGGTGGCAACTTCATAGAAAGCGCGACCAATCCCCTTTGTAGATCCCAAGATAAGGGCTTCTTTCATCATAGTTAACTTGCAGGCTTGTACTGCTGATAGTTGTTCCTAGGAGGTTGCGACAGAAATTGATGTCGACGAACGAAATATGACTTGAGATCTTTTAATTCATTAATAGTAAGAGAATGGAGGGAGTCAGGATTATAGCACTTATCAGTAAATGCTGAAAGATAGGCAAATACAATGTCACAGTCGTGGGAATCACAAACAAGCTTTATGAAGTCGGTGCCCTCTTGGTGTGAACCAAATGAAATTGAAGACGACTTGTTAGATATCTCGGTAAGCTCAGCACTGGAGATATCGGAACCGTCTAGGGAAAATGAGGTATAGATAGGATGGGTGCTCAGGGTATTTGTAAGGAGAGGGTGAGACTCATCTAGTGCAAACATAGACGCAAGACCTAGAGAGACATAAACGGGAAAGGTATTATCCGGCGACACAAGACTGGAAAGCCAGGGAGCGGTGGCCTGCACGGAAAGGATCTTGCAGAAGTCAAAATGCTCGCTCGCTTTGAGAAAGCCGTCCTCAGAATCTATGGCCAAACCAATACGAAGGGCGGGGTTTAAAGAACGTGCATAAGATTTCATCTCAACCAAGACCTGAAAGCTAAGCTGTAAGCGCTGGTCAGTGAGATTAGAAATGTCCCTGTACTGAAAGGTAAGACGATCCGCAAGTAAGCATGAATCCCTAACCATAGACTCGAGTAAATAGACAGATCCCATATGGTTGTAACCAACTTCGACTGCAAGGTCAGGGATTCGGCTCATGAACAGTGATGATGATTTAAAGTGGAAATCGCCAATGATAATGAGAGCTAGTAAGAAAGTGCTGGCGACTGCATAGCCATCATTGCTCGATTAGAAGTTCTTGTCAAGCATGAGACGTTGGGAGTGGTCGAAGGTTGTTAGTGTTCATCAGGGCAAGGGGATGTCGTTATTCATAGACGTCTCTCGGAATGTAATTGAGATCAACCATACAGCCGACATTAGTAGTGATGTTGTCGCTAGAGTGAGTTGAACAGTCATTGATAAGACATCGCAGTATGTTGTGAAGGATGCAATATAGCGTGGGAAGTCAGCGATTCAGAGCTTCAGGTACCATTGGACGATTACAGGTGCAAGTGAGGTTGTTAACATCAGATCACGGTCAACCAGGAACACTAGATGACTTAATAGCGTGGAACTCTGAAAGTTAGCGAGTGAGTTAGTAGGAGTCATGTAGAATGGATGAAGCACTTAAGGTACATTTGTAGATCTACTCCTTCGGCAGTCAAGATCAATGTCACTGATGACGCCATAAAAAGCTCGATGCATCAAGCCATTCAAAGATGGCGCTTAGGAATACACTTGATCAATACAGCAAACATAAGATGGTCAAGGTAGATTGGTCAGGGCTAATACGTTATATTCCAGTTGTACGAAGACAATAACCGACAATAGCCGCCGGACGAATATCAGCGAACGGGCCCAGGTCTAGCAATAAGTACAGCATATTTAGGGCCGCAGAGAGAATAGTAGAGGCATCTAAGTACGCACAGGAGCTGCTTACTGAGTGTGATAACTCTGCAAGATTGATCGACATTCGGTAGGTGGTTATGGAGAATGTTCAAAGGATGCGGGTGCCGAAGGACTGCGAAGGGTGTGACTAGAAGAGTTGGGAGAAAAGAATACAGGGTAGTAACTAGAAGTCAGGGCTACGGTCTAGAAGTGATGTCCGGAAAGCATTTAATCCTAGATTAAATGCTTTGCATTAGATGCGGCGTGCAAACCCAGGCTTTATTGCAAGCGCTATACCTTACTATGTCGCGGTGGTTGGGAGGCGACCAAGCATAAGTCTACGTTGACAGTTCAGGTTCTAGGAAGGCGGCCGGCAAATAGGAAAACACATATTCCAAAGTCCACGAGGAGAGGAAATGAGCCACCTACAAAGAGATGACGTAAAATGCCGGATTACACGAGTTGCAAGTACGTCATAAGCGCATGCTAGGGGTTAAGGCTAAGGAAAGTCCTGAAGTTTATCAATAAGTTGGGAGATTTGATCCAGGTCATAAATCGCTGAACAGAGGGGTGATCCAGGCAAGACTTCTGGATCTGTCCCTAGTACATTGTAAGAACGATCTGAGATGAGGCTGCCATATGACCATCCCCCAGAAAGGAATCGTGGGTCAAAGGCTGCTAGTGGGTCGAGTAGTCCAATGTAATTTGAGGCACTACTCATGAAAAGAGATGCATTAATGTTTGAACTGCCGTCACCAATAATGATCTTGGCTCGAGATAAGAGATTGGCCTTTTGGCTGTAATCAAGATGTGTCGGGTCTACCAGATGGCCTCCACGATCAATAACCAGTTGATCAAGCTCAGGACCATTGCGTATCCGCATGGCAGTCTTATCACGTCGAACAAGAAAGACGATCTGGTCTTTATCTACAGTGTTACTAAAGGCTGAGCTAAGAATAGTTCCAAGGTATTGTTTCAGTGACCAGAGAGAAGACAGTGGACTAGCGGCGACTGGTACGAGCAACTCATCAGGCATGAAGACACGAGCAGCTCCAGTCGGTACGGTACATGGTAAGAAATTTTTCATGCCAAGATAACCCAGCATTGTTTCCTGCCACGGCTTCAGTAGATCAGGCGTCAAGACCAACAAGGATCGAGTGAGTGGGAGATGAGAGACATGTGAACTCCATGGGCCCACATAGTCGGCAAGAAAATGGCTGTAATTTGCATTGATTGGCAACCATGCAACTCGGCCAGGGATACGCTCACAAGAAAATCGATCTAGATCAACAGAAAAGCCTGCATCTAAAGGCTCAATAAAAGGAAAGAGGCCTAGATAGACGGCACTTTCCTTCGATTCACATAAGTAACTGTTGTTAAGAATAAGAAAGTACCTAAGCTCTCCGTTAGGCCACCTGTAAATGATGACTAGGGGTGTTTTAAATAAGAAGAGGTCACATGGGCGGTTGTCTAATGCTTGATTACGAAGAAAGCTAATAGAATCCCTGTCCAGTGGATAAGTGCCGATCGCCTTCCAGATTCGCTTAATTACGGACCAGTCAGGGCCTGGAGAGGAGGCAAGAAGTTCAGATGCATGCTTAGAGAAAGAGTTCTCCTCAGGTGGCAGTAGGAGAAGATTCGGCATATACGTAGATCGATTGGACTAGAAGTTAAGTTCAAAGCCGGTCGAGGATCGCAGGATGTTGAGAGAAGCTTTTCACTGGTTGCTCAAGTTAATCTCTGGATCTAACCTGACGATTTAAAGGCGTAGGGAGCAGGATGAGGAGTGATTGCTTCAGAAGGATAGTCCTCTGCACAGGATAACTGAGGGTGGATGGCTGTAGATAGATCATTAAGTAAAGTGGTAATGGTACGAGCTTCAATCGATCCGGAGCTAGATATTAGCGTTGGCATGGATGAACATATTGGGACAAGTTGAAGAATCAACATATCATGAATGTTACAAGCGCAGATCGTGCAGGTTTGGAGGTTGAAAGCCAGATCCAGTGCGTTGAATTGCCTCAGCCAGAGGAACAGCGACCTTGAGACCGAGCTCCTCCTGCACCTTGCGAATATCGGGTACATAGATGCTACGGGTAGCAGCATTGTCGATCTCGCCAAGGAACTGAACAGGTTTATCTGGCGCAAGGAGATTACGAACTAGATACGCAACATCTGCTATGGAGTGAGTCTCATCTGAGCCAACGTTGTAAGCCTGGCCGTGACGTCCGTACTGAAGCAATGCAAGAAGCCAATGCGCCAAATCACTCTGGTAAAGGTAGCTCCGCAGCGGACTACCGTCACCGCGAACGGTGATGACATCAGCTGTAAGGGCATCACGAATGAAGTTGCCAATAGCAAAATGAGCGTCAAGTGGCAGGTCGGGACCTACAAAAGCAAAACATCTGGCAACAACAAATTCGATGGGGTGAGCTTCGGCGTAAAGAGCGCAGAGGTGCTCTGCAATGCGCTTACCCATCCCATAGGCACTAGAAGGTGCAAGGGGATCTGGAATCCAGTGGTCAGATTCGGCCGCACTACTTCTGCCATGTGGAATGGTTCCATAGGCGCCTCCAGAGCTAATCATCAGGAAGCGTCTTGCACCTGAGCGAGCAGCCAACTCGAGGATATTACGCGTTCCTGAGGAGATCTGATCAAACCTTTCCAAAGCGGTAAGGTGACTAATATTTGTAGAGTCGGCAGCTGCATGAACAATATGGGTGAGAGGCGGGAAATCGCCAGCAGAAACCGTAGCAATATCACCTTTATGCCATGTAGTCTGCGGAAGAGATGCAAGATCTGGCCAACGACGCGCGAAAGCATCAGGATCACGACTAAGAAAATGCCACTCTGTCGTACTAGGTCCATGAGTTTGCAAATAACGCAAAAGAGAACGGCCAAAGAAACCCGTGGCGCCTGTCCACAGCAAAACTGAAGATTTCGTCATCAACAAAGAATGCTGGTTGGAATTTTGGACTCTAGTGGGAGCGGATGAGACGAAGTAACTCTTTGTCGGATAAGTCTGAAATCGCCGAGACTGAATCGATAAGATAAGCGCTTTCCAAGGAGTTCTGCGTATTGTTAAACAGGAAGAGGTTCGTAATGCCAGCACGATGTGCTGCCAACAAATCGGAGATATTATCACCAATCATGATTGAATGAGGCACTAGAATATCAAAGTCAGCCGTGGCTTGAAAGAATAAACCAGGCTGAGGCTTGCGACATTGACAGGTCATCGTATTGGGACCTGTCCCTTCAGTCGGATGGTGGGGGCAATGATAAACAGCAGTGATTAGAGCACCTTCAGCATTAAAGGTTTCAAGCATCCATTGTGTTAAATGAGAAAATGTTTCTTGTGTATAGTAGCCACGAGCAATGCCTGACTGGTTGGTGACAACAATGACCTGGTAATTGTACTGATTGGCAGTGCGTACCAGCTGAAAGATGCCAGGAACGAAATGAAATCGCTCTCGTTCGTGCACGTGGCCATAATCAACATTTATAACCCCATCACGGTCTAGAAAGAGGGCAGGCCTCTGATGAGTCATTGCCAAAGAGCGACCTCGTGACGGGCACGCTTGAGATCTTCAGGAATACCCATATCTATAAAGTAGCCATCGGTAATTAAGCCGTATATGACCATGCGGGGGAGATGCTTCATCATAACATGATGCTCAAAGCTAAAGACATCGTCAGGAATGCCTGTAAGAAGATCACTTCGAAGCCAAAACAGACCCGCATTAATGAATCCGGGTCCACTTTTGCCCTTTTCGTTGAACGAAGTGACTCGTCCACTAGGGAGAAGGTTAACGCGGCCATAGCGAGCGACATTAGGCACATGCTTGAGTGTCAAGACGACATCAGCCTGGGAACGGTGTGCAAACGCCTGAATCTGCCGCAGGTTGGCCTCGACAAAGGTGTCGCCGTTGGTGACTAGCGCTTCCGACCAATCCATGGTCGTGAGAGCTCGGCGGATTGCCCCACCAGTGCCAAGCGGCGTGTCTTCAACGGAATATGTGAGGGGCAAGCCTTTCCAGCTTTCTCCAAGAGTTGAGTGTATCTTTTGCCATTGAAAGCTCACGGCCAAGCAAACGTGGCGGACGCCGTTGCTTTGAAGTCGTTCAAGAACATGGGTAACGAAGGGCTGGCCAGCCACATCAAGCAAAGGCTTTGGTGTGTCCTTTGTGAGCTCTCCCAAGCGTGTGCCCAAACCGCCACAGAGCACAACTGCGTTCATAATGAGTTGTCCTCCTTCCCAAACAGCTCCTGTTCAATCCAGGCACACAGGGTGTGCTCAAGCACTAGATGAGATTCCTGAATGCGAGGAGTGGAGTCTGAAGGCACACAAATACAAGTGTCGCAAAGTGAGTTCATTTTTCCACCCGTACGACCCGTCAAACCAATCGTGGTGAGACCTTGCTCGTTGGCCTGTTGTAGTGCGTAAAGGACATTTTGAGAATTGCCACTAGTAGAAATCGCAATAAATACATCTCCTGATACACCCAGAGCCTGAATCTGACGCGAAAAGAGACTATTATAACCATAGTCATTGCCAACGGCTGTCATGATTGAGGTATCGGTCGTGAGTGCAATTGCAGCAAGTGCCGGACGTTCGAAAGAAAAACGACTGACCAACTCGCCTGCAAAATGCTGAGCATCTGCAGCACTTCCTCCGTTCCCAGCAATGAGAATCTTCAGGCCCCCACGAAGGGCGTTTATGCAGTGACTTGCCGCTAGATACAAGGCATCACAGATGGTGACATCATCAAGCAGTGCGTTCATGGAAGCTGCACTGTCGGCAACAGTTTCGACTAAAAAGTCATGAAAGGCGGTTTTCATCTCCAGGAGACTTCTTCGAGAGGGGTGGAATAGGGGATACCATTGTCATCAAATATGGTTGAGATGGCAGGACCTCGATAATCGTCATCGTCCAGAAAAACATCTATGAAAACCCTCGAGGAACTACAGATTTCATTAATGGAGTTTTCTAGCTGTGCATGGGTAGAACATGGCATATATCGCAGTCCCGAAATCTCAGCCAAAGAAGCAAAGTCCATTGAAGCGAGTCCTGAATCCGGGCCGGCTCCAAAGTTGCGTTTAAATGCCCGTGACTGACTCACACGAATAGATGTGTAACCATTATTGTTAAGGACGATAATTGCTATGGCCAGCTGTGGATTGGCGCGAATAGTAAGGAGTTCTTGGACGTTCAGCAGAAGTCCGCCGTCACAGTCAACGCAGACTACACAGGTTTGCAGCCGAGCACTTGCACCTATAGCCGAAGGAATGGCCAAGCCCATGCTGCCGAGAACGTGGCCAGCCCAAGAAAATCGGGAATTCTTTAATGCTTTGTAAAAGCGAGCAAAGCCTTCAATTGCATAACCTGCAGCTGTTGGGACTATATATCTGGCCGCGTTGCAGCCACTTGTTAAGTTGGCGACATGATAGATACTTAGCTTCTTGTCTGCAAACTCACGATCTTCTGCTTTTTGGTTCTCAGCTTGCCAAGCGCGGCATTGTGTCAGCCACTTGTGTAATATATTCTGAGGAGGTGGTACTGCGTGACAAAGATCTCTCGCTACAACACGAACATCTTGAGCGATGGGTTGAATGCTCGGAATGTGGGCATACTTTGACCTCTCATTTGGGTCTAACTCAACGACAAAGCGGCGAGCGTTCTTTCCATAGTTTTCAGGACTAAAGCCTGTTGTGAGCAAATCCAAACGGGTGCCAAGAAAGATGATTAAATCAGCGGCCTGCAAAATACGATTGGAATGCACTCCCGCCAAGCCACCTGCACAACCAAAGCATAGGGGGTGTGAATACTCTAAAAGATCTATACTTGCCCATGTAAGAAGGATCGGACATCCAAGTCGATTTACAAGGGTATCGATAGTATCCTGCGGAACGGATGCAATCTTGAGACCGTTCCCAAGCACGAGTACAGGGCGCTGAGATGAAGCTAATGCGTTGAGAACATCAGGCGATAAGGTATCTTGATGGTCAATTTCTGAACCAAGGATTAAGTGATACGCTGCGACCACTTCATTAACATCGGAAACAGTCTTTAAGTCCTGAGCCTGCACGTCTAGCGGAATATCAATGTGAACAGGGCCTTTGCGCCCTGTCATGGCTAATGCTAGGTTTTGGGCGAGACTTTGATTATCTACTTCACTGGGATTATATGTAAAAGTAAGCTTGGTAATCGGCCGAAGCAATTCAGCATGTGGCACCTCTTGCGGCCCATAGCTACGCACACTATAACGATTTAGGTAGTCAGACTTTATCTGACCGGACAACAAAATGATAGGTACTGAATCGAAAAAGGCGGAAGCAACGGCTGTTATTGTATTTGTAACCCCAGGACCTGATGTGACGATGGCAAGACCTGGAAGAGAGAAGTCCGCTGCCTTTGCATATCCATCAGCCGCAGATACTACCGCTTGCTCATGGTTGCAGTAAATGATGTCGAGTTGTGAGGATGCTGCACTGTTCAAGTGCATTGACATCCCGCCAACAAGCGAGAATCCCTGCTGAATACCAAGGCCTCGGAGTACAGAGATAAGAAATTCAGCAACCTTCATATCTGAGATGCAGGATGGTTAATGGGTACTTTGGTTAGACTCAGTCATAGCTTTTGCGTGCATAAAGCACAGTCCCAAAGCCATTGTGCTCATGAGTTCTTAAATAAAAGCGATAGCCTAGATTCCAGTCATCTAGCAGTTTAGGGATTGATATTAGATCTTCCGGGCGATGATAAACCGATACACACAGGTCTGGACGGCAACGAGTAATAAGCCTGCGCATGCCGAGAAGCGCATGCCGCTCAGCTCCCTCAACGTCAAACTTTACGACTGTAGGACAATATGATTTTGCGATGTCATCTACTGACACACACTGAATAACGCTTTCACCGCTCGGATCAATCAGACTACCGTGACCATTACCTGCTTGAAAGTGAAGAAGCTCTGTACGACTAGAAACTCCTAAAGGAAGAATAGTTATATTATCGCAAGCAAATTTACGATTGGCGAGTCTTTCAAAGTTTGTCGCATCTGGCTCAAACGCAAAGTAGCTGGCTACCGAGTATTCCCTTGCAAACTGTGTGAAGGCGTCACCAACGCAAGCCCCGCAGTCAAGCAGGTGAACAGGATCATTGTATCGATGCAAATCGTTAGGGGTGTAGACATCAGAGCTGCTTGGTGCAGGGCAATCCGATATCTCGCCAGTTTCGCGATACCGCCGAAGCGCAGAAAAGATGGATACGCTCCTCGCGTCGGCGAGAGACTTGGTCATCCAGCCTGCATCATCGTCGGAGATCCGAAATCCTGGGGATGCTGTATCGAGCCAATATGGTTGGTACAGGCTTAGCGAAAGACCGAAATGATGAGCGTTGACCAAAGAAATAGGAGTTGATCCTATACTTTTGAGATTCGAATAGATCTCACGAATATCTACGTAGCCATTGTGTAAAGCTATCAGGCATCGAGAACCCCGCACAACAGTCTGCGCATCGGGATCCTCAAGGGTTCGCACTGGAATATCGCGATAGGTACTAGCTGAGGGGGAGCGATCGAATATCATGCCGACTTGCTCCCCTTGTGCTATCAACTGATCTATAACATCACGCCCTCTATTTCCAAATCCGTATACAGTTAAGTTAGCCACAGTTGAGGTTGGGGTTGAGGTTGAGGTTGAGGAATTGCTTATGATAAATAGATTTGAATGGTAGCACCGTTCTTGCAGCCTAACTAATTGTAGCATGGTTAGGCTTGCTTCTTTGTGATGCTAGCGGGCCCATGGAGAGAGGGCTGCATACAAGTAGGCGCAATAAAAAGGATAGCCTTTAGAGCTCTTAAAGAGTGATTTATGCTTTTTATATCAACTAGTGTCGCATGTCAGTTACTCGCCGATCAATTGTTCGTCGAATGTGATGGAAGACAGAATATTTAGTGCCTGCCAGAAGCCAGCCCCGTGATCCTTATGCCCTTGCCACACTTCCGGAATAAAGCTAGCACCAGGTTGCTTGCAAATTGATTTCCAGGTGGGTGGCCAGCAGATATCTCCAGTACCCATTACAACTCCTTCGCCATTAGTGCCAGAAGCATCGGAGACATGAAGGTGAGCTGTTAGAGGTAGTAAAGTTTCCAAGGCGGTAGCAAAATCAAGCTTAAAATGATTACAAGTCATCTTTAAGTGCGCAAGGTCTAGGCATAGCCTGAATCCATGCTTGCTTGCCTGTTCAGATAATTCCTGTGGCATCATAAATATATTTTGATATCTTTGACCGCCGAAATGCCAGGGGAAAGGAGCCATGTTCTGAGGGATCAACTCGGTATCTCCCCATTTGATCAGCTGGCAAGATTCATGAAAGCGTTGATACATTAGCTGTCGGTGATCCTTAGGTAAAGGTTCGTCTGCCGAAAATCCACCGATATTCGCAACAATAAGATGAGAATCAGCTTTTGGGAAGAATCGAGCAATGTCATGAGTAGCATCCACCACCCGCTGTAGATTGTCGATCGAGCGCTGACGATAAGCCGGATCATCACTGACTAGATCGAGTAGCTCACTGTTTTCAAACAGTTCTGGTGCATGAACCACGAGGCGGGTGCAAGCTGTTTCCTGAAGAAAGAGCTCGGGAGAAATGGCAAGATCCCGGTAGGAAAGATGGAATTCATACAGATCAGGCTTAACCATCATCGCGAAGTCCGCAAAGTCGTGATAACGAACTGGAATTCCCCATCGGATCGGAAAACTGTAGTCATATTGTGCTGGACCAAGTCCACTGATGTCACTCTCATAGAGAAACTCTCCCTCTTCTATAACTCTCATAGCTGTTTTTCCGATCAACTCCCGCAGTCGATAGGGAGGCAATCCTTGTCCAGGACTGGCAACCAGGAAGCTACTCTCGGTAAAGATTTGACCCTTGCTGATCTGCCGTGCAGCCACCACACTCTTGGCCAGATTCTCTCTGTTAAGCAGCTCTCCCTGGCTTACATGTCTCCCTGGCCCCTCCCATAGTAAAGCTCTTTGTACAGAGCGGACACCGCTGACCAACTCCTGAAATTCAGCTGGTTCTAAGCTTGCGAGGTGATCGGGACCCTCTAGAGAGCGATCAAGTGTGATGTGCCGCTCGACGATAGTGGCCCCCATCGCGACGGCAGCCAGGCTGATCGCAATGCCACGCTCATGGCCGGAATAACCAATCACGCCATGTAGTTCTTTCAAACGACGGATATAAGGCAGCTGGATGTCCGTTTCTGGTGCTGGGTAAGTGCTGTTGCAGTGCAGCAGCGCGAAGGGTACGGATAGTCGATTCAACTGATCGATCGCTAGAAGGATTTCGTTCTCAAAGGACATGCCTGTTGAGAGAATCAGAGGAACCCCAAGCTTCGCGGCCTTGGCAATGAGGTAAGGATTGCACAAATCCGCAGAAGCGAGCTTTAATGCTGGGACATCCATCGTGGCGAGCACATCCAAACTACATTCATCCCATGGTGTACAAATATAGAGAATCCCGCGTTGGTCGCAGTACCTGCGAAGTTCCCTATGTTCTGCCAGAGTGAGCTCAAATTTGTTAAGCAGGTCTTGGATATACTCAGCACCAAGATCTTCTGTCATTTTTCCTTCGGCCCGCCGACGGTACAGAGCCTGTCGGTTGCGTAATTGAAACTTAACGCAATCAGCTCCTGCCTCGATAGAGGCTTCCACCAACTGTTTTGCCATGTCTAAATCGCCCTGATGATTGTTGCCAATCTCCGCGATCACAAAAACATCGGGCCCGCCAACTACAAAATCATCAATCAAAAATGTGCTAGTGGGGTCTTGAGTGGTCATAGCTGTTCTAATGAACTTTAGTTCGCCAGGATGTGACACCATTGGCGTCAAATCGGAAGAATGAAATATGGCAGTCTAGTTCGCGAAGTTTCTGAATCACCTGCTTGCGGCACTGCGGTTGGACAAAGAACATAAAGAATCCACCACCACCTGCCCCCATGAGTTTGCCTCCAAGCGCACCCGCATTGATCGCACCACGGTAGATAGCATCAATACGCTGGTTACTGATTAATGGGGAAAGATTGCGCTTGATCTGCCAAGCCTCATTGAGGCTACGGCCGAAGTCCATAAGTTCACCTCGTATGAGATGCTTGTGCATACGCCTACAGAGGCAAACCATCTGCTCAACAGCGAGGGTCTTTTGATCCTGAGAAAAAGATTCGCGCTGCTTCAAATGCAGAGATCCCGAGTCGTGCTGAATTTTGCTGTCACAGAGGATCAGGCTTTCTTCCAACTCATTGAGAGTGGCATCCTCAAGGCGCAGGGCGTGGACAAAATTCTTGCCGTTGCCCAATTCGATGAGGTTTAACCCCCCAAAAACCGATGCGTATTGATCCTGCCAGCCTCCAGCTACGCCAAAACAGAGACGTTCAGCCTGAAAGGCTAACTCGGCGATATCGTAATTATTCCAGCGATCGAGCCGCATCTCATTAAAAGCTGCAACGACCGCTGTGGCTACCGCAGAGGATCCGCCTAAGCCAGAACCAACCGGAAAATCCGAACGCACATATAAATCTAAACCGTAGGAAGGTTTGACGACTGAAACCACAGAACTAAGGAGGCTCTTCTGTCTTGTCTGCTGTAATTCCAGCAGACTTTCGAACTCTTCATCGGTGGCGAGGTCTTCGGAATGGATTTTGATCTTCTTGTCGGCCCTTGGCATCAACGTGGCATGACTATAGAGGGCTAATGTGGTGCTCAACACAGCACCTGGGCTGTCTACAAAAAAGTAAGTAAGGTCAGAACCGCCACCGGCAAAGCTGATACGCACCGGGGCCCTGGCACGAGCGAAAACAGGCGCCTCGGGTGTGGCGAGATCAACATCGGGCGTAATCAAATCAAGAAGTTTGCCCTCTTTAGTAAGGCGAGGGATGACATGAAAACCCAGATCAAACAGCTTTAGGATTTCCTCTCTGCTCGCATCAGCATTCACACTGCGGTACGAGCTGTTCATACACGCCAAAACCGAATCACTAGCGGCGCCACCAGACAAAAGGTGCCTGCGCAGGTCGCCGTTTGTAATCAACCCCTCAAGATGATATTGATCATCTACAACAAAGGCAATATGGAAACCAGTCGCCTCCAGCCTTTCAATAGCCTCGAAGACGGTATTATTCGAGGTGAGGATAATTTTGTCGAAGTTCTTGTTCATCCCGGGCCTTATTATTGCTAGGAAGACTGCTGGGCACGCATCACAAAGCTCCGAATCTTATGGCATTCACTCTCTAACATTGGTTGGGTCAATCCTGGATAGGTCCCGATAAAGATCGTGTTGTTCATTATGGCATCAGAGGCTGTCATCTCACCCACCACCCTCATAGATTCGGGACGCTCCTGACGCAGCTGAACGAAAGCCGGCTGCCGCAAGAGGTTGCCGCCAAAGAACATACGGTTTCCGATCTGGTGTCGGTCAAGTTCCTGGGCCAGCCCAGTGCGACTGAAGGATGCACAAGGCTTCACAGCAATCTTGAAGCCAAACCAAGAGCAAACACTGCGACAGCCAGACCCATCCCATGAGAAGCCTTGCTCTGGGTCCCAGCCACTGGCATGAGTAGGCAAGCAAAAATCGAGAACATCATCTAGAGCACCCAGTCCTTGTCGCAGAATTTCCCAGTTCTGCTTACGTGCCTCTATGAATTCCGGTAATCGCTGGAGCTGCACTCGACCGATCGCAGCCTGAGGATCTAGTGGTTTGAGGTTGTAGCCAAGGTGGCTGTAGGTGTACTTGTGGTCGTACCCAGTTGGCAGTTCTCCCAGTTGCCAACCGAAGCGCTTACCGCATGTATTATCGATGCCACTAGGGCACCAGCAGTCACGTCCCCAGTCGCGAAAGCTCTCGGCGATCACCTTGAGCTTGGCGTCGCGCACTATGTTCACCGAGCCACCCTCACCCATCGTGAGGTGGTGAGGCGGGTAGAAGCTCTGGGTGCTTAGATCTCCCCAGGTGCCGGTCCAGCGAACAACTCGATCGGGGCCCTCATCGAGACCTGGACTGTTGTCCGTAAAGCCCAGGCTTTCGGCCAGCTCTCGAGGCATTGAATAGCTGCAACCTAGTGCGTCGCAGTTATCTTCCACCAACCAAAGATTATACTTACGGCAGAAGGCCAGTGTGGCCGCCAGATCGAAGGGGTTGCCAAGGGCGTGAGCCATCATCACGGCCTTGGTTTTCCCTGGACAGTAGGCCAGCTCTAGCTCATCACAACGGGCGTTGGCCGTCACCGGATCAACGTCGATAAAGACCGGTACGGCCCCCACCTGAAGAATGGGGGCCACTGTGGTTGGAAAGCTGGCGGCCACCGTTATTACCTCATCACCCGGCTTAATGCGTTTCTCGTCTGGCAGCTTTGGTGAGGTGAGCGTTGATATGGCGATCAAGTTGGCACTTGAACCAGAATTCACCAACAAGCTGTGACGTACCCCCAAAAAGCCGGCCAGTTCCTGCTGAAAGGCATCGCCCTGATTGCCGAGCGTGAGCCAGAAATCAAGTGTGCTCGCAACAGCCGCCTCCACCTCGTCTTCTGTGAAAACGCGTCCGGCATAAGGAATCGGGTCTCCCTCTCGCCATGGCAAACGTTCTGGGTCTGCAGCAGGACGAAAACTGGCATGCACCTGTCGCGAATACTGCCTCGTGAGCTGCAAGATCTGGACTTTGAGCTGCTCCGGTGTACTCGTCATGCTGCCAGCGCTGCTTGATAGGCCTGTAAGTCCACCAAGCTACGGGAGAAAGGATCTGCACCGTCGTGAACATCTTTGTACCAGCGCACCGTGCGCTCCAGAGTCTCATCGAAATCCCACCTAGGCCGCCAGCCCAGCTGGTGATGCGCTTTATCGATTTGGAGGTGCAACAAGCCAGCTTCATGTGGAGCACTCGCATCATGAGCGTCAACCCAGGTTCCATTCCAATGCTGGAGCATGGTCTGCACTAGGTCGGCGACGGAACGGTTGCTGTTGAGCGTGGGACCAAAGTTGAAGGCATCGCAGGGTGGCTGACTCTGATTCAGCATCTGTTGCGCCAGCAGGAGGTATCCGTTCAGTGGTTCGAGCACGTGCTGCCAAGGGCGGGTGGCAGTAGGGTTGCGCACGGGGATTGGCTGCCGAGCTGCGAGGGCGCGCATGGCATCTGGCACGATCCGATCGGTTGCCCAATCGCCGCCACCGATAACATTGCCAGCCCGAGCTGTGGCGATGCGCAGGTTCGGGGTTTGGTGAGTTCCGTCACCGCAGAAGCTCTCTCTCCAACTAGCAATCGCCAGTTCAGCTGCTGCCTTGCTAGCGCTGTAAGGGTCGTGCCCACCCAGGCGATCGGTTTCCCGGTAGCCATAAGGGCATTCACGGTTCGCATACACCTTGTCCGTGGTGACCATCACCACGGCACAGAGATGATTCAGCGATTTCAAAGCCTCCAACAAGTGAAGACTCCCCTGCACATTGGTAGCCCAGGTGCCGAGTGGGTCGCGGTAACTGCGGCGCACCAGGGGCTGTGCTGCGAGATGCAACACCACGTCTGGTTGGCAGCTTTGGGCAATCTCAACCAACGCGAGTGGATCGCGAATGTCAGCGATGTGATGTCGCTCCAGACGCCTCTCCAGCTCCAGCTTGCCAAAAAGGTTAGGAGTCGTATCTGGCTCGAGCCCAACACCGGTTATATGAGCACCAAGCTCTCTAAGCCAAAGTGCCAACCAGCTGCCTTTAAAACCGGTATGACCGGTTAAGAGCACCCGCTTACCAGCCCAGAACTTTTGATCTGCCATCAGCCCCATACCTTCCAGGGAGCCCCGCCAACAGCCCAAAGCTCTTCCAAACGCTGTCGGTCGCGCAGAGTATCCATCGGTTGCCAGAAGCCATGGTGTAAGTAGGCACTTAGCTGGCCAGTATTGGCCAGAGTATTAAGAGGCTGCTGCTCCCAGGTACAGCTGTCCCCATCAATCAGATCAAGCACCGAAGGCTCCAGCACGAAATAGCCACCATTGATCCAGCCTCCATCACCATCTGGTTTCTCATGGAATTGCCGCACCTGGTGGCCATCGATCTTTAAAATTCCGTATCGGCCGGGCGGCTGAACAGCCGTTAGAGTTGCCTGCAGGCCTTGCTCTTGGTGGTGAGCCACAAGTGATTTTATGTCTACATCCGCCACGCCATCGCCGTAGGTGAAGCAAAAGGTGTCGTCGAGGTAATCCCGAACCCTTGCTAAACGACCACCAGTTAGCGTGGACTCGCCTGTATCAACCAACGTAACCTTCCACGGCTCGGCATTCTGCTTATGAATCTCCATGCTGTTGAGATCCATATGAAAGGTAACATCACTAGTATGCAGAAAGTAATTAGCAAAATATTCCTTGATCATGTAACCCTTGTAGCCACAGCAGATAACAAATTCATTAATGCCGTGATAGCTGTACGTCTTTAGGATGTGCCACAGCATTGGCTTACCGCCAACCTCAACCATGGGCTTAGGCCGTAGATGAGTCTCTTCGGCGAGCCGCGTTCCAAGGCCGCCAGCCAAAATTACTGCCTTCATAAAAACCAATGCATCTCGGTTAATATATGGGAATCAACGGATTCATGCCGCCACAGGCTGCGGCGGATGCTGCTCCAACACCTGCTTGAGATAGCGCCCCGTATGGGAGACTAGATGGGCTGCGACCGTTTCAGGGGTGCCCGTCACCACAATCTTCCCGCCTTTGTCGCCACCTTCTGGACCGAGATCAATAATCCAGTCGGAGCAGCGAATCACGTCCAGATTGTGCTCAATCACGAGCACGGAATTACCTTTATCGACCAATCTCTGAATGACATCCATCAGCTTGTGGACGTCGTAGAAGCTGAGGCCAGTGGTGGGTTCGTCGATCAGATAAAGCGTTTTGCCGGTGGCGCGTTTGGAGAGCTCGGTGGCAAGCTTCACCCGCTGGGCTTCACCGCCTGAGAGGGTGGGCGCCGGCTGGCCAAGCTTCACATAACCAAGGCCCACATCAACCAGAGTGCGCAACCGATCGGCCGCCTGAGGAATTGCTGAAAACACCTCACAGGCCTGCTCCACCGTCATCTGCAGCACATCCGCGATGGTTTGGCCCTTGTATTTCACCTGCAACGTCTCGCGGTTGTAGCGAGCACCCTTGCAGACGTCGCACTGGACATAGACATCAGGCAAGAAGTTCATCTCGATGACATTGACGCCCTGGCCACTGCAGGCTTCGCAGCGACCGCCCTTGACGTTGAAGCTGAACTGACCAACGGCATAGCCGCGAGCCTTGGCCTCGACGGTCGCCGCAAAGACCTGACGGATCGGATCAAACGCTCCGGTGTAGGTCGCTGGGTTGGAGCGAGGCGTGCGGCCTATCGGTGACTGGTCAATCACGATCACCTTGTCAATCGCCTTGATGCCCTTGAGGTCCTCGACCCCAGCCGGGAAGGGGACTTTCATGCCGAGCTTGTGCTCCAGCGCGGGGTGCAGGAGCTCATTCACCATCGTGCTCTTGCCGCTGCCGCTCACGCCGGTCACGCAAACCAGACGGCCCAAGGGAAACTCCACGTCAAAACCGCTGAGGTTGTTGCGCGCACAACCCACGAGGGTGAGCTTGCGGGATCCACTGGCGCGGCGCTCAGCCGGGGTCGGAATAGCCCGCCGACCACTGAGGTAAGCCCCTGTCAACGACTCCTCAGCAGCGAGCAGGGTCTCGAAGTCGCCCTCAGCAACGATCTTGCCGCCGTGGACCCCAGCGCCGGGGCCGATGTCGACGATGTAATCGGCTGCGCGAATCGTGTCCTCGTCGTGCTCCACCACGATCAAGGTGTTGCCCAAATCCCTGAGCTTCACAAGGGTGTTGAGCAGCCGGTCGTTGTCGCGCTGGTGCAAACCGATGCTTGGCTCATCGAGCACGTAGAGCACACCCGTCAGACCTGCACCGATCTGGGTGGCCAGCCGGATGCGCTGGGCCTCACCACCGGAGAGGGTCATCGCCGGACGATCCAGGCTCAGGTAGTCCAAGCCCACATCCAACAGGAACTTCAGGCGCATGCGGATCTCCCGCAACACCAGGTCGCCGATTTGGATTTGACGGGCGTTGAGCAAGGGTTCGGCCCCTTCGCTCGTACCAACGCCCATCAGCTCTTCAATGCGGCGCAGGCTCTCGCCGACGCTGCTGTTGGTCAGCTCATGGATGCGGTAGGGACCAACCCGAACGGCCAGGGCCTCCGGCTTAAGTCGCAGGCCGTGGCAGGTGGAGCAAGGCACCAACTCCAGATACTTCTCCAGCTTCTGGCGAATGGACTCACCGCTGGCATCACGCAGCTGGCGCTCGAGGATCGGCAGGATCCCTTCGAACGGCCGCAGATAGGTCTGGTTTTTTTTATAGCGGCTGTCGGCCTGAATCGGGATCGGCTCCCTTGAACCATTGAGCAGCACGTCGTGCTGTTCTGTCGTCAGCTCATTCCAGGGGGTCTTGATCTCAAAGCCAAAGGCCTCTCCCACCGAATAGAGCAGAGAGAAGTAATAGGAATTGTCCTTTTCTGCCCAAGGGGCCACCGCCGCATACACCGGCAGCGAAGGATCCGGGATCACCCGCTCTTTGGTGAATTGGCGTAGGTGTCCAATGCCGTGGCAATCCGCGCAAGCGCCATAGGGACTGTTGAAGGAGAACAGCCGCGGCGAGAGCTCCTCCATCACCGCACCGTGAACCGGGCAGGCGAAGTTCTCGGAATAGAGGCGCTCCTTCTCCACCTCGGGCGGAAACTCTTCACCAGACTTCGGCACCACCTCCACCAGGGCCAAGCCATCGCCGCGCTTGAGGGCGGTGCGGAGGGAATCGGTCAGGCGCTCCTGAATGCCCTCGCGGGCCACCAGGCGATCCACCACCACTTCAATGTTGTGGGAGTGGTTCTTGTCGAGCTCGATGTTGTCGGCGAGTTCGCGCACCTCACCGTTGATGCGCACGCGGGCAAAGCCCTCGGCCACTAGGCCGCTCAGCAACTTGACGTGGGTTCCCTTTTTGCCGCGGACGACGGGCGCCAGAAGCTGATAACGGGTCCCCTCCGGCAGGGTGAGGATCTGGTCAACCATCTCGTCGATCGACTGGGGCCGAATCGAGCGATCGCACTCGGGGCAGTGGGGTTCCCCTGCGCGTCCGAACAGCAGACGCAGATAGTCCTGGATCTCCGTGACCGTACCCACCGTGGAACGGGGGTTGTGGCTGGTGGATTTCTGGTCAATCGAGATCGCCGGAGAGAGGCCCTCGATCGCATCCACATCAGGCTTGTCGACCTGCCCGAGGAATTGACGGGCGTAGGCCGACAGGCTCTCGACGTAGCGGCGTTGACCCTCCGCAAAGATCGTGTCGAAGGCCAGGGAGCTCTTACCGCTGCCGCTCACCCCGGTGAAGACCACCAGCTGGTTGCGGGGGATCGTGACGTCGACGTTTTTGAGGTTGTGCTGACGGGCACCCCGCACCCGGATCACATCCTCCAAGGAACCGCCGTTGAGGGCCTGAAGCGCAGCCTTCTCGTTCACGCTTTTGGCGAGGGCGCGGGGCATCCAGGAGGCTCAGCAATGGTGGAGTCTACGGGGGCTGCCTGGTGAGCAAAGACGTCACGGATTAAATCGGCGCAAAAGCAGTCTTGAGCAGGTCCTCGAGCTCCCAGTAGGGCGGTGGCTCCACAGGAATCGCCTGAAGAGCCCGGGGCTGAGCAAACAGTTCGAGCACCTGCTGCTCGAGCTGCTCGACGCTGGAAGCCCAAAACACATCCGGACGTTCGGCGATATGCCGATGCTCGCCAACGAGCCCGGGATCCCCAAACACTACCTGGGGTGATCCCGCTGCCATTACCTCGAAGAAACGGTGGTTGAGGTCGTGGTTGAGGGGCACATTGAGCACCAGGGCGTACTCGGCGTACAGCGCGGCAGCTTGCTCCGGACTGGAGGTGGTGGCGTGGCGGAACGGCACCCTGCCGCGGTTCTGCAGCGCCATCACCAGCTCGCGCCGACGGGGGTGATGCGGCCCAAGGCTGCCCACATGCAACAGCTCGAGACGCGGATTGGCGACACGCGGCGCCGATGGGTAGCGAAAAAACGTGGGCGGCAAGGCGCGCACCGGGATGCTCAACCTCTGGCGCACGGCAGCGAGCAGGGCGGGATTGAAGCTGAGCAACACTGCGTCGTGCGGCTCCGCGTCGAGGTAGGCCGCAAGCACATCCAGAGGCGAGTCGCCATGGTGCAGATCGCCACACACCAACAAACGCGGACCGGGCCACAGGCGAAGCCCACGCAGCGGATGGGAACGCAGCACAAAGGGATCGGTGTAATGAACCAGCACCCCGCCGGGGTCACAACCCCGACTGAGGAGCGCGGCATTCAGGTGATCGATGCCAAGGGCAGTCACCTGAATGCTTCCGGGACCCTCGTGAAGCCGTGGACCGAGCTGGATCAACCCAGGCTGTTGCCAGAGAGGCTGAAAGGTTCCGTAGTGAAACAGACGGACCCGGTGGTGCATTGGGTCACCCTGCCCGCTTCAACAAACTCGCCGCATAGCTCCTGGTCTCACCGAAATCACCACCGGCCAATTCCGCCAGTTCCGCCTGCCGAGCCTGAGTGTCCCGCAGTTGGGACACTCGCGTGTGGGTCATGCCGCCCCGCACCTCCTTCGCCACCTGGAAGTGATGGTCCGCTGCAGCAGCGACTAGGGGCTGGTGGGTGACGCAGAAGACCTGACGCTGTTGAGCCAGGCGCTGCAGCAGCTCCGCCATGGCACCACTGACTCGGCCGCTGACACCGGTATCGATCTCATCGAACAGCAGGGTGACGTGCTGGTCCGCCGCGGCCAGGCAGGTCTTCAGGGCCAAGAGAAAGCGCGACATCTCACCGCCTGAGGCCACCTCCGACAGGGGAGCCAACGGCTGCCCGGGGTTGGCGGAAAAGAGGAACTGCACCGCATCCGCCCCCTCTTCCCCGGGGGCCGCGGGCTCGATACCCACTTGAAAGCGAACGTTGGCCAAACCCATCGGCCGCAGGGCCTGCATCAGCTCTTGTTCCAAGGCCTCAGCGGCAGCGCGGCGAGCCTGGGTCAGCTGGGCGTTGCAGCGATCACGGCGCTGGCGGGCCTGAAGCTCAGACTGTTCCAAGGCCTCGAGGCTGGCTTGAGCGCCCCCAGGCACCAGCTGCTCGCGCAATTGATCACGCCAAGCGATCAGCTCGGCCAGATCCTTGCCATGGCGCTTCTCGAGCGTCTTGAGCAAGGCCATTCGCTCCTGGAGTTGCCCCAGGCTGTCTGGATCGCTTTCCAGGCTCGAGCCATAGCGATCGAGCTCACGGATGAAGTCCTGGAGCTCCGCTAAGCCATCGCCAAAGCGAGCGCTTGCCGCCGACAAGCTGCCATCGAGTTGCTGCATCTGAGCCAACTCGGCCTCACAAGCCGCCAGGTGGTCCAACACTGATGGCGCCTCCTCAGCCCCATCCACCAGCCGTCCCATCAGGGTCATCACCCCTTCCTGCAGACGCACCCCATGGGCGAGACGGTTCTCTTCGTTCTCCAGTTGGCTGCGCTCTGAAGGGTCCTCCAGCTGCGCTGCCTCCAGGTCATCCAAAAGTTGTTGCTGACGATCCATATCGGCCTGCAGCGTCAACCAATCGGCCTTGGCCTGCTCCAGGGCCGCCGAGGCTTGGCGCCAGGAGCGATAGCTCTCCTGAACGGGTGCCGCATGCTGCTGGAGTTCAGCGCCACCAAAACGGTCCAGCCAACGGCGCTGTTGACCAGGCCGAGCCAACTGTTGGGTCTGACCCTGAACCGTCAGGTCCAACAGAAGGGGGCGCAGGGATTGAATCTGTTGACGGTTGACCGCAACGCCATTCAGTCGATGGCGACTGCTGAGGCGATCGTCCTTCTGGCGCCATTCACGGCTCAGCAACAACTCCTCCTCATCGCACTCCAACTCCTGCTCGTTCAACCACTCCAGTAGAGGGGAACTGAGGGAAAAACTGGCTTCGATCACCCCTTTGCTGCTTCCCTGCCGCAACAGCCGCGTCCCCTGCCCTCCAAGTAGGGCATCCAGGGCATCCAAAAGAATGGACTTACCGGCTCCGGTCTCACCGGTGAGCACCGTGAAGCCCTCTCCAAACTCCAGCTGCAGCTCCTCGATCAGAGCAATGTTCTCGAGGCGCAGACCGGTAAGCACGAGCAGCCTGGTGTTGGGCCCGACCGTAGCGGCTGTCTCTTTCGTTTAGAAGGGGGTCATGTCAGAGACCGGCCTCACCCCTGCCGAAGCAGCGGCGGCTGCCATGCAACGCAGCGTGTTCGGTGACGACGCAGAACCGAACACCCCTGCTGAACCCCAACGCGAGGAGCTCTCCGACTTCATCGAGGCCGCTGGCCTACTCGAATACGACCCAGCCGCGATCAGTCGGATCTACGCCGGCGCCCCCCAGCGTTTGATCCGCCGGCTGTGGCAAACGCTCGTTCCCATCGGCCTCTATCTCTTCGGTATCGGCTTCGACTGGCTGACCCGCAGGCTCAAGGATCCCGAGTACGCCCGGGCGCGGGCCAAGGAAGCAGCTGATCTGGTGGCCTCCCTGGGTCCAGCGTTTATCAAGGCCGGTCAGGCCCTCTCCACCCGCCCCGACATCATTCCGCCACTCCTGCTGGAGGAGCTGGCCGGACTGCAAGACCAACTTCCCGGCTTCGATTCGGGCCTAGCGATGGCCTGCATCGAAGAAGACCTCGGTGCTCCGATTTCAGCGATCTATGCCGAGCTGGAACGGGAGCCGATCTCAGCGGCCTCCCTCGGCCAAGTCCACAGGGGTGTTCTGCTCAGCGGCGAGAAGGTGGCCGTCAAGGTTCAGCGCCCAGGACTGAGGGAACAGATCACCCTGGACCTCTACATAGTCCGGAACATCGCGGCCTGGCTGAACACCAACATCGGCCTGATCCGCTCGGACCTCGTGGCCCTGATCGACGAGCTAGGCAAGCGGGTGTTCGAGGAAATGGACTACTGCAACGAGGCGACCAACGCCGAAACGTTCGCAGAGCTCCACGCCCACAACCCCCGCATCGCCGTACCCCGGATCTTCCGCGATGCCACGGCCAGGCGTGTGCTGACGATGGAGTGGATCGACGGGGTGAAACTCACCAACCTTGAGGCCGTGCGCGAACTGGGGATCGACCCGGACGACATGGTCACCGTGGGGGTGAACTGCTCCCTGCAGCAACTGCTGGAGCACGGGTTCTTCCACGCCGATCCCCATCCCGGGAACCTGCTGGCGCTGGCCGATGGTCGCTTGGCCTATCTCGACTTCGGAATGATGAGCGAGGTCAGCCGTGAAAGCCGCACCGGCTTGATCCAAGCGGTGGTCCACCTGGTGAACCGCAATTTCGGAAAGCTGAGCAATGACTTCGTCAGCCTGGGCTTCCTGGCGGAGGATGTGAATCTCGAGCCGATCGTTCCGGCCTTTGAGCAGGTCTTTGGCCAAGCCCTGGAAATGGGCGTCAGCCGGATGGACTTCAAGGCGGTCACGGACGACCTCAGCGGTGTGATGTACCGCTTCCCCTTCCGCGTCCCCCCTTACTACGCACTCATCATTCGCTCCCTGGTGACGCTCGAGGGCATCGCCTTGAGCGTCGATCCTGATTTCAAAATCCTGGGTGCGGCCTACCCCTACTTCGCCCGCCGGCTGATGGAGGACCCGGACCCGCAACTGCGCAACAGCCTCAAGGAAATGCTGTTCGACGGCGACATCTTCCGTTGGCAGCGGCTGGACAACCTGATCAGCAGTGCCGCCAGCGGCAGCCAGTTGGATCTGGAGGGACTGCTCGATCAAGTCCTCGACTTCCTCTTCTCCCCCAAGGCGGGGCTGCTGCGCAACCAACTCGTTGAAGCCGCCGTCGACCAACTCGATGCCCTGGGTTGGCAAACCGCGGTCCGCCTGAGCCAACGCTTGCCTCGAGCCCTGAGGCCACCTGGTCTGCGGGATCGCGTGGCGATCACCGCCAGCGATGTGGAATTGCTCTCCTTGGAGCCCATCCAACGCCTCGTCGCCATCCTCAACCAACTGCCTGGATTCGATCCGCAATTGCTGCTGAAACGGGTCCCAAGGCTGCTGCAGGAAACCGAACTGCGGCGCATGGGGACAGAGATGGCCAAAGGACTGGCGGAACGCAGCATGGTCAGACTCGTGCGCGACGTCCTGGTGAGTCCGGCCTAGGGTCACCGCACTGTTTCGAGGCCCCATGCCGACCTGCAAACGCCAGCGCCTCCTCGCTGCAGCGCTTGGCCTGGGGTTGCTCGGTGGGACGCCAGCACTAGCGGCAGAGAACGTGGTGTTCGTCACCGGCGCCTTCCGGCGTTCGATCCCGGTTGCGGACTTCGAATACTTGTCAGAGACCGATCAGGCCAGGGGTCTGCTCTCGGATCTCCTGAAGTTCACGAAGATGGAGCCCAAGGAGGTCTCCAAGCTGCTGAAGGCGGAGCTCGCGATCCCCTTGGTGCTCACCAGCCGCTTGTTGAACACCCGTCTCGGCGAAGCGATCCTGGCCCGGGTGGCCAAGATCATCTATCCGCTCAAGGCCCCGGGTGCAGGTATCCCCGCCCTGCGAGCCGGTGTCATCAATGCCCTAGTCGCTGGGGACGACAAGCTCAATGCGGTCAGCTTCATGCAGGCCTACCCAGTCGATGAGTTGGAAGTGAGCATCCCAGCGCTCATGAGCGTGCTGGAGAAGGCGAAATCCATCAGCCAGTTGATCTCCTTCTTTTCTGATTCACCGTTAGACGGTTTGAGGGGCGACAACAAGGCTGCCCCGTAGATTCGAGTCCAGAACGTCCCAGTCGACCGTGCCCCTGCTGACTTCCATCCGCCGGCGACTGGGATTGAAGACAGCAACAATGCAGGACTGGCCGGGCCTGATCGAGGGCTACCGCCGCTGGTTGCCCGTCAGCGACAAGACCCCGGTGATCACCCTGCGGGAAGGGTCCACCCCTTTGATCCCTGCCCCCTCGATTGCTGAACGGATCGGCAAGGGGGTCACGGTCTACCTCAAATACGACGGCCTGAACCCCACCGGATCCTTCAAGGACCGGGGCATGACCATGGCCATCTCCAAGGCCAAGGAAGCGGGTTCCGAGGCGGTGATCTGTGCCAGTACAGGCAACACCTCCGCGGCAGCTGCGGCCTATGCCAAGCGCGGTGGCATGCGAGCCTTCGTCTTGATCCCCGATGGCTATGTGGCCCAGGGCAAGCTGGCCCAAGCCCTGCTCTACGGCGCGGAAGTCCTGGCGGTGAAGGGCAACTTTGACCGGGCCCTGGCGATCGTTCGTGAGGTGGCGGACCAATACCCCGTCACGCTGGTGAACTCCCTGAATCCCTACCGACTACAGGGCCAGAAAACCGCGGCCTTCGAGGTGGTGGATGCCCTCGGCGAGGCCCCGGATTGGCTCTGCATCCCCGTCGGCAACGCCGGCAACATCAGCGCCTACTGGATGGGCTTCAACGAGTACAAGGCCGCCGGCCACAGCCGCAAACTGCCGCGGATGATGGGCTTCCAGGCGGCCGGCTCAGCCCCCCTGGTCCTGGGCCACACCGTCGAGCAGCCCGACACCATCGCCACGGCGATTCGAATCGGCAACCCGGTCAATAAGGAGAACGCGCTGAAAGCCCGGGCTGAAAGCAACGGCGATTTCATGGCCGTTACCGACGCCGAAATCATCGAGGCCTACAAGTTGCTCGGCAGTGGCGAAGGCGTCTTCTGCGAGCCCGCCAGCGCCGCCTCCGTTGCCGGTCTAATCAAACGGCGCGACGAGGTCCCTGCAGGCGCGACGGTGGTCTGTGTCCTCACAGGCAATGGCCTGAAGGACCCGACGACCGCGATTGAGCACAACGACTCCAAGTTCCACACCGGACTCGATGCCGACACCGCCAAGGTGGCCCAAGTGATGGGCTTCTGAACCTCTTGAGACCGCTTTGCCCGGCCACAAGCCGGGCTTTTTTGCGTCCAAGAAAGCCAACCAATCCAAAAAGCGACTGCCCACAACCTGTGGAAAGGAGGCTGGAAAAAGCGAGAACCGGAAACCGCTGACGCTCGCTTTCTTTTCCACAATTCCTGGAAAAAGAGGAAAGGGCTCCAATGGCCGGCAGTCCAGATCCTGATTCCACAAGCCTGCGGGCAGCAAAACCCTTTGCAGTCCATGGGAGTTGATGGATTCCCAGGGTTTCCCCAAGCCCTATGACTACGGGTTTGGTTTTCTTTCTTCTTGATCCTTTAATCCTTAATCGGTCGTCTGGGGATTGCCGGGGAACCCGATCGCTCGACCAGTTGCGCTTCCGCTTGGGTTGTGGAAGCGTGGAGGCCCCTTCAGTCCTGCCATGAAGCTGGTCTGCTCCCAGGCCGAACTGAGTTCCAGTCTTCAACTGGTGAGCAGGGCTGTTGCCGCACGTCCCACCCATCCGGTCCTTGCGAATGTGCTGCTGACCGCAGATGCCGGAACGGGTCGCCTGAGCTTGACGGGATTCGATCTGAGCCTGGGCATCCAGACCAGCTTGAGCGCCTCAGTCGCCACCAGCGGTGCCATTACCCTTCCCGCCCGGCTCTTTGGTGAGATCGTGTCGCGGATGCCGGCCGACAGCCCGATTACCCTCAGCTGCGAAGACGGCAGTGAGCAGGTCGAGTTGACCAGCCTCTCGGGCAGTTATCAGATGCGGGGGATGCCCGCCGATGATTTTCCGGAGCTCCCTCTGGCTCAAGCGGGAACTCCGATCAAGTTGGATCCCGAGGTCCTGATCAAGGGTTTGCGCGCAACCCTCTTCGCCAGCAGTGGTGATGAGGCCAAGCAGCTGCTGACCGGTGTTCACCTGGGCCTGGATCAGAGCGGTCTGGAATGCGCCGCCACTGATGGCCACCGTCTCGCCGTCCTGCGTCTGCAGAACGCCTCTAGCAGTGAAGCGGAGCTGGATGTGACGGTGCCGGCCCGCTCCCTGCGGGAGTTGGAGCGGTTGCTCTCCAGCCGCGGCGGCAGCGATGCCGTGAGCCTCTTTTGTGATCGCGGTCAGGTGGTCTTCCAATGGGCTGACCAGGTCCTGACCAGCCGCAGCCTCGATGGCACCTACCCCAACTACCGGCAGCTGATCCCCGAAAGCTTCGGTCGCCAGCTTCAGGTCGATCGCAAGGGTCTCCTGAGCGCTCTGGAGCGTGTGGCGGTTTTGGCCGATCAACACAACAACGTCGTCAAACTCACGAGCGATCCCGCAGCCGGTCAGCTGTCCATCAGTGCGGATGCACAAGACGTGGGCAGTGGCTCAGAGGCCATCGGAGCCCAGGTCACCGGCGACGCCATCCAGATCGCTTTCAACGTCCGCTACGTCCTGGAAGGCCTGAAGGCCATGGGCTGCGAGCAGGTCCAGCTCCAGTGCAATGCCCCCACCACCCCGGTAGTGCTGGCTCCGCAAGACGACTCCAGCTTCACCTACTTGGTGATGCCGGTTCAGATCCGCCAGTGAGCCTCCCCGAACAGCTGCTGCTCAGCGAATTGCTGCGCCGCCGCGTTCGCTGCGATCAGGGCCTCGACCATGGGGTTGGTGTCGCCGCTTGGATGCACCCTCCGGTGCATCGGCTCCTGGGCTGGTTTTCCAAGCCATCCGCCTTGGGTGATCGCCGTGAGGTCTGGCGCCTGAATCAGTTGTGCGGTCTGGCGGAACTGGAGCTCTTTGTCCGTGGGGATGCGGCTCCCACCGAAATCGCAACGATGGATCGCTTGCCCACCTTGATCGAGGCGACCCTCCTCGGCCAAGACGGCGAACCCCTGGGTCAGATCGCTGATGCGGCCGTCGATCTCAGCAGTGGTCAGATCCTCCACTACCTGGTGTCCCGCAGTGATCCGAGGCTGCCCGGTACCAGTCGTTGGCGCTTGGCCCCAGCGCGCATCAACGATCAACAACCCGGAACGGTTTTCACGTCCCTGTCGAGTCTGGATGATCTCCCCCTGGCGAAAGCCAGTGTTCGTCAGGAGTTCCTGCGCCGCTCCCGGCGTTGGCGCGAGCAGATGCAGGAGGAAACCTCCCGCTGGCGCGATCAAGTCCAGAACGCCGGCGATCGTTTTGAAGAGCGGCTCGAGGGGTGGCTGGAAGAACCTCCGTGGGATGAGCGTGAACCAGACGTAGACCGCCCAGCGCGATCCCAGGAGGCCTGGGATGACTGGACTGAAACCGAGGAGCCACCGCCCCGCCGCCATCAGGACGATCCCTGGGTTTGAGAGGGGGTGAGTCGCTCAGCGAGACTGGGATGATCTCGCTCCCTGGTCCGTGGTCGCAGCCCCTGACTACTCCGTTGCTGACGCGCTGAAAAAGGAGAACCTCAGCCAAGCCGACTACGACGAGATTTGCCGCCGCCTCGGCCGAGCCCCCAACCGCGCTGAGCTCGGCATGTTCGGTGTGATGTGGTCCGAGCACTGTTGTTACCGCAACTCCAGACCCCTGCTGCAGGGCTTCCCCACGACCGGCCCGCGGATCCTGGTGGGCCCCGGTGAGAATGCGGGCGTCGTCGACCTTGGCGAAGGCCAACGCCTGGCCTTCAAGATCGAGAGCCACAACCACCCCTCAGCGGTGGAGCCGTTCCAAGGCGCTGCAACGGGCGTCGGCGGCATCCTGCGGGACATCTTCACCATGGGTGCCCGTCCGATTGCCCTGCTGAACGCCTTGCGCTTTGGCCCGCTGGAGGACGAGCGCAACGTGGGCTTGATGGAGGGTGTTGTGGCGGGCATTGCCCACTACGGCAATTGCGTCGGTGTGCCCACCGTGGGCGGTGAGGTGGCCTTTGACGCCAGCTATTCCGGCAACCCCCTGGTCAACGCCATGGCCCTGGGTCTGATGGAGACCGAGACGATCGTCTGCTCCGGGGCCGAAGGCGTCGGCTTCCCGGTGGTGTATGTCGGCAGCACAACCGGCCGCGATGGCATGGGCGGTGCAAGCTTTGCGTCGGCGGAACTGACGGAAGCCTCCCTGGACGATCGTCCGGCCGTGCAGGTTGGCGATCCCTTTTTGGAGAAAGGCCTGATCGAGGCCTGCCTCGATGCCTTCCAGAGCGGTGATGTCGTCGCGGCGCAGGACATGGGAGCCGCAGGTTTGACCTGCAGTTGCTCAGAGATGGCCGCCAAGGGCGGTCTGGGCATTGAGCTGGATCTCGATCGAGTTCCGGCCCGGGAGGCCGGGATGACCCCCTACGAGTTCCTGCTGAGCGAGTCCCAGGAGCGGATGCTGTTCGTGGTGAAGCCCGGGCGGGAAGCGGCGCTGATGGAGCGCTTCACCCGTTGGGGCCTGCAGGCTGCTGTGGTGGGCCGCGTCCTTGAGGACAACATCGTTCGGGTGCTCCAGAACGGCGAGGTCGCCGCTGAGGTGCCCGCCAGCGCCCTGGCTGATGACACCCCGATCAACCACCATGAACTGCTGAGTGAGCCTCCAGCGCCCATTCAGGAGCACTGGCGCTGGTCTGAGGCCCAGCTCCCGTCCGCATCCCCCTCCGGGATCAATGGAGTGAGCTGGAGCGAGACGCTGCTGACCCTGCTGGACGATCCCACGATCGCCTCCAAGCGCTGGGTCTACCGCCAGTACGACCACCAGGTGCAGGCCAACACGGTCGTTCCCCCGGGCGGTGCGGATGCGGCGGTGGTTCGGCTGCGCCCCCAGGCTGAAACCCAGGCCGCGACTCGTGGCGTGGCGGCGGTGGTGGATTGCCCCAACCGTTGGGTGGCCCTCGATCCAGAACGCGGCGGAATGGCGGCCGTGGCCGAGGCCGCCCGCAACTTGAGCTGCGTGGGCGCTGAGCCCCTGGCGGTCACTGACAACCTCAACTTCCCCTCCCCGGAGACCTCAACGGGCTATTGGCAGTTGGCCATGGCCTGCCGCGGTCTCTCCACCGCCTGCTCGGCCCTGGATACCCCGGTGACCGGCGGCAACGTCTCCCTCTACAACGAGACGCGGATGCCCGACGGCTCGATGCTGCCGATCCATCCGACGCCGGTGGTGGGCATGGTCGGCTTGGTTCATGACCTCAGCCAGGTCCGTGGCCAGGCCTGGCAGGACGCCGGCGATGTGATCTGGATGCTCGGTGTTCCTTTGGAAGCGGGAGAGACTCCAGCCGATGGCCGCTTAGGCCTGGCCGGCACGAGCTACCTCGAGCGAATTCATGGAGCCGTCACCGGGCGCCCGCCGGAGATCGACCTGGAGCTGGAGCGCTCGGTTCAGGGGTTCCTGCGCCAGGCCATCACCCAGGGGCTGGTGAAGTCAGCCCATGACCTCAGCGATGGTGGGTTGGCCGTGGCCGCTGCGGAGTGCTGCATGGCCTCTGGTTTGGGTGCCCACCTGGAACTTCCCTCCAGCGCTGCTCGCCTCGATCGCCTGCTGTTTGCCGAAGGCGGCGCCCGCATCTTGGTCAGCGTCTCCCCGGCTCAAACGGTCGCTTGGCAGGAGGCTTTGGCTGCCAGCGGCATTCCCGCGCAGTGCCTCGGTGTGGTGGAGGACGACAGTGAGCTCTCGATCACCCAGGCGGGCGCCAACCTGCTCACCACGCCCATCGCCCAGATGCGCGAACGCTTTGAGCAAGCGATTCCCCGGCGCATTGGCGTCGATCTGCCTCCGACAGCTTGAGGAGAACCCTGATGCACAATGTTGAAGGAAATCTGAAGCTGGGACTTGCTGTGACGGACGCCACGCCCAGCCTCGATCGTCCCGACAAGCCGGAAGAGGCCTGCGGTGTGTTTGCGGTGCTGGCCAGTGACCAGCCGGTGGCCAACCTCACCTACTTCGGTCTGTACGCCCTTCAGCACCGCGGTCAGGAATCGGCGGGCATTGCCGTCTTTGACGATCTCAAGGTGCGGCTGCACAAGGACATGGGGCTGGTGAGCAAGGTGTTCACCCCCGAAGTCCTCGAGCGCCTCCCCGGCCAGCTCGCCATCGGCCACAACCGCTATTCCACGACGGGTTCGAGCAAGGCCTGCAACGCCCAGCCCGTGTTGCTCAACACCCGGCTGGGCCCGATGGCCTTTGCCCACAACGGCAACCTGGTGAACGCCGGGGAACTGCGGACGGCCCTGGCCAGTGATCTCCCAGAAGCGGAATTCACCTCGACGACCGATTCAGAGCTGATCGCCTTTGCGATTCAGCAGGCCGTGGACGCTGGCAGTGACTGGGACAGCGCCATTCGCTCGGCAGCCGGACGCTGCCGCGGTGCTTTCAGCTTGGTGATCGGCACCCCCGAAGGCCTGTTTGCCCTGCGCGACGGCCATGGCATCCGTCCCCTGGTGTTTGGTCACATGGGTGAGCTCAGCGAAGCCCGCTGGGTGGTGAGTAGCGAGACCTGCGGCCTGGACATCATTGGCTCCAGCTTCGATGGGGACATCGAGCCCGGCGAAATCGTCCACTTCCGTCTCGGTGAGTCCGAGCCGGTCCGCAGCCGCTGGGTGGAGGAGCCCTCCAAGCTCTGCGTCTTCGAGATGATTTATTTCGCCAGGCCCGACAGCCGTTTCTTCGGCGAATCCCTATACAGCTACCGGGTTCGCATCGGCGAGGTGCTAGCCCGCGAAACCCCGATCGAAGCGGACATCGTCATCGGTGTTCCTGACTCCGGGATCCCCGCCGCGATTGGCTATTCCCAGTACAGCGGCATCCCCTTCGGTGACGGGTTGATCAAAAACCGCTACGTCGGCCGCACCTTCATTCAGCCCACCCAGGCCATGCGCGAAGCGGGTATTCGCGTGAAGCTCAATCCCCTGCCGGATGTCCTAGCCGGCAAGCGTGTTGTGGTGATCGATGACTCGATCGTCCGCGGCACCACGAGCCGCAAGTTGGTGGCGGCGATCCGTGATGCTGGTGCGACCGAGGTGCACATGCGCATCAGTTCACCGCCGGTGACCCACCCCTGCTTCTACGGGATCGACACCGACACCCAAGATCAGCTGATTGCGGCTCGACTGACCCTCGAGGAGATCTCCGCTCACCTGGGGGTCGATTCCCTGGCCTATCTGAGCAAAGAGGGCATGGTTGAGGCGGCCCACGCCAACGCCGAGAACTTCTGCACCGCTTGCTTTGACGGGGCCTATCCGATTGAGATGGACTCCTCCGTCAGCGGTAGCAAGCTGATGCTTGAGCCCGCTGGAATTGCGGCAACTCTTTAAATTTATTTCAATGACGAACTGCTGAATTGGAGATTAAAGGAAGTCATCCATCTCAGTACTGGAAGTTGTATTGCCAGGATCTTGATGAGGCTCAGTCTTATTTAAGAAAAAGGTTATCATTATCGACTTTGAGTCACAGAGATATTCATGATTCGATTAGTACTGGTTTAGGCCAAGAAGTCGCATCTTTGTTGGAGGCAGGAGATTTCCGCCTTGCCAATATGCCGGTAAATCAATACCGCTTCCGGATTAATCAAGCCACAAAAAATTGGAGATATGCACTTGTTGACTACTTGGGATCAAGCTCTATGAAAATAGCATTGAATGACTGGGAAAGAGCAATAAAGAGTGGTGATATAACGATCCATCTTCATGGTGGAATAGGTGATCATCTTCAACAACTTTCAATGATTGAAGGGATTCAGGATAGCTTCGAATCCATTTCATTAGTCATTCAAAGAAATGCCTATAACACGCTTCGTCAGATTATCCCTGATTATTGCAATGTGCAGTTGGATTTATGTCAAGAATCATCGATGCATCCTTTTCTCGCATCTTTTTTCTTGAATGATGTTTTTACGGCTCGAGACTTTGTTGTTATCCAAAAAGAGTCGTCCGAGATATTGAAGTCAGGATTTATCTTCTGTTGGCAGGCCTATGGCAATTCTGATCTCTATTCAGCGTGGAACCGCTCCATCTCATTTGAAGAAGTCTATCGATTTTATGTTGGTCTTGTTGACCTTGGTGTTAAGCCTTCATGGATGGTTGACATCACATCTTGGCCTGATCATCAGCTTCAACGACTTAGACAGTTAGGCATTGCTTTTTACGATCCCAAGCAAGGGACTGTTGCTGATCTTGTCAAGCTTGCCAAGCAAGCAAAGCGGGTCATCACGATTGATACAGCACTGGCTCACATCTGTGCCGTCTCGCGAGTGGATTGCGACTTGCTTCTCTGTCGCTTCCACGATGAACGCTGGCATGCATTGCTCAGCGATCGTAGTCAGTCCTGTTATGCACGGCATTGCTCCCCAATTCAGCAAGACACCTATGGTGATTGGAGTTCCGTTCTTGACCGACTAACAAAAAAACTGTCGGATCAAATCAAGTAAAGACTGATCTGATCTTGGTTGATCTGAATGTTTTGGAGTGTGGTGAGACCTGATGACTCTAGGTAGAGCAATGTCGAGTTGTCTCTGGTTTCAGTCGTCTTGATTGTCTCTCCTCCTAGTTGGATTCTGTCTCCATCGCTTGGATTGAAATCTTGAATCACATCAATGCCAGCTGAAAGGTGAAAGGTGTCTGCACCGTAGCCACCATGGAGTGAGTCATTACCAGCTCCCCCATCGATCCAATCGTTATCTTGACCGCCAAAAAGGGTGTCATCGCCAAGGTTTCCAAAGATCTCGTCATTACCTTGGTTTCCATTGATCCAGTCGTTATCCTTGCCGCCCAAGAGGGTGTCATCGCCAAGGTTTCCAAAGATCTCGTCATTACCTTGGTTTCCATTGATCCAGTCGTTATCCTTACCGCCTAAAAGAATGTCGTTGCCACCACCACCAGAAATCCTGTCGTTACCCCTTGACCCATTGATCTTTTCTGAATAGTCCTCACCTTGAATGATGTCATCGTCAAACCCATAGAGTTGTAGCTCGCTCCCCCAGTTGCTAACGAGTGCATTGAGATCTGAGTTCGAGTACCAAATCGGCCAGGTCCCTGTTTCGGGTTGTCGGTAGGCCATCACTGTTTCTGCTGGAAACGCGGCTAGCTTGTAGTCAACACTCTGAAAGACGTCACCATCACTGTCGTCAAAGTCATGCTCGAGACCCAACGTGTGACCAAACTCGTGCAGACTTGCATAGTAGGTGTAGGCAGTATTGGCATTAAAAGCCGGGTAGTTGAGTAAGACTTCCCACCAACCCTCGCCTTCTGGGCCACTGTTGTTGGTGATGGCGATGCCAAGGATGACTGAATCTTGTTGACCTAACTCAATTTCTTGATCTAGGTAGAAGTTGATTTGACCTGGAGTGTCGCCGCTTGTGATTTCAAAATCAAGGTCAATGATCTGATCCAGTCTTTCTAGGCTGCTGCTGAGAAATGATTCGAAATCCTGGTTAATCTGTATGGATTGAATGGTTTGGCTACCGAAGTTACCTCCGCCAATTTCAACAGGTCCACCAGCGGTGAACAGGTTGATTGTGATGGAGTTGTCAGGAGTAACAAGCGATTTCGTGAATGCTGTTCCAGCCTCATCAACCAGAAAAACGACTGGGATCTCTGCCATGGTTGATCTATCGGATGTCTGGTGATTCGGTTCCCTGGGCCTGGTGCTTCACCTCGCCCCCGAGGCCAAAGGCGTCGTGGATCACCTGAAGGGCTTTAACGCCCTCACCTTCTGGGACTACACAACTGGTGCGGATTTCGCTGGTGGCGATCATCTCGATGTTGATCTGAGCATCTGCCAACGCACGGAACATCCGACCGGCCGTTCCAGCGGTGCAGGGCATGCCTGCACCGACGGCGCTGATCCGAGCGATCGCCATTCCTTCTTCAAAGCTGGCGCCTGGCCACTGATTCAGTAGCGGTTGCAGGGCAGTTCGCGCACGGCCCAGGTCCTCGCGCTTGAGGCAGAAGCTCATGTCGCGGCTGAGCTGTTCGCCTGAGCCATGGGTGCGTTCGGACTGAACGATGGCGTCCAGGCTCACTCCGGCGTCCGCGAGAGCACGGCAAACCGCCGCAGCCGTTCCGGGCTTATCGGGAATGCGCCGCACGGCGACCTGGGCTTGGTCCCGATCGAGGGCCACGCCGCGCACCTCCGGTTGACCCGCTCCAGAGGGGGCCGGGTTGAGATGCAGCTGCCGCTCGCTCAGTTCAAAGCACTGGGCTGCCGCCTGCAGGGCCTTGTTGCCCTGATGCCCGGCGACCAGGCAGCTCACCTTGACTTCGCTGGTGGCGATCAGGCGCAGGTTGATGCTCCCCTTGGCCAGGGTGTCGAACAGGCGTGCCGCCACCCCAGGACGGCCCATGATTCCGGCGCCAGCGATGCTGAGCTTGGCCATCCCGGCCTGGGTGCTCAGGGTGGCCCCGGCCGCGGCGGCATCCATGGCGTCCAAGACGTTTTGGCAGACCGCCTTGGCCTCCTCCAGTTGTGCCTCAGCCACGGTGAAGGCGATGTCGTTGCTGCTGCCTTCGTGGGTGGACTGCACGATCAGATCCACGCTCAAGCCCGCACCGGAGAGCGCTTCAAACAGTTGAGCCGCGACCCCTGGGCGATCGGGGACATGGGAGAGGGCGAGCACGGCCTGATCGGTCTCCAGCTCGGCGCCGTCGACGGGCTTGCCCAGCTCCAGGCCCTCACCGCTGCCGCGATGGCTGGTGCTGTCGCTGGTCAGCAGTGTGCCCGGGGCATCGCTCCAACTGGAGCGCACCACCAACGGCACGCCGTAGTTCCGGGCGATTTCGACGGCGCGGGGATGCAAGACAGCGGCCCCCAGGCTCGCCAGCTCGAGCATCTCGTCGCAGGTCACCGTCTCCATTAACTGGGCATCGGCCACCTTGCGGGGATCGGTGGTCAGGACGCCGGGGACGTCGGTGTAGATCTCGCAGGCATCGGCTCCAATCGCCGCGGCCAGGGCCACAGCTGAGGTGTCGGAGCCGCCGCGGCCCAGTGTGGTGATCTCGGGAACCCCCGAGAGGCTGTTGCTGGTGCCTTGGAATCCGGCGACCACCACAACGTTTCCGTCGTCCAGCAGCCGGCGCACCCGCTCGGTTTTGATCTCCAGAATCCGGGCGCGGCCGTGGGCGGATTCGGTCAGGATCCCGACCTGGGGTCCGGTCATCGAGACCGCCGGGATGCCCTCGGCATGCAGGGCCATTGAGAGCAGCGCGATCGAGACCTGCTCCCCCGTGGCCAGCAGCATGTCCATCTCCCGCTGGGGCGGGTTGTTGCTGATGGCCTGGGCGAGCCCGGTGAGTTCATCGGTGGTGTGCCCCATGGCCGATACCACGATCACCAGATCGTTGCCATCCTCTTTGCTGGTGGCAATGCGCTTGGCCACAGCCTGGATGCGCTCCACATCGGCCACGGAGGTGCCGCCGAATTTCTGGACCAGCAGGGCCATGGGTGGGCGCAAGTGCGTGATCGACGATTGTCCTATGTCGTCAGTAGGAAGCCATCGCGGAAGGCATCACCGGGGTCGGCGCCGCGCTTGAGGCTGGCCTCCACCTGCAGGAGCTGACTGAGTAGAGCGAGGAAGCGTTCGGGTTTGCGACCTCGGATCTGTTTGCGCATCACGTAGATCCGCTTGGGATTGCCGATCCCGGCAGCTTTAGCGATGGCATTGACATCGCTCTCGCCCTGCTGATCCAGCAGGCTCACCCAGAGCCAACCGCGGATTTGCCCGCAGAGGGTGGCCACGATCCGTAGGGCGGGCTCATTGGCGGCCAGCAGTACATCTACCAGCGCTACGGCCGCCGCAGGTTGCCCCGCCAGCAGGGCATCGCCCACCTGCAGGGCATTGGTGGCCTGGCTGCCAATCAGCGCGTCCACGGCTTGGGCGGTGATGGCCTGGCCTGCTCCGGCGTAGAGGGAGAGTTTTTCTAGCTCGCTAGCCAGCCTGGCGCTGTCGCTGCCGATGGCATCGCTCAGGGCTTGGGCGGCATCGGGCTGCAGTTTCAGGCCCAGCTCCTGGGCCGTGCGTTGCACCAGTTCCACTTGCCCTGATCCATCCCAGATCGGCGGCAGTTGGAAGCTGCGCTCTTTGGCTTCGCCGCTTTTGACCAGTTTTTGCAGGGTCTTGGTGGTTTTGAGCCGCCCATCCGGTTTGGCGGCGTTGACCAACACCAGATGGCATTGCTCCGCCACCAGGTTCAGAGTGGCCTCCAACTGTTCCGCCAGATCAGCCGGGCACTGATTGCAGAAGGGGCTGCGCTGCAACACGATCACCCGATCGCCCCCGCCAAAGGGGGCTGTGCGTGCTTCCTCCAGGGCTTGAGCGGCTTGATTGGCATCGTTGCCATCTAGGCGGCTGAGGTTGATGCTCTGCCAGGAGGGATCGACCTGGTTCTTGACCAGTGCTTCGACGGCCCGACTGCGCGCGGCTTCGTCGTCGCCCCAGATCAGATGGATCGGCATGGCAGCACAGGGTGCAGTGCAGTTTGCGCTAGATCCCCATCGGCTGTGACCAAGACGGCCACCTCGTTCTGAATCGCGGTGGCCAGTTCGATGGCTTGGTGGAGTTCCAGCTCCGGTTCCTGATGCTGCAATCGGCTGGCAGCCAGGGCAAGATCCCCATCGATCGGCACCTGCAGCCACTGCCTGGGGTTCGCAAAGGCGGTGCTGTAGCGCAAGGCCAGTGCTTCATCCCCTTGACGCAAGGCAGTTTCCATGACCTGCATCAGGCTGATGCTGCTGATCACCCCTTGCCAGCTGCCTTGGGCGATGCCCTGAAGGACGGGTTCGAGCACCCGGCTGGTGTTTGGGTCGTCCTGCAGAAAGGCAATGAGCGCACTGCCATCCAGCCCTATGCGGCTGCCGGGTCCCAGTTGTCTGGCTTGAAAGCGTGCGTTTACACGGGCGATCCCAGACGTCCGCTGCCGAGCGCTGCGTTCCTTGGCGCTTCCCTTGAGGCTCAGTAGGTTCTCCATCGCCTCTTGGCTGCTGGGCCCACCGGCCGCGTCCTGCAAGGGGACGATCGCTGCCAGATCCTTGCGGTGGCGTTGGATCACCAGCCGCTCTCCCTTGGAGGCCCGATCCAGGAGTTCTGGGAAGCGTTGACGGGCCTCTTGCACGCCAAACCGCGCAGCGGCGCTCACCTCGTCCATGTCTCGATCTGTTCTTCTTGGATCGTCTCAGCCGGGCATGCTTGTCGCCATGGGACTTGACCATCCGATTTTCAGCGAGAGCCTGCGTCTGATCGAAGCGGCCTTGCCCGATGGGGCTCTGGAGGGTTTATCGGTTCCCGAACGGGATGTGGTGCTGCGCTTGATCCACAGCAGTGGCGACCTCAGCCTGGTTCGGGGGGTGTCGTTTTCAGCTCAGGCCTGTGAACTCGGTCTCTCGGCACTCAGTGCCCAGGCGCCGGTGCTGACGGACACCGCCATGGCCGCGGCGGCGGTGGCTCCGATGGCAAAGCGGACTTTTGGCAACGTCGTGCGCAGCGTGCTCGATTGGGCCCCTGAGCGGGCTCCCGAGGGCGGGACCCGAGCGGCGGTGGGGATGAAAGAGGCCCTGCGCGCCCATCCGGGCGCCGTCGTCTTGATTGGCAGTGCACCAACGGCCTTGGAGCTGCTGTTGGAGCAGGTCCGTACCGACCAGGTGGCAGCGCCTGCCTTGGTGATTGGCATGCCCGTTGGCTTCGTGGGCGTGGCGGAGAGCAAGCGCCATCTCGCTGCCAGCGGCTTAGCTCAGATCCGTCTGGACGGCAGCCGCGGTGGTGCTGGCTTGGTGGGTGCGGCGCTGAACGCCCTGTTGCGCAGGGCTTGGTTGGATCAGGCGGCGTCCGCTTGAACGCTGACGTGGCTGTTGGCCTCAATCCGGCTCAAGACCTGACGCGCCCGCAGCACCACGGGGGCCGGCACGCCGGCGAGCCGAGCGGCCTCGATGCCGTAGCTGCGGTTGGCGCCGCCGCTGACCACCCGGTGTAGGAAGCGCAGGCTTGAACCGGTGTCCTCCACCAGCACCTGAGCGTTCTCGACGTTGCTGCGCTGCTGGGCCAGCGCGTTGAGCTCGTGATAGTGGGTCGCAAAGATGCTGCGGGCGCCGATCTCGCCTGAGAGGTACTCGGCCACGGCCCAGGCGATTGAGAGGCCGTCGAAGGTGGCGGTTCCTCGGCCGATCTCATCCAGCAGCACCAGCGATTGACTGCTGGCGTGGTGAAGGATGTTGGCGGTCTCGGCCATTTCGACCATGAAGGTGGATTGGCCCGCAGCCAGGTCATCCCCTGCCCCCACCCGGGTGAAGATTCGATCGGCGATGCCCAGTCGCGCCCCGTCAGCTGGGATCCAACTGCCGATCTGAGCCATCAGCTGCAGCAGTCCGGTCTGGCGCAAGTAGCAGCTCTTGCCGCTGGCGTTGGGTCCGGTCAGCACCACCAGGTCACAGCCCTCCCCAAGGCTGACGTCGTTGGGCGTGAACGGTTCCTCCACTAGCAGTTGCTCAACTACGGGGTGGCGTCCCCCCTGGATCTCCAGGCAGCGGCTGTCGGGGACTAGTTGCGGTTTGCAGTACCTAGAGGTGGCGGCCACCTCCGCCAGCGACGCCAGGGCATCCAGTTCGGCCACCAGCCGGGCGGCGAAGCGAATTGGCCCGGCCTGCTCGCCTACGCGCTGACGCAGCTGGCAAAACAGCTCGTACTCCCGCTGGGCCGCCCGCGCTTTGAGCTGGAAGATCCGCCCCTCGCGGTTTTTCAGCTCGGGTGTGACAAAGCGTTCCTCGTTGGCCAGGGTCTGCCGGCGAATCCAGTGGTCCGGAACGTCCTTGGCCTTGGATTTGCTGACGGAAAGGAAGTAGCCAAAGGTGCGGTGGTACTGGAGCTTGAGGGTGCTGATGCCGCTGTTCAGCCGTTCCGCTTGCTCCTGCTCGGCCAGCCAGGCGTCTTGGTCGTCCAGTTGGTTGCGCAGGCCATCGAGTTGGCGGTCCACACCGTCGTGGATCAGACCGCCTTCCGTCAGGGTCAACGGTGGGGTGTCCAGCAACTGGTGTCGCAGCTCAGCAGCCAGGGCCTCAAGTTCGCTCCACGGCCTCGCCAGGGCCACAAGGGGTGCACTGGTGACCTTGCCCAGTAGGCCAGCGAGGGCGGGGAGTCGCTCCAGGCCATCGGCCAGGGCCACGAGATCTCGGGCAGATGCGGTTCCCGCGCCGGCCCGTCCGGCGAGTCGCTCGAGATCGCCCATGGGCCTCAGCAGGCGGCGTACCCCCAGCCGCAAGCTGCGGGCCTGGCTGCCGCTCACCAGTTCCCCAATCGCTTCTTGGCGGGAGCGGATCAGTTCCAGATCCACCAGGGGAGCCTCGATCCAGCGCCGTAGGCATCGGCCTCCCATGGCCGTCATCGTCCGGTCCAGGGCCCAGAGCAGCGACCCCTGCAGTCCACCTCCCAATTGGGTCTTGGTCAGCTCGAGGTTGCGCCGGGTGGCTGCATCGAGCACCAGCTGGTCGCCGGCAGTCCACGTCGTGGGCAGCTCGAGGGGGATCTCGCAGCCCGGTTGGGTATCGCTGAGGTAGCGCAACAGACCACCGGCGGCGCGCAGGGCCAAGGGTTGTTCCCCTAAGCCCAAGCCATCGACGCTGGCCAGTGCAAAGCGCTCCAGAACGGTCGTTTTCGACTCGTTCAGGGCGAAGGGGGTGCGGCTGAGGGGCGTCAGCTGCAGGGATGTAGGACACCAAGCAGGACGTTCACTTCCGTCCTCAGGTGCTGGCCAGAGCACTTCAGCGGCTTCCACCTGCAGGAGCTCCTGGTGCAGTTGGTCACTGCCCTCCCGTTCGGTCACCCGGAATTCGCCTGTGCTCACGTCGGCGATGGCCAGGCCCCAGCGCTGTTGCTCAGAGACCACCGCGCAGAGCCAGTTGTTGCGGCGGGCTGTGAGCATCCCCTCCTCCAGTACCGTGCCTGGGGTTAGCACCCGCGTGATTTCCCGTTTGAGCAGCGCCGGCTTTCCGCCGTTTTTGCTGCGCTCAGCGGCCTCTTCCACCTGGTCGCAGAGGGCAACGCTGAAGCCGCGCCCGACGAGGTCGGCGCAGTAGCGCTCGGCGGCGTGATGGGGAATGCCGGCCATCGGCACCCGTCCGATTGCTTTGCCGCCCTCTTTTCCCGTCAGGGTCAGCTCCAGCAGGCGGGATAGGGCAATGGCGTCTTCGAAAAAGCACTCGAAGAAGTCCCCGAGCCGGTAGAGCAACACCCGCTCGGGATGCTCTGCCTTGAGTTCCACGTAGTGGCGCAGCATCGGTGTGAGCTGCTCGAGGTCCACCAGGCTGTGGTGGTGCCAGGCCGGCAGGTCGTCGCTTGTGCTGCGGTCCTCGGTGACGACGGCTTCTTGTTCCTCAGCGGTGCTTTGCCGAACCCGTGGTCTGGACTGGGCATCCCGCTCGAGGGCCTCGTGATCCAGCTCCGAGACAGCTTCTTTGGGTTGGATTGCGGCTGGCTCTGGCTCGAGTCCGAACAGCGAGCCCTGCAGCGCCAACTCGGTTTGGTCGGCCACAGGCAGGCTGTCTTCAACGCGGTCAGATCGTAGGCGCGCCACAACTTGTGAAGGAACCCCAGGGGCCTCCAACCTGCGTGGGAGGATTTGCCAACTGACAGGACGCCACCCCCAGTTCCATGACGATCCTCAACACCCTTTCAGTGCTGGCCCTGGTGGTGATGTCCTTCGCTCTGATCGTGGCGGTTCCTGTGCTGTACGCGAGCGATGACACCAGCGGTCGCTCCAACCGCCTGATCCTGCTGGGCAGCATCGCCTGGGTTGCCCTGGTGCTGGTCAACTGGGGCATGAGCTTCTTCGTCGCTTAATCAGCGCCTGCTTAGGCTGAGCAGATCGCGAGCTCAGCTGACGTGACCGTTTTTGAAGGCCAGTTTTCCGGCGCGTCTGGATTGCGGGTTGCCGTAGTTGTCGCCCGCTTTAACGACTTGGTGACAGCAAAGCTCCTGAGCGGCTGTCTCGATTGCCTCTCCCGTCACGGGATTGATACCTCCGATAGCAGCGCCCAACTGGATGTGGCCTGGGTTCCAGGCAGTTTCGAGATCCCGTTGGTCGCGCAGCGCCTGGCCCAATCCGGTCGCTACCAAGTGGTGATCACTCTGGGAGCTGTGATCCGCGGCGACACCCCCCACTTCGATGTGGTCGTCTCCGAGGTCAGCAAAGGTGTTGCGGCAGTGAGCCGTGACTCTGGCGTGCCGGTGATCTTTGGTGTCCTCACCACCGACACGATGCAGCAGGCCTTGGAGCGGGCTGGCATCAAGAGCAACTTGGGCTGGAGCTATGGCCTCCAGGCCATTGAGATGGGCAGCCTGATGACGGCCCTGCCCCAGGCCTAGTTGTCTCGGCGCATCAGCCGCTGTCCCGCGACCTCTTCAAAGCCCAGCTGCCTGTAGAAGCCGGCGCTGTTGGTGGTCATCAGATAGACCCGCTCCACTCCCTTGAGCTGCGGAGAATTGGCCAGGGCCTCCACCAGCAGCCGGCCCAGGCCCTTGCCCTGGAGGTCCTCGGGGATCACCACATCCCAGAGCACGGCCCGGTAGATCCCATCGCTGGTGGCCCGCCCAAAGCCCACGAGGCGTTTTCCTTGCCACAGGCTGGCGACGGCTGCGCTGCCCTGGAGCATGCGTCGCAGTTCATCGATGGAGCGGTTCTCCGCCCAAAAGGCGTGTTGGTTGAACAGGCGCTGCAGCTTGAACAGGCCGCGGGTGGGTCTCCAGCCCGGTCCCATGCCGAGCCAGCGCAGTCCTGGAGCTCCCGGGGCATGCAGGATCAGCCTGGTCCCTTCCATGCCAACATCCTCCCAGCGGGCGGACAACCTTGGCTCAGGAGCGCAAGGGCATCATTCTGGCCGGTGGTTCGGGGACGCGGCTTCATCCGATCACTCAGGCGGTGAGCAAGCAGTTACTTCCCGTCTACGACAAGCCGATGATCTACTACCCCATTAGCACCTTGATGCTGGCGGGGATTCGGGAGGTCTTGGTGATCACCACTCCCCATGACCAAGCCGCATTCCAGCGCTTGCTCGGGGACGGCTCTGCCTGGGGCATGGAGATCCGTTATGCGGTGCAGCCCAGCCCCGACGGGTTAGCTCAGGCGTTTCTGATTGGCGAGGCGTTTTTGGCGGGTGCTCCCGCGGCCCTCGTTCTCGGGGACAACTTGTTCCACGGCCACGACCTGTTGTTTCAGTTGCGCAGCACCAACGCAACCGCCCAGGGGGCCACGGTTTTTGCTTATCCGGTCCGGGACCCGGAGCGCTACGGCGTCGTGGAGTTTTCCTCTGATGGCCAGGTCCTGAGCATTGAGGAGAAACCCGCCAAGCCCAAGTCCCGCTATGCGGTGACGGGCCTCTACTTTTATGACGACTCCGTGGTGGAGCGCGCGAAGCAGGTCGTGCCTTCAGCGCGGGGAGAGTTGGAGATCACCGATCTCAATGGCCAGTACCTGCGGGATGGCCAGCTGCAGGTGGAGCTCATGGGCCGTGGTATGGCTTGGCTCGACACCGGCACCTGTGACTCGCTCCACGAGGCCGGCAGCTACATCCGCACCTTGGAGCATCGTCAGGGTTTGAAGGTGGGCTGCCCCGAGGAGGTTGCCTGGCGCATGGGCTGGATCAGCGGCGATCACTTGGAGACGCTGGCAGTGCCGCTCTTGAAAAGTGGCTACGGCCGTTACCTACTCCAGCTTCTGGAGGCGTCCAATGACATCTGAACGGTTGATCGGCTGCCGAGGTCTTCCCCTGGAAGGTCCCCTGTTGTTCACCCCCAGGGTCTTTGGCGATGAGCGGGGCTTCTTTTTCGAAAGCTGGAACCAGCGTGCGTTTGCGCTGGCCCTTGAGGCCGACGGCCAGCCTGTTCCCCAGTTTGTTCAAGACAACCACTCCCGCTCAGCGCAAGGCGTCCTGCGCGGCTTGCACTACCAGCTGCCCCCCCACCCCCAGGGGAAGCTTGTGCGTTGTGTCCTGGGCGAGATTTTTGATGTCGCGGTGGACATCCGCCACGCTTCGGCCACGTTTGGCCAGTGGGTCGGGGCGACCTTGAGTGCCGAGAATCACCAGCAGCTTTGGGTGCCTGCTGGTTTCGCCCACGGCTTCATCACCTTGAGCGAGCAAGCGGAGGTGCTCTACAAAACCACCGACTTCTGGGATCGGGACTGCGAGCGTGCCATTCGTTGGAGCGATCCGCAGCTGGCGATCCGCTGGCAGCCTCAGCAGGATGAACCGCTGCCCATGGCTCCTCTGCTCTCCGAGAAGGATGCGGCGGCTCCGCTTCTCAGTGATCTCTCGGCTGAGGATCTCTTCCGCTGATGGGTCTAAGAGCGATGAAGGTGATCCTTACCGGAGCAGCTGGCCAGCTGGGGCAGGCGCTGTGCCGCAGGGCACCCGCTGTGATCGCTGGGCGCCCTGTGCAATGCATCATCACCACCCGGATGGGCGGTGATGGTTCCGTCGCGTTGGATCTGGCCGACGCAGCAGCGTGCCGGCGACTGGTGGAGGAGCATCGGCCCGATTGGGTGGTGAATGCAGGCGCCTATACGGCAGTCGACGCCGCCGAGCGGGAGCCGGACCTTGCCCACGCGGTGAATGCTGCGGCGCCCGGCGCCCTGGCTGCAGCCTTGGCTGCAACGGGGGGACGCCTGCTGCAGCTGAGTACCGACTTCGTGTTCAGCGGAGCACAAGGTGCGCCCTATCGGCCGGATCAGCCGCTGGATCCGTTGGGGGTCTATGGAGCGAGCAAGGCCGCCGGTGAAGTTCAGGCGGCGTCTGTTCTTGCGGCCGAGCGGCTTTGCATTATGCGCACCAGCTGGGTCTACGGCCCGGTGGGCCGCAACTTCCTGCTCACCATGTTGCGTTTGCTGAGGGAGCGAGAGGAGTTAGGGGTGGTCGCCGACCAGGTGGGCTGTCCCACTGCAACGGCCGGCTTGGCGCTTGCCTGTTGGTCAGTGCTGGAGCGTGAAATCAGTGGAATCCATCACTGGAGCGATGCGGGGACCGCCAGTTGGTACGACTTTGCTGTGGCGATTGCAGAGCTTGGCCAAGAATCGGGCTTGCTTACGAATCCGGCGCAAATCCGCCCGATCGGCACAGCGGACTACCCCACGCCAGCCCAGCGCCCGAGTTATTCCCTACTGGACTGCACGAGCACCCGTGATGCCTTGGCAATGGCCCCCTTGCATTGGCGCTCGTCCCTGCGGCAGGTGATCGCCGAGCTCATCCCATGAGCGGAGGTACGGCAAGCACCACTGCATCTAGTGTGCAAGCTTGAGATCAGACGCTAGGATTGGTAGATGGCGGTTCCCGCCTGGGTCCGGCGGAGGACAAACACTGACCCCACGATGCCAATCGTGGGGTTTTTTGTGTCTCCTTTTGGTTAGAGCCACAGCACGTCCCCATGGCTTTGGACCGTTTGGCTGAACAAGGCTTCCAGTTGCTGCGCTGAGGCACGCACTGAGAAACGTTCTTGAGCAACGCGTTCACCCTCTTTTGCGATGGCGATCAAGCGTTCCGGGTTGTGGCACAACCATTCGAGTTTGTTCGCAAGATCGTCGGCGTTTCCTGCTTGGAACCGCAGTCCGCTCACTTGATCGTCAAACAGTTCTGAGGCGCCTCCAACCCCACTGCTGATTAGGGCAAGTCCGCTCGCCATGGCTTCCGCTCCAACAATGCCGAAGGCTTCGGGATGAATCGAGGGAAACACGCACACATGGTGCAAGCGGAAGAGCCGAGCCAAGCTGTCTCGATGGAGTTGTCCAACCAGACGGACATCGCTGAGCCCATGGGCGTCCAGAACAGCCTGAAGCTGTTCGCTGTACCCGCTTTGAAAACGGCCACCGGCCAAATGGCCCTGCAGGTGTAGACCGCGTTTCCGCAGGAGTGCCAGGGCGGAGACCAGTGTGTGGGCACCTTTGCTTCCCATGAGCAACCCGGCAAAGCAGACTTTCAGCGGTTGGGCCCGTGTCCCGAGCTGGCCAGGCGCAGCTTGTCGTCCGTCAAGGGGAGGGGGCAGCGCCCGCCCCGTCGGCTCCTGGCCAAAGAGTTCGCAGCGTGCCCCTGGATAGACCACAGGCAGATCGGCGGGGAAGCCAGCGTGTTCCAGGGATTCGCGGACGCAGTGGCTCGCGGCGACAAGCTGGTAGTGCTGGCTTTTGGGAAGCCTTGTGGCGGGAAATGGAGCAGTCACAAATCCCACGTGGTGAAGCAGTGGGATACCGAATGGGAGTAACGGTTGAAGACTTTCAAGTCCTAAAAGATCGAGATTGCCGACCAACACTCCATCGAATGGCCCTGCTTTCTCGAACAACACCGAGATGGCGAGGGCATTGCTCTGATTGATCGCGGCACAGGCGTCTGGATCCTGTAGTGGGCTGACCCCGCCCTGGTAGGTCCCTTTCAGTCGCAGTTCACGATGCACCCTCTCCCCAGAGGGACCGTGCGTCGATCGCTCACCCAGGTGGGGCTCATCGCAGGTCAGCACTTCGAGATGATGCCCCCGCTCCTGCAGACCCCAAACAAAATCGGCGATGCATCGTCCATAGCCACCTAACTCTTGAGGTGGGTAGAGATTGGTCAGCGCTAGGAGTTTCATGCTGGGTATTGCTGTTGCCAGCTTGTCTGCATCGCTTGAATGACGACATCCCAACGACCGTGGGTTGGCTGACGGTAGAGCCGAACACTGGGGTACCAGGGTGTTCGATCACCGTGCAGACCCCACCTCCATTCTGGAATGTGGCGCAAAGCAACCCAAGTCGGGATGCCCAGTGCTCCAGCAAGATGCACGACACCGCTATCGGCGCTGATCACCAGATCACAATTGCTGATGATCGCTGCAGTGTCGATGAAGTCCATGCTGTGACTGACGCCATCTTGTCCTCTGACGAAAGGGAGCTGGCACGTGTCGGTGCGTTGTTCGCTGCCAAAACCTTTCTGAAGGCTGACAAATTCAACATCGTTGAGCTGTTTGAGCGGTTCGAAGTGCTTGAACGGCATTGACCGGCCTCGCGTATAGAGCGACCCCTCATGGTTTGGATTGCCTTGCCAATGCAAGCCGATGAGACGCCGTCCAGGTTGACGTTGCAGCCGTTGTCGCCAGAGCTCGACCATTGAGGGATCGACCTGGATATAGGGCCCATCAGAGCTCAGAGTGCTCGGATCAAGCTTGAGGCGATGGGGCAGGCTCAATAAGGGACACCAAAGGCTGCCGGGTTCCTTCAATGTTGGGTCGTTGCTGTTTGAGACCACAGCATCAATCCCCGTGCCCCGATCAAGCAGATTCACCAGTGCGTTCTGACAGACCAGCGAGACGGGCACGTCTAGGCGGTTTTGAAGTTGCGTCGCAAAGCGACAGAACATGAAGGTGTCTCCAAGCCCTTGCTCCGCAAACAAGACCAGTCTTGTGAGTGGACGTTGATCACAGACTCCACTCCATGGGGCATCGCAGCGTGAGTGAAAGAGGCTGTTTTGGCTTGTTCTTAGGCGATCCTCATAGCGTTGCCAGCCCTCCTCAAATTGACCGATTAAGAGAAGATCCTGTGCCAGATTACGGTTCGCTGATGTCCAGGTTGGACTGGGTCTCTCCTCATGCCCAGACAGTTGCAGAGCCTGCCGATAGGCGCGGATCGCCGCTGCGATCTTCCCTGAATGATGCAGACTGAGCCCAAGGTTGAAATAGGAGGTTGGCAAGGTTGGATCGATCTGGATTCCAACCCCGATGAGCCTGCTTGCGTCATGGGATCTCGACCCCAGTAGCGCCTCCGCCGCATTCACCCAGTTAGAGGCCGTTAGCGTCACCGGCAGAGACCTCCTTGCATGAAGATTCTGGTCGCCATCCTCCACCACTGGAACCCAGAGGGAAGTGGTCGCCATCAGTCCCTACGGCCTGACCCGGAGCCTCGCATGGCGGCTCTCCGTGAGCAGATTCTTGGCTTGTCACGCTTGGGTCGTTGCCAGTTCCATTTCCATCTGGCTGACCAGGCTGCCTATGCCGCCAACCATTCCCAGCGTCATGCTATTGATATTCATGTGGTCACTGACGGCAAAAATCACCTCGTCGACAAGCTTCACCCTAATTTTCGCAACCGTATTCAGCATGTTGTAGCTCAACCGAAGGATCCTCTTTTCCTTGGTTTTGAGCTGCAACGGCACCTGCAGAGTCAGCTTGAAGAGGACTACGATCTATACGCCTACTTTGAGGATGATCTGATCATCCATGATCCATTTTTCTTTATTAAAATCGCTCGGTTTGTCGACGTCCATGGCGCAAATTCCGTTTTATTGCCCCAGCGATTTGAGCTGCTCCCAATCCCGTCTTTCGTGGATAAGTTGTATGTGGATGGGCCACTGGCTAAGGCTGATCTTGATCCATTAAGGCTTCAATCTGCAGAGTCATTAACCCTTAATGATTCTTTCTTGGGTGAGGTCTGCTTTGAGACTCCATCGAACCCCCATGCTGGTTGTTTTGTCTTGACCCATGCACAACTTCAGCATTGGTCCTCCCAGGATTGGTGGCTCGACCGTGATTGTTCCTTTATCTCTCCGCTCGAAAGTGCGGCGACGCTTGGCCTCGTCAAGACGTTTCAGCTGTTTAAGCCCACCTATGCCCATGCTTCTGCTTTGGAGATCCAGCATTGGGGGGCTGGGTTTCTCAGCTTGATGGCCAATGCAAAACCGATGGCGCCTGCCGAGCATGGTTAACCAGGCTGACGTGCTGTCGGTGGTTTGGGGTTGTGATCCCACCCGGCAATTGGAGCGGGGCTGGATCAACGCACTCGTGGCCCCTGCTTCTGAAGAACAGCTGTTGACGGCGTCAGCTCGTTCTTCTGCCTTAGGCATGCCGGTCATTCTGGTTGAATCCGGTTTGTTGCGTCTACAGCGCGCTCCGGATCCCGCCCAGCTTGCGCACCAGAAGTCCCAACGCCATCAACGGATTCAGAGCCTGGCGTCGACGGGTCGCTTTGGCCTGATTCATCTCAGCGATGAGGAGGGTTTGGATGGAGATGACCTTTATCCGATGCTGCCTGAGGGAACGCCAATTTGGCGCAACTTTTCCTATCCCAGGCATCGCCACGCCCATGTCTTTCCCATCGGACCGCGCGTTGAGTTTCTCTTGCCAGAACTCGACCAACGTTCCCGGCGGCTTGCATCAGCAAGGCCCTACCCCTGGACGTTTATGGGGACGTTGTGGGCTAGCGGTCAGCGCCTCAAAGCAGCATCACTCTTCCTGAGGTCTCTTCCCCATGGTTATTTCTATGGCGGGAGAGGGTTTTCCCAGGGGTTGCCACTGCCTGTCTACCAAGAGCACTTATTCGAAAGCTGTTTTGCGTTGTGTCCCGACGGGGATCGTCATTTTGACACCTTTCGTTTGTACGAGAGCCTGCAGTGCGGCTGTATCCCTGTCGTCGTCGATCAACGGGACATGGCTTCTCTAACCCTTGGAGGGGCCAACCCCTTTCCTATTTTTAAAACCTGGGAGGAAGCCCTGATTTGGGTCCAGCAACTGCTGCAATGTCCCGAGCAGCTTGATGCGCTCCAGGCCCTGGTGCAGCACTGGTGGCGGCAGAACCGGACCAACCTCAGACTCGCCATGCGCCAAACTCTTGGCAGAACGTCGAGCTGAGCGCCCTGATCCGTGCGTTTGCTTCTGATCCATCAGAACTTTCCTGGGCAGTTCCGTCAGCTGGTCCCTTACCTCTTGCAACAGGGACATGAAGTGGTCGCGATCTGCTCGCACGAGCGGCCCGTTCACTTGCCTGTACGCATCCTCCGTTACGCCAAGCCGGCGAAGACCAACGGACTCAGTCATTTCGGCGCCACCATGTGGGAGGAGGCTCTCCTGCGTGCTGAAGCCGTTGCCCGTTGTGTCACGGGGTTGATAGCGGAAGGTTGGCTTCCAGATTGCGTGTTAGCCCATAGCGGATGGGGTGAAACGCTCGCGTTGCCCCAGGTGCTGCCGGGTGTTCCGCAGGTGATCTGGCCTGAGCTCTGGGTGAGGCCTGAGCATGGCGGGCATGGCATCGATCCACTCAAGCCCACTGTTGGTTTGGATCAGGAACTGGAGCAGGTTGGCCGGCATGCCCTGACCCGTGTGGCTTTGGATTTCGCTAGTGCCTGGATTTTGCCCACACGGCATCAGGCGAATAGTTTTCCGCCTGAGTTCCAGGGAGAACGCATGCATGTGATCCATGAGGGGATTGATGCGTCCGTTGCCAAGCCAAGGGACGACGTGAACTATGAAGTGCGTGGGGTTGCGATCAACCGTTCCGTGCCGACGATTACGTTTGTCAATCGCAACTTGGAGCGTCTTCGTGGTTTCGATACTTTCATGCGTGCGCTTCCACGCATTCAGGCCTCCCACCCAACCGTGCGCATCTTGATCGTTGGTGATAATGAGGCTGGCTATGCGGGGGGCACTGGCGCGGGACGTCCTCTGCGGGAAATGATGCTTCAGGAATTGGACGGTCAGTTAGACCTGAACCGAGTTCATTTCCTGGGCCGCATCCCCCACGATCAGCTCATGGCTCTGTTTCAGGCGAGCTGGGTGCATGTTTACCTCAGCTATCCATTTGTGTTGGGGTGGAGTGCCCTGGAGGCGATGGCCTGCGGCTGCTGCATTGTCGGCAGCAGCGGAATGCCCGTAGCGGAAGTGATTGAAGACGGGGTAAATGGAGTATTGATCCCGATTCAAGACCCCAACCGCTTAGCCGACCGTGTGTTGCGTCTTCTAGGTGCGCCTGAGCTCAGGCAGCGCTTGGGCCAGCAAGCTCGCCAAACAGCACTCCGTTGGGATCAGACGCAAACATTGCCGAAAATGATGGCGGTGATCAATCAGGTGGCGACGGCGTGACGATTCAACTCACTCGGCTTCAGCGGCTCCGCCATCGGCTGATAATCAGCCGATGGAAGCGATGGTTGCTGCCATCGCTTTGTGCCCTTCCCTATCTAGCCTCAATCGTTTGGCTAATCGTTCTCGGCGAGCTGTGGATTGCTCAAGTCTTGCTCGCACCCTTGCTGATGGGTCTCATGCTGGGGGCGCTCACCCTCTGGTTGGCCAAGCAGGAGTTCCGGCGATGAGGCCCTTACCCTAAAATCGAACATCATCGCGTTTGAACCGTGGAGCTCCCCACTCAGCCGTGGTACCTCGATTCAGGTAACGCTGAGAGTCGTGATGCTCTGATGCGGTTTTGGCTTGCTGCCCCATCAGATCGCCTGCAGCAGCTGTGGGACGGAGAATTTGGCAGTCGTACACGCTCCCTGGTTCAACAACTTAATTCCCAGTCCCAGTTCAATCCTGATCAGCTTCGTCTGCGCGATTCTCTGAATCAGTCCATTCAGCGTCTGGGTTTGTCGCATCCAATGGGGCAGCAGCTGTTGGTTGCAGCGTTTTTGTTGTCCCCTCCTGGATTATTCAAGGTTGCCAATCCCGAGCAACAATTGCCTGACTGGTTAACCCAGGCCTACCGCAGTCTGTACGAAGCAGCATCTCCTGCGCAAGCTCCAGCTTCGACTCCTGCGCTGCCCAAGCCCGACTTTGGCGCGTTCCCCGGCTCATTGGCTGAGCTGGTGGGTCATCGAATCCAGCTGAACCGCCTGCTGGGCTTGTCTAATCTCTACTACATCGATCCTGACGATCGCGAAATTGCATCTGAGTTGATCGAGTTGCGTCACTCCTTGGCACAACTTGTTGCTTCTGCTCCTCCCCATGACTTGGAGCGGATTTGGGCGACTGATTTTGGTGATCGTTACTGGGCACTCGTGCGCTCCGGCATTCAGAATGAGCCGCGATCCCCCCGTGATCAACAGGTCCTTGATCAGTCCTCTCAGTTGTTATCGGTTCATTCGTTTAATCACTCCCACTCCATCAACGCCCTGCTGGTGGTGATGATGTATCTCAAGCCCGGTTCCATGCGTGTGGAGGGTGCTATCCAGAAGCTTCCACAATGGCTCCTTCCGACGTATCAACAGGTTTTCGAACTCGTTGCTCCAGCTAGCGCCTAGCGAGTGTGGATCGTTGCGGTTCCTGTTTTCACATCACAACTATCCGGCTCAGTTCCGTCGGCTTGTTCCCGCCCTTGTTCAATGCGGCCATGACGTTGTCTTCCTTTGCCGCAGTAGGGAATGGCACGCGCCAGACGTGGATGGCGTAAGGATCATTCCCTACGAGCCCCACCGTGGCGGCGGTGGGGCTGTGATCCACCCCTATCTGCGGCGTTTTGAGGAGGCGGTTCTCCACGGTCAGGCTGCCTACCGCGCACTGCAGCCTCTGGTGGAATCCGGCTGGAAGCCCGATTGGATCGTTAATCATGTGGGTTTCGGCAATGGCCTCTACCTCAAGGATGTCTTCCCTGATGCCAAGCGCATTGGTTTATTCGAGTGGTACTACAACGCCAGTGGTTGCGATGTGGATTTTCTGCAGCAAGCGCCCGTCGACCCTGATCGGCGGCTGAAACTGCGGACCTGGAACGCCCATTCCCTGCTTGAACTCGCGGCTTGCGACTACGCCGTGACGCCAACGGAATGGCAGCGACGTCAATTTCCCCAGCGTCTTCGCTCTCTCCTTCAGGTCATCCATGAGGGCATTGATCTGCCGCTCATGCAGTCTCTGCGGCTTGATCCGCCTCCCCGTCCGAGTTGTCTACCTGCTGAGGGTGAGATCGAGGTTCTGACCTACGTCAGCCGCGGTTTTGAGGAATACCGCGGCTTTCCGCAGGCCATGCGCGCGATTGAGTTACTCCAACAGAAGCGCCCCAATCTGCACGTCTTGATTGTTGGACATGACGGTGTTGCCTATGGGGCGAACCGTCCTGACGGTCTGAGCTGGGGTCAGTGGGCGAAGCAGGAGGTCGCACTCGATCCGGCACGCACCCACTGGCTTGGCATCTTGCAGGACGCTGAGTATCAACAGGTGCTCGCCCACAGCACGGTTCATCTCTATTTGACTGTTCCGTTTGTGTTGAGTTGGAGCCTGCTCGAATCGATGGCTGCAGGCTGTGCGCTCGTCTCCAGCGCCACCCCCCCTGTCCAAGAGGTCCTCGAGCACAACAAGCAGGCGCTCCTGGTGGACTTTTTCGATGTGGAGGAGCAGGCCAATGCGATTGACCAACTCCTGTCTCAACCGGAGACCCGGTCGAGACTCTCGGCGGCAGCGCAGCGCCGTGCCGCTGACTATTCCGCCGAGCAAGGGCGGAGCGCCTGGATGGAGCTGTTCGGTCAGGGTCTGGTCACTTAAGGGCAGCTCCACAGCTGTCTGTATTGACCGTAGGTACATGTACGTCTATTTTCTTAGTCGTATGTGGACTTTTTGTCCTCAAACCCGCCGCCCCCTGTGTGGGAGCGGATGACCCGTCAACCGTTCCCGCACTCGATCCAACCTGAGATGAGCGACCACTTCAACGTCATTGAAGGCAACGACCTTCAGAACTACGTTTCGGCCACGCGAGGACAGTCCGACTCGATCCTCGTTTACAACGCAGACGACGTCGTTTCCGGCGTTTCCGAGGATGACCGCGTGGTCCTCGGTCTCGGCAACGACACCCTCCAAATTTTCAACGCGCCCGATCCGAACGGCTTTGCCTTCTCCCTTGATGGGGCAGAGCTGTACGGCGACGGTCAACCCAATTCCCAGCTCGGTGGCTCCGTTTCCACCCCGAGCGGCAATGACCTTCTTGATATCACCCTTCCGGGTCGTGGCCCCCAGGTGTTCCTGGGCGCAACCCGCACCCTGATCGATGCCGGTGCCGGCACCGACACGATTGATGGTTGGAGCAACCTGTTCGCTTCCACCCTTCGTGGCGGCGAAGGCACCGACAGCATCGGTTGGGGCTCCGGCATCACCATCAATGGTGACCGGATCAGCGTTTCGATCAGCGGCAGCTTGATCGAAGGTGGTCTTGGCGATGACACCACGACCCTGAGCGCCAACAGCGTCCTGAACACCACGGTGTGGGGCGCCAGCGCTGCCGATGGCGCCATTGACGGCGATGACAATCTCTTTGTGTACGGCTATTGCGGTACCAATGAAACAGTTAATGCTGTCGTTGACGGCCTAATTCTCAATGGCAATGCCGGGGCTGACAACATCTCGGTAGGCCTACTCCGGGTTCTGGGCGGCGCAGGCAATGATTCGATAGGAGCTCCGGCTGCAGCGCTGAACATCAACAACTCGTTGATTCGTGGCGGTAAGAACAACGACCTGATCACCGTTGGTGCTCGCTTCGACATCAGCAACAGCACCATCTACGGCGATGGCAATGCTGATGTTCTGCGGGTGAGCGCTGGTCGCGATATCCTGGCGAGCAGCATCTGGGGTGGCAGCACCACTGACACCACCAGCGATCTTGCTGACGAAGTCGTCATTGATGCCGCTGAGAACATTTCCGGCACCTATGCCCAGGGCAACGCTGGAAACGACAGCTTCACTGTCACCTCTGACTTCCTGCTTGCTTCCACCATCCGCGGTGGTAAGGACGACGACAACCTCACCGTTACTGCAACCACTGACATCAGCAGTGGCGTGGTCTTTGGTGACAACGGAAGCGACTCGCTGACTGTGAATGTCGGTCGTGACATCACCTTTAGCTCGCTGTTTGGCGGCAGCTTTGAGGACACCACCAACGATGGTGCTGACTTCATCCAAATCACTGCTGGCACCAAGGTCAGCTCGTCGGTGATCCGCGGCAATGGCGGTAACGACTCGATCGATATCAATAGCCCGCTGCTGAGCCGCTCGAGTGTTCAAGGCGGCAAGGACAACGACAGTATCGTTATCCAAACCGGCACGTCTAATTCGAGCTACGAGATCCGCAATTCGTCGATCTCTGGCGACTTAGGGAACGACACTCTGTATATCGGTGGTGCAACCACCGGCGTGATCAACACCAGCAGCGTCTATGGCGGTGTTGGCAACGACCTGATCACGATCCAGTCGTCGGTGACCCAGTCACTGGTCTCTGGTGGCGAAGGTTTAGACACCATCCTCATCAACAACAGCGTTGATCGCTCCACCATCGACGGCGGAGCCGGTGCTGACACCGTGATTCTTGGCAGTCTCACCAGCAGCTCGCTCTATGGCGACGCAGCTGATGACTCCTTGAATATCACTGGTGCCATCACTGCCTCGCTGGTGGATGCTCAGGCCGGTAACGACACCCTCGTGATCGGAGGCCGTATTGGTGGCTCGACCCTGATCGCGGGTGAGGGTGATGATTCCCTCAGCAATGGAAGTGGCAGCACTATCGGTGTGATGATCACTTCTTCTGTGATCGGTGGTTCCGGCAACGACACCCTGCAGTTCGGCCAAGTTGACCGCAGCACGATCGACGCAGGCATCGGTAACGACACCATCACCTTCGCCGGCAGCCTGACTGGCAGCTCGGTGGTTGCAGGTCTCGGAAACGACACCGTGGATGTCGTCTCTGACTTGCTCACCAGCAGTGTTGAGCTGGGTGAGGGCACCAACCTCATGGAGGTTGGTGGTGAGGTCAGCAGCAGCACCGTGACCGGTGGTGCTTCGTCTGACACCCTGCTCGTTACGGACGTTGTGACCAGCAGCTCGGCTGATCTGGGTGCCGGGGCTAACTACGGCTCCTTCACCGCCAACGTCCAGACCTCCACTGTTGTCTCGGGTTCTGGCGATGACACCTTCCTCTTCGCTCAGTCCATTACGAGCTCGAGCGTTTCAGTGGGCGATGGCACCAACCTGGTTGATGTGGGTGGTGAACTTCTGTCCTCGACGGTGACCTCCGGTTCCGGCGCTGACACCCTGGATATCGTCGGTGCTGTCACCAGCAGCTCGGCCAGCTTTGGGAACGGCAACAATTACGTCACTATCGGCGGCATCGTCAGCCTCAGCACCCTGACGGGCGGCACTGGTAACGACACGGTTCTGCTGGACAAGGCAGTTGACCGCAGCACCATCACCACGGGTGATGGCACTGACGTCATCCAGGGTGCGTCTTCGATCACGTTGTCCTCTGTGACGACTGGAGAGGGTGTTGATTCGGTCCTCTTCAGCGGCGCTGTGAGTGGCAGCACGATTGATCTGGGTGCAGCCAATGACACCCTGGCGATCGACGGCAATGTGGTCACTGCTGCTTCTACCGCTGGTATCAGCAGCATCACTAAGACAAGCAATCTGTTGCTCGGAGAGGGTGACAACTACGCCACCATCGGTGGCCTGGTGACCAGCGCTTCTGTGACCGCAGGAGCCGGCAACGACACCCTGCTGGTTGGCGGCCGCGTCGGCGGCAGCACCGTTGATGTGGGTGCTGGCAACAACACCCTCAACTTCTCCAACAACGGCCAAAGCAACGTCGCTGTGATCACCTCCACGGTGACGGGTGGCAGCGGCAACGACAGCTTCACGTTCGCTGGCATCGCTAGCTCCGCCTCTGTGGTGCTCGGCGACGGCGACAACGTGTTCACTGCCGGCACGACTGCTGGTGGTGCGATCCAACAGAGCACGGTGACCGGCGGTGCTGGCAACGACTCTGTGACGGCCGGCAGCCTGCTGAACGACACCCTGTCCCTGGGTGCTGGTGCTGACAGCCTGTCCGTCCTGAACGGCGTGTCCAGCAGCAGCATCACGATCGGCAGCTCCAGCTACGTGAGCGTCGGCGGTGTGGTGACGGCCACCACGATCACCGGTGGCAGCGGCAACGACAGCATGCTGTTCGGCGCAGCCGTGTCCCAGTCGGTGATCACCCTGGGCGACGGCGACAACCTGGCCCTGGGTGTGACCGCGAACGCCGGTCTTACCAGCTCCACTTTGACTTCGGGCTCTGGAGACGACTCGATCGTCTTCTGGGGTGGCCAGCGCAACTCCAGCGTTAATTCTGGTGCTGGTAACGACTCGCTGCACTACGGAAGCTGGGGCACTACTTCCTCTTCCGGTGACGGCTCCGTCTCGGTGAACCCAAGCTCGATTCAGACGGACCTGGGTAACGACACCCTGTCTGTTGTTGGCGGCATCAAGTTCACGACGATCGGCATGGGCGAGGGTGACAACAAGGTCACCATCGGAAGCTGGATCTCCAGCAGCACGCTGACGGCCGGAACGGGTAACGACACCGTTCAAATCGGCGGCGGCGTGACCGGCAGCTCGATTGCTCTGAGCACTGGCACCAACGTCCTGTCCCTGGCTGCGAGCGTGAGCAGCAGCACGGTGACGACCGGATCTGATGCCGATAGCTGGACCGTTGGTAGCGGCTCAAGTGACTACATCACTGCTAGCTCCCTGAACTCCGGTGGCGGCGCTGACACTGTTGTGATCAACACCGGCAACATCACCGCCAGCACCATTACCGCTGGCAGCGGCGCCGACACCCTGTTGGTCTCCGGTGGTGTGACTGCTAGCTCGATCACCTTTGGCGACGGCAATGCCTACGCCTCGATCGGTGGTCTGTTGACGAACTCCACGATCACTGCAGGAGCCGGCAACGACACCCTGCTGGTTGGCGGACAGGTCGCCGGTAGCACGGTTGATTTGGGTGCTGGCAACAACACGCTCAACTTCTCCAACAACGGTCAATCCAACGTTGCTGTGATCACTTCCACGGTGACGGGTGGCATCGGCGACGACAGCTTCACGTTCGCTGGCATCGCCAGCTCCGCCTCTGTGGCGCTGGGTGATGGCAACAACGTCTTCACTGCCGGCACGACTGCTGGTGGTGCGATCCAACAGAGCACGGTGACCGGCGGTGCTGGCAGCGACTCTGTGACGGCCGGCAGCCTGCTGAACGACACCCTGTCCCTGGGCACTGGTGCTGACAGCCTTTCCGTCCTGAACGGCGTGACCGGCAGCAGCATCACGATCGGCAGCTCCAGCTACGTGACCGTCGGCGGTTCCTTCATGACCTCCACCTTGATCGGCGGCGACGGCACTGACACCTTCGCCTTCGGCGCAACGGTGACTAACTCGGTGATCGCCCTCGGTGACACCGGCGCCAACGTTGTCAATGCCACCCTTGGCATTATCAAGACCAACATCACTGGTGGTAGTGGTGCCGACTCGATTACGGCGGCTGCTCTGGACAACGACACCATCTCCCTGGGTGCTGGTGCTGACAGCCTGTCGGTCACTGGCGGCGTCACCCGCAGCAACATCACGATCGGCACCTCGAGCTTCGTGACGATCGGCGGCAACCTTGTCACCAGCACCTTGACCGGTGGCGACGGTATTGACACCTTCTCCTTCGGTGGAACGGTCACTAGCAGCCGCATATCCGTCGGCAACACTGCGGCAAACACCATCAACGGAGTCACCTTTGCAAAAACCACCTTCATCGGTGGCGATGCGAGCGACACCCTCTCGCTGACAGGTACCTCATCCGTTGACTCCCTGACCCTCGGCGCTGGTGACAACTACGTCACCATCGGTGGCACCGTGAGCGCCACCACCCTGATTGGTGGCGGTGGTGCAGATCTGGTGAAGTTCGCGGCGACAAACACCTCGAACATCCAGTTGGGCAGCGGTGCTGACTCGCTGTACTTCAACGGATTCCAGACCGGAGTTCGCGTGGAGCTCGGGGCTGGTGCCGATTACATGACCGCCTCTGCGGTTGTGAACGGCGGCACCATCCTTGGTGGTGCTGGTGCTGACACCATCGGCTTTGGGGCGGCAGTCACCACTTCTCTGTCGATCGACGCCGGTACAGACGCCGACAGCCTCTACTTCGGCAGCGCAATCTATGGTTCGACCGCCAGTAACACCATCCTTGGTGGAAGCGGCGCTGACACCATGACGTTTGCTGCAGGTGCGACCGGCATCATTGCCGGTGGTGATGGCGCTGACTCACTGGCGTTCACCTCGGTTCTCAGCCAATCCGCTTCTGTCACCTACTACTTCGGTGGCAGCGACACCGGTATCGACACCATCTGGCTGGGTGGTTTGTCAGAAACCAACGGCAGCATCACGGTTGCTTCCTACGGCAGCGATTCACTTGCCATCAACTACCAGGGAACCTTCTCCAGGTCTCAGGTCCAGTTGACCAATGCCGCTGGCGACACGAGCACTGTTGGATACGTCTTCGGCGTCACTGCAGGTTCTGTTGCGACAACAACGCTCGGCTCACTTCCCTCTGTGTCCTGATCACACTGACAACTTGCAACTCCTGGGAGGGCTTCGGCCCTCCTTTTTTCTTGCTATGTGGTTTGAGCATCTGTTCCAGTGGCCTGATGAACTGCCAGAGCAGATCAGTGTTCCTCAGCTTTCATTGGAAGCTGTGGCCATTGATCTAAGGCAGTGCCGCTACTTGGAGGCTGAACGCAGGCTTAGGGCTTTGGCTGTTTGCCGTGGCTTAATTAGCAGTGCTGAGTTGCTGCTGGCCCAGGCTTGTCTTTCCTTCAGCCGTGGCCAGTTTGCGAGTGTTCTTTCACTCCTCGAGGCTCCTGAGTTTCAGGAGACCGATGCGCCCCTTCGGCGCCTGTTGTTCTACATGCGGGTTAACACGTCTCTTCAGCACTCGCGCCCGATCGATCCCTCTTGGATGAGCTCGCGCGTCTGGGCGTGCGATCTTCATTGGCCACCGTTTCTAACGACCCAAGCCGCCATCGCTCTGAGGACCGGTCAGCTAGATCAATGTTCCCAGCTGTTGCAGAGTCTTGTTGGGCCCCTCTCGCTGGAGGCGGTTCGTCTGAAGTCAGCCTTGCTTATCCGCCGGCAGCAGGCCGTGGAGGGCTCGCAGCTGCTTGAGCAGGCTGTTCAGCGTGCACCCCTTGACCTTGAACTCCGGGCTGACTACCTCAATTCCTTACTTGAGGCACGCTCCCAACAAGGCACAATTCCCGCGGCCCGCGAGGCACTTGCCCGTTTCGGTGAACACCCGCGTCTGCTTGGATCCCTCTGCACCATCAAGCTGCTACAGCGCCAGCCTTCACTGGCGTTGCGCGCGGGGTTGGCGCAGCGATTGTCTCAGCGTGCAGTTGCGCTTGATGGCATTCGTCTCTCCAATCTGTTTGTCGGCTACGAACAGACTGGACATCCCGATTGGATGCAGTTTCTCTCTGCTCAGGCACTTGAGAGCATTGCAGGTAACCTTTCGCTTCAGGAGAACAGGTGCTTGCAGCTCGCCAGTGTGCAATCTGATCTTGCTCCTGAACAAACGCGTCAGGTCGTCAATTCCTACAACACCCTCCCGCTGGGCCAGCCGTGGCGGCCGGAAGACTGCCCTCGTTCAGCACCAGATGAACCTCTGCGGATTGGCTGGGTCACAGGTGACGTTTGTCAGCACCCCGTTGCTCGCTTTCTACTCGGCTTCTTTGAGGCCTATGCCGGTCGTTCACGGCATACGCATATCCTGGTGAACCTCAAGGATCACGGCAACGAAAGCTATCAAGATAAATTTGCCAGTGTTCCTGGTTTGCATCTTTTAGATGCTTCTCAGAACGACAACCTTACGCGGCTTTCAACCATTCGTCGCGCCAAGCTTGACCTCGCGATTGATCTCTCCGGGTGGACCGGTGGTCATTTCATGCGCGGTTTCCTTTCGCGCCTGGCTCCGGTTCAGGTTAATTATCTCGGTTATTTCGCGAGCACCGGTCTTCCCAGCATGGATGCCTGGTTGGGTGACACCTCCCTCTTCCCGACGCCGATGGTCGAGTGGAGTTCGGAACGCATTGTCCGGTTGCCGAGATGTTTTATCGCCTGGCAGCCCAGTCGTCTGCTCGACGACTTTCACGCGCGGGTCACTGAGGCGCCCACAGGTGATATCAGATTCGGCTGCTTCAATCACAACCGCAAGCTCTCTAACGATGTTCTTGCTCTCTGGGGCCGTCTTCTGTCATCCATCCCCGGTTCGAGACTAGTCCTCAAAGCGAATGCGTCATCAGATCCCTACACGCAAACCCTTTTAGTGCGTCGTATGCGACGCGTTGGTCTTGATCCTGACCGGGTGATCTGGCTCCCCTTGGCGCCTTCGCATCGTGAGCATCTTGAGCAATACAGACATGTAGATGTGGCCTTGGATTCTTATCCCAATGGCGGCTGCACGACCACCTGTGAGGCCTTATGGATGGGCGCCCCTGTGATCACGCTGACAGGAACTCATTATGTGAGTCGCATGAGTACAGCTGTGCTCAACGGTGCCAATCTTCCGCACTTCTGTGCCTCTACGCCTGAGGAGTACATCGCTATCGCTCAAGATCAGGCCATGCGGCTGCATGAATTACGACAAAGTCGTGATCAATGGAGGCGGCAGATTCTGTCTTCTCCGCTTGGTGATGCTGCTGACCTGATGGGCCATCTTGAGGATGCTTTTAGTTCATTGGTGAACGTACAGCTTGCCAGCAATCGCTATGTAGTCTGATCCTTGATAGAATCGTCACTAAACATTGTTTGCTTTTGTGGCCGATTTCAACGTCATTGAAGGCAACGACCTTCAGAACTACGTTTCGGCCACGCGAGGACAGTCCGACTCGATCCTCGTTTACAACGCAGACGACGTCGTTTCCGGCGTTTCCGAGGATGACCGCGTGGTCCTCGGTCTCGGCAACGACACCCTCCAAATTTTCAACGCGCCCGATCCGAACGGCTTTGCCTTCTCCCTTGATGGGGCAGAGCTGTACGGCGACGGTCAACCCAATTCCCAGCTCGGTGGCTCCGTTTCCACCCCGAGCGGCAATGACCTTCTTGATATCACCCTTCCGGGTCGTGGCCCCCAGGTGTTCCTGGGCGCAACCCGCACCCTGATCGATGCCGGTGCCGGCACCGACACGATTAAAGGCTGGAGCAACCTGTTCGCCTCCACCCTTCGTGGCGGTGAAGGCACTGACAGCATCGGTTGGGGCTCCGGCATCACCATCAACGGTGACCGGATTAGCGTTTCGATCAGCGGCAGCTTGATCGAAGGTGGTCTTGGCAATGACACCACGACACTGAGCGCCAACAGCGTCCTGAACACCACGGTGTGGGGCGCCAGCGCTGCCGATGGCGCCATTGACGGCGATGACAATCTCTTTGTGTACGGCTATTGCGGTACCAATGAAACAGTTAATGCTGTCGTTGACGGCCTAATTCTCAATGGCAATGCCGGGGCTGACAACATCTCGGTAGGCCTACTCCGGGTTCTGGGCGGCGCAGGCAATGATTCGATAGGAGCTCCGGCTGCAGCGCTGAACATCAACAACTCGTTGATTCGTGGCGGTAAGAACAACGACCTGATCACCGTTGGTGCTCGCTTCGACATCAGCAACAGCACCATCTACGGCGATGGCAATGCTGATGTTCTGCGGGTGAGCGCTGGTCGCGATATCCTGGCGAGCAGCATCTGGGGTGGCAGCACCACTGACACCACCAGCGATCTTGCTGACGAAGTCGTCATTGATGCCGCTGAGAACATTTCCGGCACCTATGCCCAGGGCAACGCTGGAAACGACAGCTTCACTGTCACCTCTGACTTCCTGCTTGCTTCCACCATCCGCGGTGGTAAGGACGACGACAACCTCACCGTTACTGCAACCACTGACATCAGCAGTGGCGTGGTCTTTGGTGACAACGGAAGCGACTCGCTGACTGTGAATGTCGGTCGTGACATCACCTTTAGCTCGCTGTTTGGCGGCAGCTTTGAGGACACCACCAACGATGGTGCTGACTTCATCCAAATCACTGCTGGCACCAAGGTCAGCTCGTCGGTGATCCGCGGCAATGGCGGTAACGACTCGATCGATATCAATAGCCCGCTGCTGAGCCGCTCGAGTGTTCAAGGCGGCAAGGACAACGACAGTATCGTTATCCAAACCGGCACGTCTAATTCGAGCTACGAGATCCGCAATTCGTCGATCTCTGGCGACTTAGGGAACGACACTCTGTATATCGGTGGTGCAACCACCGGCGTGATCAACACCAGCAGCGTCTATGGCGGTGTTGGCAACGACCTGATCACGATCCAGTCGTCGGTGACCCAGTCACTGGTCTCTGGTGGCGAAGGTTTAGACACCATCCTCATCAACAACAGCGTTGATCGCTCCACCATCGACGGCGGAGCCGGTGCTGACACCGTGATTCTTGGCAGTCTCACCAGCAGCTCGCTCTATGGCGACGCAGCTGATGACTCCTTGAATATCACTGGTGCCATCACTGCCTCGCTGGTGGATGCTCAGGCCGGTAACGACACCCTCGTGATCGGAGGCCGTATTGGTGGCTCGACCCTGATCGCGGGTGAGGGTGATGATTCCCTCAGCAATGGAAGTGGCAGCACTATCGGTGTGATGATCACTTCTTCTGTGATCGGTGGTTCCGGCAACGACACCCTGCAGTTCGGCCAAGTTGACCGCAGCACGATCGACGCAGGCATCGGTAACGACACCATCACCTTCGCCGGCAGCCTGACTGGCAGCTCGGTGGTTGCAGGTCTCGGAAACGACACCGTGGATGTCGTCTCTGACTTGCTCACCAGCAGTGTTGAGCTGGGTGAGGGCACCAACCTCATGGAGGTTGGTGGTGAGGTCAGCAGCAGCACCGTGACCGGTGGTGCTTCGTCTGACACCCTGCTCGTTACGGACGTTGTGACCAGCAGCTCGGCTGATCTGGGTGCCGGGGCTAACTACGGCTCCTTCACCGCCAACGTCCAGACCTCCACTGTTGTCTCGGGTTCTGGCGATGACACCTTCCTCTTCGCTCAGTCCATTACGAGCTCGAGCGTTTCAGTGGGCGATGGCACCAACCTGGTTGATGTGGGTGGTGAACTTCTGTCCTCGACGGTGACCTCCGGTTCCGGCGCTGACACCCTGGATATCGTCGGTGCTGTCACCAGCAGCTCGGCCAGCTTTGGGAACGGCAACAATTACGTCACTATCGGCGGCATCGTCAGCCTCAGCACCCTGACGGGCGGCACTGGTAACGACACGGTTCTGCTGGACAAGGCAGTTGACCGCAGCACCATCACCACGGGTGATGGCACTGACGTCATCCAGGGTGCGTCTTCGATCACGTTGTCCTCTGTGACGACTGGAGAGGGTGTTGATTCGGTCCTCTTCAGCGGCGCTGTGAGTGGCAGCACGATTGATCTGGGTGCAGCCAATGACACCCTGGCGATCGACGGCAATGTGGTCACTGCTGCTTCTACCGCTGGTATCAGCAGCATCACTAAGACAAGCAATCTGTTGCTCGGAGAGGGTGACAACTACGCCACCATCGGTGGCCTGGTGACCAGCGCTTCTGTGACCGCAGGAGCCGGCAACGACACCCTGCTGGTTGGCGGCCGCGTCGGCGGCAGCACCGTTGATGTGGGTGCTGGCAACAACACCCTCAACTTCTCCAACAACGGCCAAAGCAACGTCGCTGTGATCACCTCCACGGTGACGGGTGGCAGCGGCAACGACAGCTTCACGTTCGCTGGCATCGCTAGCTCCGCCTCTGTGGTGCTCGGCGACGGCGACAACGTGTTCACTGCCGGCACGACTGCTGGTGGTGCGATCCAACAGAGCACGGTGACCGGCGGTGCTGGCAACGACTCTGTGACGGCCGGCAGCCTGCTGAACGACACCCTGTCCCTGGGTGCTGGTGCTGACAGCCTGTCCGTCCTGAACGGCGTGTCCAGCAGCAGCATCACGATCGGCAGCTCCAGCTACGTGAGCGTCGGCGGTGTGGTGACGGCCACCACGATCACCGGTGGCAGCGGCAACGACAGCATGCTGTTCGGCGCAGCCGTGTCCCAGTCGGTGATCACCCTGGGCGACGGCGACAACCTGGCCCTGGGTGTGACCGCGAACGCCGGTCTTACCAGCTCCACTTTGACTTCGGGCTCTGGAGACGACTCGATCGTCTTCTGGGGTGGCCAGCGCAACTCCAGCGTTAATTCTGGTGCTGGTAACGACTCGCTGCACTACGGAAGCTGGGGCACTACTTCCTCTTCCGGTGACGGCTCCGTCTCGGTGAACCCAAGCTCGATTCAGACGGACCTGGGTAACGACACCCTGTCTGTTGTTGGCGGCATCAAGTTCACGACGATCGGCATGGGCGAGGGTGACAACAAGGTCACCATCGGAAGCTGGATCTCCAGCAGCACGCTGACGGCCGGAACGGGTAACGACACCGTTCAAATCGGCGGCGGCGTGACCGGCAGCTCGATTGCTCTGAGCACTGGCACCAACGTCCTGTCCCTGGCTGCGAGCGTGAGCAGCAGCACGGTGACGACCGGATCTGATGCCGATAGCTGGACCGTTGGTAGCGGCTCAAGTGACTACATCACTGCTAGCTCCCTGAACTCCGGTGGCGGCGCTGACACTGTTGTGATCAACACCGGCAACATCACCGCCAGCACCATTACCGCTGGCAGCGGCGCCGACACCCTGTTGGTCTCCGGTGGTGTGACTGCTAGCTCGATCACCTTTGGCGACGGCAATGCCTACGCCTCGATCGGTGGTCTGTTGACGAACTCCACGATCACTGCAGGAGCCGGCAACGACACCCTGCTGGTTGGCGGACAGGTCGCCGGTAGCACGGTTGATTTGGGTGCTGGCAACAACACGCTCAACTTCTCCAACAACGGTCAATCCAACGTTGCTGTGATCACTTCCACGGTGACGGGTGGCATCGGCGACGACAGCTTCACGTTCGCTGGCATCGCCAGCTCCGCCTCTGTGGCGCTGGGTGATGGCAACAACGTCTTCACTGCCGGCACGACTGCTGGTGGTGCGATCCAACAGAGCACGGTGACCGGCGGTGCTGGCAGCGACTCTGTGACGGCCGGCAGCCTGCTGAACGACACCCTGTCCCTGGGCACTGGTGCTGACAGCCTTTCCGTCCTGAACGGCGTGACCGGCAGCAGCATCACGATCGGCAGCTCCAGCTACGTGACCGTCGGCGGTTCCTTCATGACCTCCACCTTGATCGGCGGCGACGGCACTGACACCTTCGCCTTCGGCGCAACGGTGACTAACTCGGTGATCGCCCTCGGTGACACCGGCGCCAACGTTGTCAATGCCACCCTTGGCATTATCAAGACCAACATCACTGGTGGTAGTGGTGCCGACTCGATTACGGCGGCTGCTCTGGACAACGACACCATCTCCCTGGGTGCTGGTGCTGACAGCCTGTCGGTCACTGGCGGCGTCACCCGCAGCAACATCACGATCGGCACCTCGAGCTTCGTGACGATCGGCGGCAACCTTGTCACCAGCACCTTGACCGGTGGCGACGGTATTGACACCTTCTCCTTCGGTGGAACGGTCACTAGCAGCCGCATATCCGTCGGCAACACTGCGGCAAACACCATCAACGGAGTCACCTTTGCAAAAACCACCTTCATCGGTGGCGATGCGAGCGACACCCTCTCGCTGACAGGTACCTCATCCGTTGACTCCCTGACCCTCGGCGCTGGTGACAACTACGTCACCATCGGTGGCACCGTGAGCGCCACCACCCTGATTGGTGGCGGTGGTGCAGATCTGGTGAAGTTCGCGGCGACAAACACCTCGAACATCCAGTTGGGCAGCGGTGCTGACTCGCTGTACTTCAACGGATTCCAGACCGGAGTTCGCGTGGAGCTCGGGGCTGGTGCCGATTACATGACCGCCTCTGCGGTTGTGAACGGCGGCACCATCCTTGGTGGTGCTGGTGCTGACACCATCGGCTTTGGGGCGGCAGTCACCACTTCTCTGTCGATCGACGCCGGTACAGACGCCGACAGCCTCTACTTCGGCAGCGCAATCTATGGTTCGACCGCCAGTAACACCATCCTTGGTGGAAGCGGCGCTGACACCATGACGTTTGCTGCAGGTGCGACCGGCATCATTGCCGGTGGTGATGGCGCTGACTCACTGGCGTTCACCTCGGTTCTCAGCCAATCCGCTTCTGTCACCTACTACTTCGGTGGCAGCGACACCGGTATCGACACCATCTGGCTGGGTGGTTTGTCAGAAACCAACGGCAGCATCACGGTTGCTTCCTACGGCAGCGATTCACTTGCCATCAACTACCAGGGAACCTTCTCCAGGTCTCAGGTCCAGTTGACCAATGCCGCTGGCGACACGAGCACTGTTGGATACGTCTTCGGCGTCACTGCAGGTTCTGTTGCGACAACAACGCTCGGCTCACTTCCCTCTGTGTCCTGATCACACTGACAACTTGCAACTCCTGGGAGGGCTTCGGCCCTCCTTTTTTCTTGCTATGTGGTTTGAGCATCTGTTCCAGTGGCCTGATGAACTGCCAGAGCAGATCAGTGTTCCTCAGCTTTCATTGGAAGCTGTGGCCATTGATCTAAGGCAGTGCCGCTACTTGGAGGCTGAACGCAGGCTTAGGGCTAAGTCACATCATGCGCAAGGCATGCTTCTTTGTAGATTCGCTCGAGCTCCTGGGAAACCCTGCGAGCATTGCAAAGATCTGAGCGAAGAACGGAATCCCGTAGGTCTAGTCTATCTTGGGTTGTTCGAACTCCTCTTTTGAAAAACTTGCCCGCAATCCGCAGGTATTCTTTGCTGTCATGGGCAACCATCTTTTTTAAGCCAGCAGAGTGAAGAATGCTGCTGCTTAGGCGACCAACCATGCCAGCACCGGCAAGCGTGACAACGGGTACTCCCATGATAAGTGCTTCGCATGTAGTTGTGGCTCCTCCATAGGGAACGGGATCAAGAACGAGGTCGATTTCGTTGTACTTCTCCAGATGGTCGCGTGCTTCTTTTGTTGGTTCCAATAGCTTGATCCGGCTTGAGTCGATTCCAAATCTTTCAAAACAATGCCTCACTCTTTGAGTTTCTTCTGGCTCAACAAAGGAAATGCTCTTTAGCCTCAGCTCGCTATCTGTGTACTTTTGCAGAACATCGGCGTAGAGCTGAACCGTTTCGGGAGTTAACTTCCTGGAATGATTAAAGCTGCCGAAGCAGAATCGCTTCCTAGAAGGAGTAGCGCAATCGCTGATGATTGGTGGATCTCCTAGTGTGTCATAAGCCATGTATCCCTTCTTGATATGCCAGAGCTGATGCGCCTCTTTTTCGCGCTGACTCAGGCCAGCGAATAGCTCCTTGTCGCCGATCCAGCCGTCAATAGAATTCAGATAAGTTGGAGCAAAGTATCCCAGGTAGCTGAGCTGAATCGGTGCGGGTCTTTCGATGAGGCTCCCAAGTCTTGAGTGACCTGTGTAGCCACCTAGCTCGACAATCACATCGAGCCTTAGATCTGCCATCACGCGCGCTGCTTCAGTATCCGTCGCATGGCGGATATCGAGCCATTGATCGCAGTATGAGCGTGCTAGCTCCGAGAGTGAATCCTGCTTGGGACTGCTGCTGATTCCAAAGACTTCAACCTTTTCTCGATCATGCGACTTCAGTATTGGCAGCATAAACCTGCACACTGGGTGATTTGCCCAATCGGCAGATAAGTAGCCAACTCGGAGTTTTCTTTGATCGGGGCGATTGCGAATGGCATCTTTCCAGGCAGGGTAGATCTTGGTTGAGTTCTTTTGGTTCTCTTCCCACTTGCTTGCCATTAAAGCAAGCTCTCTTGGTTTAATGAGATGGTACGCCGAACCTAGAAACTGTAAATTAAACAGGTGATCAAGATTCTGAACTTCGCCGTCTTTGTTTGAACGTCTCAGGAGTGCTAGAGCGACTTTTGGATTGCCCAGCTCTGCGATGCACTGACCAAGAGCGTGTAACAGGCTTAGATTATCAGGACTTAAGACTAGTCCTTGTCTTAGGACATATCGAGCACTGTTGTTGAATCTGAGCTCTCTCAGGCATGCCCCCAGGTTTAGCCAGAGCCCTCCATCGCTTGGCTTCCGTTCACAGAGCGGTACGAGTTCATTTATAGCCTCCAACACTCTTCCCTCTGCGAGAAAGGCAGTTGCAGCGGCAGATCTAATTTCAGTAGAGTCGCGTATCGCCGGACTCAGTGAATCTAAGAGTTGTTGAGCATCCTGATACTTTCCCCTGTCTTTTAGAATGGTAAGCCGATTTGCCAGTGCGTTCTTGTTGTTTGGCTCTAGATCGCTTGCTTTATTAAAGGAGCCCAGTGCATCGACGAACTTTTCCTGTCTGTGCTGGCATAGACCTAACTCCATCCAACAGCTGACATCGCTTGGGTCTTCCTTCGTCAACTGGAATAGTTCCCTCTCTGCAGCCTGATGTCGCCCGAGATCAGACCAGCACCTTGCCAACGCCCATCGAGCCCTCCTCTCTTGAGGAAATCGTTTCAAATACTCTTGCAGCAGATCCGCGCTGTGCTGATGCTCCTTGAGGTCTTGAAAGCAGTTCGTGGCATTAAGAAGCAGATGAAGTTCATCAGGAAAAAGGGCTATGTAGTATTTGTACAGTCCGCTTGCTTCATTCAGTCTTCCTTGCTGCCTCAGCAATGCTGCCAGATTCAGAGCATCATCCGCTGCTGGCCGCGCCTCGAGCAGTTGTCTGTAGAGTGACTCGGCCCGACTCAGGTCACCTTCTCGATGAGATTTCCATGCATCATCACGTAATGGTGTGCTCATCTTCTCTGACTCCCTGAGCTCCGTCATCCATGATTCAACCATCATATCCATCGCTTCCACAAGATCCTGCTGACTGCCTGCGGTTTTTGTCTGAGCTGCCTGATGGATTTGATTTCAGTGGTGTTCTAACTCAATTGCAAGGTTTTATCAATACAACTACACCACCTTATTGGACAGCTGTTCTTGGATTCACATACTGGCGCCATGGCAATCCCGAGTCGGCCCTCGCGTCGTATGAAAAAGTGCGTAGAGAGCTCGACTCTGATTGCACGTACCAGCTCTTGCGTGGCATGGCCGCTAGAAAAATATCAGGCTGCGAACACATAGCGCACGAAGCATATTCACGTGCCGTCGAGCTAGATCCATGTCGTTCCGATGCATTGTATAATCTTGGCAACCTTATGCGAGAAGACTCGCCTAATAAAGCTGAACAATATTATTTAAGAAGTCTTAGGCTGGACCCCCATCAGCCAATGTGTTGGCATAATTACGGCATATTATTGCTCCATGCGTCACGTATTAAAGAGTCGCTCTTTGCTCTCCGAGTCAGCATAGTTCTGGACCCCAAGGTCCCATCGGTCTGGTGTAACCTTGCTCTAGCACTATTTGCCGACCGCAGTATTAGGTCGGCAAAATCATCATTGAACCAAGCCATTACTTTCGAGCCATCTCTAATATCACCTTCTGCAGCACAGGCTATCGAGGCCTGGGAGATCGGGCGCCCTCTTGCAAAAGATACGATCGACGCCATCTGGGATCTTGCATTAATCTCCCTCTCCGAAGGTGATTACATTAATGGCTGGCGGTATTACGAGATTCGTCCAAGTACTTCGAACAATGTTCCTTCAGAGGTTCCGTCTGCAGGGCCTCGACTGACCTCACTACAAGACGCACCGCGCCACTCTGAGCCCCCGTTGCTCGTCTGGTGTGAACAAGGGCTTGGAGATGCGATTCAATTCGGTCGATATTTACCAATTTTAGAGCAGGCAGGAATCTCATTCGAATTCCGCTGCCGTGAGTCCCTCTTCACCCTTTTCCGTGACTGGTTTTCCCTCGGTTCGAAGGTTGTTGTGGAATCGAAAGCGACCGATTCTCAGGATTTCCGACCGCATACCTCACTGATGAGCTTGCCTCATCTATTCGAGACAACTTTGGCCACTATTCCTGCCGTGTGTCCATACATCCGCCCTCCTTGCCCCTGTCCTGAACATCTCAAGGTAAAGCCACCAGCTGGAGGACTGTCTGTTGGGTTGGTTTGGGCTGCAAATCCTGTCAATAAAGCGATGTATTCCCACAAATCCATTGCCCTAGAGCTTCTAATGCCCCGCCTTTTGGATCTGCTTTCTATTGACCTAGTCGAGTTGCATTGCCTTCAGTTCGGCGATGACCAGAGGCAGCTCCATCCTTATGAAAAGCTCGAAAGAGTTCACGACTGGTCATCGATCATTCATGATTTTTCAGACACCGCATTCGTACTTAATCAGCTTGACCTAGTCATCACAATAGATACTGCTGTTGCCCATCTTGCCGGAGCCCTCAATCGCCCGACATGGCTGCTGCTTCATAAAAACTGCGATTTTCGTTGGCTGAACACGAGATCTGATTCTCCTTGGTACCCGGAAAGCATGCGCCTATTTCGGCAGCAAGAGCATGGTGACTGGAGCCATGTCGTCCACGACCTGCATGCTTCTCTTGACCAACTCTTCTTGCTTGATATTGAAAAGGTCTCGAAGGCATCGTTCTCAGGGTAGTTCGGGTAAGAACAACTATGAACACGCTCTTTATGCTGATCTTAGTAAAATCACAGGCTTGTTCTCAGTTGTAAGTCTTTTATCCGTTGAAAGCCTTCTTTACTGCTCCGCTACCGGCTCAAGCACCGCTTGATATCTATTGATAGGTCTGGATGTGGTTTGCGAGCGACTTGGCCCTGGTGCGTGCCCAGTGACCAGCTGTAGCTTCTCGCCGATTTGAGCAGGGCCCATCAACCCCCGTCTGTTGCGTGAGATAATGGACATTCTCGTTCTAGTTATTGGCTCTTGACCAACCAAAGCCCCCTGGATGCGCGGACTGTCGAGGGCTTGGTCCGTCGCATGAGTCTTTACCCCAGCTTGGTTAGACGTCTCGAAGAGGAGACGATTGCCGAAGTCGTCGCCCTTCCAGAAGAGTGGGTGCAAACAGCGATACGTGACACGCTTGGAGAGACCCAGCTGGATGCTTACCTTTCGGAGCGAGGATGGACTGAGGCTGATCTTCGGACCCAGGTCGTACTTGCAGAGTCCCTGCGAAGATTTTCTGAACAACGGTTTGGACCTGGAGTAGAGGAGCAATTCCTGGCGTCTCGTGGAGCATATGACACGATTATTTATTCCTTGATCAGATCTCGAGATCATGCGTTGATTCGTGAACTGTGGATCCGCATCGAGGAAGGTGAGACATCATTCGCAGAAGCCGCCAAGGCCTTTGGTGAGGGCCCTGAAGCGATCAGAATGGGATTGATTGGACCGTTGCCAATTGGCCAGCTGGCACCACCCCAATTTGCAGACTTCCTCCGCGGCCTCCAGCCGGGCAGTATTTCACCTCCGAAGCGCCTGGGTGACTGGTCCCTGCTTCTGCGCTTGGAGGAGCTGAAGCCCGCATGTTTTGATGCAGAGATGAGGAGTAAACTTGTTCGAGCCAGTCTGGATGAGTTCTTGGAACGGCGTGTCCGACAGCGCCTGGCTGGGGAGTCTCTTGAAACTTTGACGTATCACCAGGATCCATGACTTCCAGCCAAACCACGACGTTTCAAGCATTATTGGCTCGTTTCGCCGCATTTGGATCACTCGAGCCTGAAAATCTTGTTTGGCTAGCTGAGAGGGCTAAACCCTTCCACTGTTCCGTCGGGCAGGAGCTGCTTTTGCCCGATCGTAGTCCCGAATATTGCTACTGCATTGTTGAAGGCCAAGGCCGGGTCCTGCATAACGATCCCGGCTTGCAGCGTCCCGTCACACTCGCCTATTCCAGGCCAGGAGATCTGATCGGCTGGTCGGGTCTGGCTCGCCGTAGTCCTTGCGAATGGATTACTGCCTCAACCCCGATGCGGTTGATTGGCTTTTCGGCGGAGGACTTTTACGAGCTGGAGCGTCGATCCAGTCGCTTTAGGGATTGGATTGATTCCAACAATTCTCCTGCAGAATTGATGGCGGTGCTCGCACCGGCCTTGCATGCTCGGCCCCAAGCAGATCCACCAGAGCGCGAGGTACTTGGTCGATTAGTCCGAGGGATCCGTCTCATTTCTGCTCGAGAAGAACGCAATAGCCCTGTCAACGACGGTGCGATCTGGCTCTGGAACGCTCAAATATCAGATCAGGTTCTCCCCGTCGGTCAGCCGGTTGATCCCGACATTCTTTCTTCAATTCCAGTTGGTTTGCCATTAAGGCTCATACGCATTGATCCAGTGTTATGGGAAAGCGAGCTTAAGCCTTCCCTTGCTGAACCAGATGCCTCACCCTCCCTCACTTTAAATGACCCTTGGGGAGCGGACGATCGATATGCTGATCTTTTGGCCCCTGAACCTCAAGGTCAGCGTGCATTACAGGCCGAATTAACGGCATCCGATGACTCCTCTAGGACGATTGCATTCAAGGGTCAGTCACTACCAGTAGTAACCGGTGTTGGTTCTGTAGAGCAGGCTCTTGCTTGCCTTGAAATGCTTTCGCGATACCACCGCGTACCGTTCCGGCGCGATGTACTTGAGCGTGCAGCAAAAGAGTTCCTGAAAGGTAAACAATGCAGTCTTGAGCAACTTGGTAACCTCGCAACCTGGATGGGCTTTGTTGGAAACTTAGCCGATGTTCCTAGAGCTCAGCTCCATAGACTTCCTTTCCCCTGTTTTGCACTGGTATACGACCAGCCGGCCATCGTCTATGACATTGACCGGGATACCGTCAAAGCAGTGGTTCCAGAGTATGGAAGTCTGTCTCTCCCTTTAGATGAGATTCTTCACGATGAACCCGGCGTACGCATACTGACTCTGGCACCCGGTCGTGATGCTCAGCGCCAAAAGCTCAGTCTCCGCTGGTTTCTTCCTCAGATTAAGAAATATAGGCGAAGTCTGATTGAGGTCTTGGTTGCATCACTCATCATGCAACTCCTCAATCTCGCTCAGCCTCTCGTTCTGCAGCAGATCTTCGATAAGGTTATTGTTCAGCAAAACCTCGACACCCTTTACACACTCGGCATCATTTTGCTGGGTGTCAGCCTTGCCCAGGGCCTAATTGGTGCTGTTCGCACTTATTTGTTTGCTGATACCACGAATCGTATTGATATTGCTCTTGGTGCGCAGGTGATCCAACATCTTCTTCGTCTTCCCCTTCGATACTTCGATAAGCGTCCCGTTGGTGAACTCCAAACGCGTATCGCTGAACTTGGCAATATTCGTGGTTTCTTGACCGGCAGCCTGCTCACCCTCGCTCTTGATGCCTTGTTCTCGGTTATCTATATAGCCGTGATGGTTGTTTACTCAGGAGTTCTTACAGCAGTCACTCTTTCAGTTGTCCCTCTCTTCTTGGGGCTAACCATTGTGGCCTCGCCAATTATCAAGGGTCAGCTCCGTAAGGCAGCTGAAAAGAACGCCAGGACGCAGTCTTTACTGGTTGAGTCACTCAACGGAGTTCAAACAATCAAAGCTCAGAGTGCCGAAAATAGTGTTCGCTGGCAGTGGCAGAAGCGGTATTCCTCATACATGAGCGAGAACTTCCGCACCTTGATGATTGGCGTTTCATCCGGAACGATTGGTAGTTTTCTCAATCAGCTGACTGGCTTACTGACTCTTTGGGTCGGCGCTTTCCTTGTGATTAAAGGCGATCTTACGATTGGTCAACTCATCGCATTTAGAATTATCTCGGGATATGTTGTTGGCCCTCTTCTCAACCTTGCGACAAGTTGGCAGTCTTTCCAAGGCGTCTCCCTCTCGCTTGAACGCCTCAGCGATGTGATTGATGCAGAACCTGAAGGCTCTGATGATGAGCTTGATCAGCTCCCGCTGCCTCCAATCCATGGTGACGTTGTCTTTCAAGACGTCGACTTCCGATTCTCAGATGGAGCCGCTCTTGTCGTCAACAAAGTTGCTTTCACAGTTTCAAGCGGTTCTTTTGTAGGGATTGTCGGCCGAAGCGGCAGTGGCAAGAGCACCATCATGAAACTTCTGCCGCGTTTGTATAAACCTGAGGCTGGACGGATTTTAATTGACGGCTTTGATATTAATAAACTGCAGATGTCTTCAGTCCGACGGCAGATCGGTATTGTTCCTCAGGACTCGCTTTTGTTCGAGGGAACAATACGGGATAATATTTCTTTGACATCACCCGATTCAACCAGCGAAGAAATTGTTGAAGCAGCCAAGGTCGCATGTGCCCATGACTTTATTATGGAACTACCAGAAGGCTATGCAACGCGAATCGGTGAGCGTGGTGCGGGATTGTCCGGCGGGCAGCGTCAACGGATTGCTATTGCACGCTCAGTTTTGCAACGTCCAAAGCTTCTGATCTTGGACGAGGCCACCAGCGCCTTGGATTATCTCACTGAACGTCAAGTCTGCATCAACCTCAAGGAACACTTTATTGGTTCGACTGTATTCTTTATCACCCACCGCCTTTCAACTATCCGTGGAGCCGATCAAATTCTCATGATGGATTACGGATCCCTAGTCGAGCAAGGAACACATCAAGAGCTACTCGAGATCAAGGGACGTTATTTCGCTCTGTATTCCCAACAGGAGGCCAACATTGACTAACCAAAACTCACCTTCCGATTCACAGCAGAACACGAAACCCTCCACCCCAGCAAAGGGTAACTACGAGTGGGAGGGCTCCCTTGCAGTGGTGCAGCAGGGTCGTCACTGGTCATCCTCCCTGGTCTGGATCTCCTCTGGCTTAATCAGCGTTGTTTTCATCTGGGCGTTCACAGCCAAAGTCGATCAGACGATCAGTGTGCGAGGTCGACTTGCTCCGACAGGCAGTGTTCAAGAGGTGGATTCACCGAGTGGCGGCGTTGTCAAGAAGGTTTTCGTCAAGGACGGAGACCTCGTCACTGCTGGCCAGCCGCTTCTTGACGTTGAAGCGAAGGGTCTTGCTAGTCGTCGGCAGGCATTAGAGCAGACCCTCCAGATTCTGAAGCTACAAGTTGATTCCCTTCGAGCGATTGAGCGTAGCGGTGGAGACTATCGACAGATCAAGGAGTTGCCTCCCTTGCCGCCCGTTGATGACCCCGACCTCTCCACCAAACTCTCGACAGCTAGGAATCAGACCCTTCAGATCAAGGCCCAACTCAAGCAGATTGCGAGCAGGCTGGAGAGTCGCACTGAATCTCTTCGCATTCAGCAACGGATCACCGATGATCTCACCCCTCTCTATGAGGCGGGTGGTATGTCCAGAAACAACTATTGGTTGCAGTTAGACAAGATCCAAACTCTTAAGTCGGAAGTCTCCAGTCTTAAGGAAGAAAAGACCCGCATTCTTGGTGCTGCTGTTTCGCAACTGAATGACCTCAACCGACAAGCCATTACGCTTCAGTCTGAGCTTGTAGGTCTCAAAGAAACGATCGATTATCGAACCATTCTTGCCCCAGCATCAGGACGCATCTTTGACGCCAAAGTTGCTCCATTCTCAGTCGTCAATACCAATGAAGTTCTCCTAAAAATTGTCCCTGAGGACAAGCTGCAGGCCAACGTAGAAATTCCAAATGCTGATGTCGGCTTCGTCAAAGTCGGTATGCCGGTTTCAATCTCCGTCGATTCCTTCCCTTCCGGTGAATTTGGTTACATCAAGGGCACTCTTTCGAGTCTTGGCTACGACGCACTCAAGCCTGATCAATTGAGCCAGCAATACAGGTTTCCTGCGGTCGTTTCTCTCTTGCAGCAGCGCGTACAGTCCGGAGATCAGCAGCTCAACCTACAGAGTGGTATGTCAGTGACGGCAAATATCAAGCTTCGTTCTCGCCCTGCCATATCGATCGTCACCGATCTCTTTACGAAGCAGTTTGAGGGTGTCAAGAGATTTCGTTAATCATCCAACGATCTCTTGGTACATCCTCTCGGTTCGGTCAACGGTCACCTCCCAGCTGAATCTGGTTAGCGCTTTTCTCTTTAAGGAGAGTGCTCTTCCTTGGTTGCGCGGGCAGTCCCATGCTTTCTCGACAGCGCCACGAATGCTGTCTGGATTCGCAGGGTCCGCAAGCCAAGCATCATTCTCCAGGTACTCCAACTCATGACCGAACGTACTCCCAACGACTGGCGTCCCGCTAACGGCCGCCTCGAGGCTGACCAGTCCGCAGGTATCCATCCAGCTCACGAGACAATGCACGCGTGATGCGGCAAAGGCGGATGCCAGCATTTCCTGCGGGAGATGCTCGATCACCCGTAGCCGATCTCCGCTTATCTGTTGACACAGCTGGGTGTAACTTGGCCAATGGCGACTCGAACCAATTAGCACAATCGGCAACTGTGTCTCTCGCATCGCCCAACACAGCATCGCTTGGTTCTTTGCTGGTTCGATTCTTCCTGCCTGCATGACAAAAGGCCCATGGATTCCACTGAATTGACGGAACGGCTCCGGATCCGCATTCAGAAAGATCTTGGGGTCCACGCCATAGGGGGCAACGTCATAGCAGTCACCCCACCAGCCCAAATCTGTCTGCAAGGCTTTCAGCTCGAGCCAGCTATTTGGAAGCATCCCATGACAGGTCTTCAGCAATTGGCCAACACGCTCCTGCCAGCTCAGATCAAAGCTGCCCTGCCCCTGTGCATCGATCGTTCCCTGTGGCAGGGAAACCACCATTCTCCTTCCTATGAATGATTCCACTGATGCCGCTACCGCAGTCTGACCCTCTCTAGCGGCTTGTTCCAGAACTCCGATACTCCCGCGGCTGCCCCAAATTGCCCTCCCAATTGAGATCCAAATGGGTGAAACAACAATCGGTTTACCCGCTTCATGGCATCTCGCAACCTGCTGCGTAAACGAATGTGGAACCCTACAATTAAAAATATGTACGATATCCACATCATCGACCTCAGGCCGATCACTGTTTTGAATACTGACAGTGTGGCCGCGTTGCTTCAAGCGCTTCGCGGTTTCTTGGATCTGTACACTATCCCCGCCCCCCCATTCGGCGGCGCTTCCGTGATTGACAAGGGCAACACGCAACCTGGGAACCTGCTCTGTCACATTCATACCATAGATTGCTACGCTTAAACAAGCTTTCTGGCCGCTGTGCTTCGTTACGCTGGTGAGGACCTCGGCGAAAGACCACATATCGTTGTTCTTGGCTCCTGCAAGGTTGGCAATCTCATCGTTTCTCTTCCCGCACTAGAGGGTCTTAGACAGCGTTTTCCTGCTGCGGTAATTGGCTTCCTTGGAAGTGAAATTACAGCTGACTTTGAAGCGTCACTCAGCTGCCTGGACTGGAGGCATAGTTGGGACTCCTCATCATCCGGCTCATTTCAGAAGCTAGCTAGTTGTATTTCTGACCAGATAGGAATTAACGGCCGGGTGACCCTTGCCATCAACTTTGATGGTTTCAATCCTGTGACACAAGTTCTTGCTAGCTTTCTGGAGCCGACTTATATCTCTGGTCTCTCGTTGGATCCTAGCCGCCGTTCTTTCTTTGACCTTGGTTCTGATCCCTCTCAAGCATTTCTTGCTGACAATGACTGGGACTCCCCCGAATTTGCCGAGCGCTATTCTCCATCTATCCAAAGTAATTATATCGCAGAGCTCTTTTGCTTTCAAGCGGGCGTGATTCATAATTCTGATGTTACCTCTGTATGCATTCCTCATGAACAACCCGCTTTTTCAGTGCCAGATGTACTGATCCACTGCACAACTGCTCGCCAAGCCAAGGTCTGGCCTTTTGCGCATTGGAAGATCGTTGTAGACGAACTGATTAGCCGTGGATTTTCTGTTGGATTGGTTGGTGCCCCACCCAAGTCTCAGCAGGATCGCTATAACAGCGGCGACGGCGAGACCTGGCTCCTCAGTGCGACCCAACTCACTGACCTGCGGGGCCAGACAACCTTGTTGCAACTCGCCGGTGCCTGTGGCTTGGCTCGTGCTGTCATCAGTGTCGATGCCGGACCCATGCACATCGCTGCTGCCATGGGCACACCGACTCTTGCTGTTGTCGGCAACGATGCTGCCGGCGTAGGACCAAGCCCGATCCGCCTATGGTTACCTCGTTCACCGAACGTACAGAGAACCACGTCGGCGGTGACCTGTTCGTTGTGCGCTGATAATCGATTCAAAAATGATAACTGTCTCGCCGATGAGCATGACTGCATGAACGCTGTTGCGCCCAGTCAGGTCATCGAGTGGCTTAACAGTGTCTTAACCCAATAGCGCAACTGCTGATTCCTGTCTCATCACCCCACTGTCTCGAACTGGTGCCTCTTCCACAGTTCGTCCTGATGTCTGACCATCAAAAAACGATAATGTTCTGGTACCGGCTTCATCAACTTGAGTATCGGAAGCAACACGCCACTGCCGGCCTGCTCTAGCGGTCCTGACAGCACCATGGTGGGTTCCCAGTTGCAACCCTGCCAATAGGTACGAACGTTGACCGCCTGGTCACGCGTCAGAAAGTAGCAACCCGAATGCGGATTTGTTGCTCTGTAAAACCTTCTGGCGCCCAGCGGCCACGCAATTTCTATCTCCTCACCTGTATCCCAAAACAGGTCCGGCCTACCCCCATCCGGGTCCCCGGAGAGGATGACATCCCCTTCCCCCGGAATTTGCTCACATCGATGGGGAATAAAGGCGTATTCTCCTCCGGTGATGCTGACAAGTGCCCTGACTTTTTCAAAGAATTCTGGGTCTTCGATCACACAGTCATCTTCCATGTACCCAATGACGTCATAGTCTTCCGCCTGCTCAATGGCTCGGCGTGATGCGATGCCCGGTACTCTCTGAAGGTCGTCCACCCTTGTTTCGATGATCTTGAGCCCCGGCCCAGTTGTTTCCAGCTTGTCGCTGAGGGTTGCGGTTTTTGGCGTATAGAGTTGAATCTCGATGTCATGACCCATCGATGTGGATTGTCTACGGGTCACGACTGGCCTCCCCTTTCCAAGCGAGGCGTGAATACAGTAGTTCTGATGATGCCTGTCTAGGTTCTCTACTGTGGCTCTTTGTAGTGCTCTCGACTTGACTTCCCTCTTTGCTTCGTTCTGAGATGAATACAGCGAACCTTCGCTTGGTGCAAAGACGTGGGGAATCACGATCAGAATGCGCATGGTCTCAATTCACTTTCCAGCTGGCGCAGTCCCAGCCCAGCATTGATTCAAGCTCCTCAATCTCACTCTTGAAACGCTCTGTCAGCTTTTTATGAGTCTGAAGATCCATCTTGCGTTCGTAAGAGCCCAGATGACTTTCCAGTGGTCCCACTTTGCTGGTGCTTCCGACCCCGAGGTGCTTCCAGACCTTTATCAGGCAGTCATTTGGATTATTCCTTAACTCTTCTTGCTTGAGCGTCAAAACCCTCTCCTGGCCAAATAAGTGCCAAAGGCGCCTGATCTGCGCGCTGTAAAAACCACGGTCCACATATGAGTATATACGGTGTTGCATGGGTGTCTGTTCTCGGCAGCGCTCCTGCTCGTGATCTATCGCTTCTTCAAAAGAGAGGACTTCGTTGCCACGATTCTTCTCCATGGCCCAGTGTGAGTAGGCGCGATCAACTGGATTTCTCAATATTACGATTATCTTCATTTCTGGATTATATTCCCAAATGCGCCTTGGTGCTTCTTGCCAGTACATATAGATAGGAGTTGCTTCCCCGAGCATTGCATTCGGTGGCGCCTGTCTGAATTCCCTGTGGTATCGACCTTCATTCAAGCGACGAAAAATGCCCTTTCGATTCCATGAGAGCTCTTCGTTATCGAAATAATGGAGCTCCTTCCTGTCGGGTATGAATAGATCAGGGTGCTTCCTGATGTAGTCTGACAGTGCTGTCGTTCCTGCTTTCTGTGCTCCGCAGATTAGAAATGACACACGTTTACGGACGCCCTGCACCTCTTCATCACTCTTTCTCTTCCGCCGGGCCAACCGCTTCGTTTGCTTAGGTTTTCGATCACAGTTTAAACAATGGTATTCGTCACTGGCTGCCACCGGTCAGGCACTTCGCTTCTGGCTTCCATTCTTGTGGACGTGATGGGGCTGTCCCGCGAGGATGACCTCTCGCCCGCGCCTGACAATCCTGCCGGCTTTTTCGAGAGCCGCCAGCTCACCCAGTTCAACGACGAACTTCTTGCCATGCTCGGTGGCGACTGGTGCCACCCTCCTCTCCTGCGACCCCGTTGGTCAGAGCCTCCCCTGCTGGACCGCATTGCATCCCGTCGTGGGGATTTCCTCTCTTGCGCCAACATTGATAATTGGGTCGACAAGGACCCTAGGCTTTCACTGACTCTCCCCGCCTTTCAACATCTATTTCTTAAATCTATTCCAGTTCTCGTCTCTTTGCGTGAACCCTTAGCGGTTGCTCAATCTCTTCACCTTCGAAACGGGTTTTCCCTCGAACGTGGCCTCGTCCTTTGGTTTCTCTATAATCATCATCTCAGTCTTTCTCTCAGATCTACTGACCAAGTCCTCACCTACTCTGATCTCCTCTCAACTGTCCACGACCGATCGGCTTTTCTACGCTTCAGCGCAAGCCTGCAGTCCTTTCTTTCCGTTCATGTGCTTTCTTTTGTGCAGCCCTCGTCTTGGGAGGAGATCCTCAACCGACGTATCCAGCCTCGTCTGAACCGAGCAGAGTGCAGCGGCAGTGATACGTTCCCTGGTCCGGGTTCAAGCACCCCAGACCTGGTCGAGTTCGTTCAATCCTGTTATGCCTCCGCCGAGACCGGTCTGGACGGTTTTCGTAGTGCTTTCTCCTCACTTCCTCCGATCATTCTCGAATTCTGTGAAGTCCTGCAGATTTATGCGCCTGGTGCCCTGATGCATCAACGGTTTTCCTCACTTGAGCATTCACTTTCAGAAACCACCCAGGCTCTTCACCAGAATCAGCAAAGACTGACCGCCCTCGAACATTCAACGATCTGGAGTCTGGCATCACCTCTACGCCGGTTGATCGACTCCCGGCGCTCTCGCTGATGCTTCAGCTTCTCCGCGAGACTCCCCCCGGTTATGGCGGCGTGGAGAGGGTAGCCCACGAGTTGGCCAGTGCTTTCCACGCCCACGGCGATCTTTCTTTGGTCTATTGCTTGCGACCCCCTTCGCGCTCACAGGGTGACCCCCTTCCGGTTGCCTATCGAAGAGTGCCCTTGCCGAGTCTGGCCTTTGGTCAACTACTGCTTCCTTTGCCCACATCCCAGCTCCTGCACGTCCTGCTTGACTCAGAACCCTTGCATGCACATCTTCCTTGTCCGGCTGTTCTGTCACTGGCTTGTCTTGCAAGGCTGATTCGCCCGTGTCGTCAAATCACTATTCACTGGCACTCTTTTCTGGATCCCGCCCCAACTCCCTTCGGTCTACTCATTGCTCTTTATCAGAACCTGGCTCAACGTCTTCTCTCTCTTTTCTCTTTCACCGTCACCACCTCACCTGTTCTCCGGGACACGCTTGTAGACCGTGGCGTGAGGAGTCCTTTAATCCGGGTCCTCCCATGCAGCCTGCCTGCAATGTTTGAGCAACGGGCTGACCTGATCGCGATGACGCGTTCAGCTGCACTGACGTCCACTTCTTTTCGAGTGGTCAGTATTGGTCGCCTCACCAGCTACAAGCGTGTTGACTGGCTGATTCAATCCATTGCAGCTGTTTCTGATCTGTCCGTCACTCTTCATGTCGTCGGTGATGGTCCGGACCGCGCGTTTCTGGAGTCTCTTGCCGAATCCCTGATCCCTGGGCGAGTCCATTTTCACGGTGTCCTTGATGAAGCCGACAAGATCGAGTTGCTCAGCAACTCCGACCTACTCGTGCTTGCGGCCAATCGCTGCAACGAGGCGTTTGGCATTGTCCAGCTTGAGGCGATGGCCTGTGCTGTTCCTGCTGTGGCGTTCACTGTTCCGCTCAGCGGCATGGCCTGGGTCAGCCGACTTCAATCCTTGCCCTGGGCCGAGTCGAAGGCGGCATTACCGGCTCTGATTAGCCGTTTGGCGACTGACCCGGAACTGTTGAAGACCGTACGAAGCGAAGCACGCCAGCGTTATCAACTCGAGTTCCAGCGCTGTTTATGGCTTCAACGTTTTCAGCAGGTCTTCAGCATTTGAGTACTGGTCTCTGCTTGTTCAATCTTCTGCCTTATCGACCCAGCCCTACAGGTCTGAGCCGATACGTGCAACGCTTACTTGCAGCCTGGCCCGAGCAGCCCCTTCCTCAGCAGTTGAGGCTTGATGAACAGGGACACGCCGTCCTGAGCACGAGCAGTGAGCTCCCCCAGAAGCAGCATTCCCCCTGGATGCGCAAACTCCAGGCACAGGCTCTGGTGCAGCACGCTGTTCCCGTTCAGCGCCTTGTCCGGCATGCGTATCCAGACCGTATCTACAGCCCATACACCGATTGGCTTTGGGCTCTTCCGGAGGTGCCCCAGGTGATCACCTGCCATGACCTCACTCCCCTCCATTACCCCAATAGTCGACGGGCCTATTGGCGAAGTCGGCTCTGGCTTCCGCTTCATCTGCATCGAGCCCGTCTGGTTGTCGCCATTAGTCAGACCGTGGCTGACCAGCTCCTGCAATCCGGTATGCATCCCCGCCGAATTGTTGTGGTCCCCAATGGTGTCGAACCATCAGCCTCACCCATCAGCTCCCCTAGCGGTCACGACTGCGTCGTGATTGCTCGTCATGCCCGTCACAAAAACCTCAAATTGGCCCTTGATGGTTTTGCTGCCTTCCTTGCCTTGGTGCCGGACTGGCCTGGAAATCTTGTGGTTGTGGGCAGCGCTGATCGCTGCACAGCGGCTCTGTTGCGTCAGCAGCGTGAATTGGGTTTGCACAGCCGGGTGTTCTGGCTGGATCGTTTGAGTGAGCAGAGGTTGCACATGCTCCTGCGCTCGGCGTTCTGCCTAATCTCCCCGAGCTTGATGGAGGGTTTTGATTACCCCTTGCTGGAGGCGCAGGCCTTGGGCTTACCAACCCTCGCTAGCCGTATCCCCGTCCACGAAGAGCTGCATCGCGATGTGGCCTTGTTTTTCGACCTTCTGGACCGTGGGGATACGCTGGCCCATCAGTTGTCGCGCCTCTCCCGCGACGCTGCTCTTTGGCGGCAGCTCTCCTTAGCAGGCCTCTGCAATGCAGCGGCTCACACCACCCAGCGCCAAGCACTCTCATTGCGTCAGTTGTTGCAGGATCCGCTTCCATGAGCTCGGCACGCCCCGTACTGCTTCTGGAGAATGTCGGACTGCAGATTCCTGTCTTCAGCACTGAAACCCGTAGCTTGAAGTCTGCACTGATCCGCTCCGTCACCGGCGGGCAGCTCAAGCGGGGTCGCAGCGGTGCCGTGATTACCGCTCTCCAGAACGTTAACTGTGCGATCTTCGAGGGAGAGCGCGTGGGTTTAATTGGCCACAATGGTGCCGGTAAATCCACCTTCCTTAAGCTCATTTCAGGTATTTATACGGCCACAGCTGGTCGTCTAGAGCGAAGGGTGCACGTCTACCCAATGATCCAAAAAAGTTTCATTACCAGCCCTGAACTCAGTGGACTCCAGGCCATTAAGGCCCACTACCTGATGATGCAAGGAAGCCTCCGTGGATTTGATCAATTTTGCTCGGGTGTGATCGAGTTTTCAGGCCTCGGTGACTTCATTCACCTTCCTGTCAAAACCTACAGCGAAGGAATGGCCGCTCGTCTTGTTTTTTCGATTCTTACGGCCGGGCGGCATGAGTGCCTCGCCATGGACGAAGGCTTCGGTGCCGGTGATCTGAGTTTTTATGAGAAAGCACGCCAACGGATGCAGGATTTTGTGAATACAGCGGGAACCCTCTTGCTCGCCTCCCATTCGGATGCGCTCCTTCGGCAGTTTTGCACGCGAGGTCTGGTCTTTGACCAGGGATCGATCGTCTTCGATGGTGACCTTGGCTCAGCGCTTGATTTTTACCGCTCTCGTGTCTGATGCCTCGTAAACTTCTTGGAATGGCTGATTGGACCCTAGTGAGCACGCTTAGGGAAGCTTGGTCTTTGCGGCGTGTTTGGTGGTTCACGGCCACGGCCCGCACACGAGCACGATTTGCACGAACTCTGTTTGGCGGTTTTTGGTTGGGTTTATCAAATCTCCTATCGATTGCTGTTCTCGCTTTGGTCTACGGCACTGTGTTCAAGGTGCAAGACTTCAACGGTTACGTCGTCTATTTGGGCCTTGGCCTGGTGGCCTGGAATAGTTTGGCCGGGGCAATTGGTTCTGCACCAAACTTGTTCGAGCACAACGCGCAGCACCTGCATAATACAAATATCAATCCAATCTTTTACACGTTAGAAGAATGGGCCTTTCAGGTCCAAACGTTTCTTCAGTCGTTTCTTTTGGTCATCCTTGGCTTGTCTTTCTTTCAGGCCAATCTGATTCCAAACCTGCTTGTCGTGGGCTGGCTTCCTCTGATTAATCTGATGTTGTTTATCTACTGGGTGCCTGTATTAGTCTGCCTGCTGGGATCGCGATATCGAGATGTCTATCAGTTAGTTCCGATCGTCCTTCAGCTGGTGTTTCTGCTTTCGCCGATTCTTTATCAGAAGAAAAATCTAGGAGCATTGGCTTGGACTGCTGACCTCAATCCCGTCTACCGTGTCCTGAGCCCCTTGCGGCATGCTCTGATTGCAGGAGGTCTATCAGGATGGCAGGATGTTGTCCTTTTTGTTTCAAATCTTCTGGGGGTTTTGCTTGCAGTCTGGTTAGTCGACCGTGAGCGCAAGAATCTACCTTTTTTAATTTAGGCTCTGTCTTGGAAGCCGTTTAGAACTTGTTGGCAAACTTTCATTCTGAATTTCTCTGTTATGAGTTGGTTCAGTTCCTCGTAGCGTTCAAGGCGCATCTCTCGTTCTTGCTTGGGATTCTTGATCTGCAATAGTTGCGCGCGGGTCAAGTCCTTCATGGCAACAGCCCAGTCCATGGGGTCGCGGGTATCGCAGATCCAGACGCGTGACTGAAAGTCGTGCAAGCCTTGGATTTCTCGGTGAGACAAAGATGGGCTTGCGATGACGGGCGCACCAATGCAGGCTGCATCCAGTACAGGGATGCCGAAGCCTTCTACCAAGGACGGGCTTAACACCCCAAGGGTGTGCAAAAAGAGGTTGGCCTTTGTCTGTTCGTCGATGTATCCCGTCAGCAGTACCGAGTCATCGGCCTGCTCAGCGACTGCTTTGCTGTAGTCATCGCGTTTCAGCTGACCCGTGACGCACAGGCGAATTCCTTGCTCAGCCAGCCCTGACTGCCTGTAGGCACGGATCACAAAGAGAAGATTCTTTCTGGGTTCTACGGAAGAGTTGAATAAGAGATATCGGAAGGCATGCAGAGTATTGCCGTTGGCCTTTGCACGTCGCGAGGGATGGAGAACATCACTCTCTAGCAGTCGTCTTTGATGCGGCTTGGGCATCTGCAGTGATGGCGGCTGAATGACGACCGCTGAGGTTGTACTTGCGTGATGTTCGAAGCAGGCTTCATATTTTTGGCGCGTCGAGCTTGAGACGAATAAGCGTTGAGCTTGGTTGCAGCTAGCCAGCCTTCTGCTGAAAGCACCGGCGTGATCCGTTGTTTGGACAAATTCCAGTGGGATCAGATCGTGCACCGTTTGCACGAAGCTTTTTGAATCCTCAATGTGCAGATGAAGCGGGCAGGTTGTGATGAGCCCATCAAAGCTCCCGAGCTGAATTCGGATCGGTTTCGCCTGCTTTCGCAATGCTGCCCTGAAGCTGTTGACGAACACATTGCGTGCACTGATGATTCCCGAGAGCTCATCGAGATACAACAGGCGCTCAACTCTGCTGTAAGGACTGTCCTGTAGCTCCGCTAAATCAATCGCTTTTGCGCGCTCAAGGTTGTAGGAGCCACGGAAGACCATCGCTCCTAAATCTTCGAGCACCTGCCAGCCACGCAGAAGCTTCATCAGCATCGGAAGACGTCCGACGGCGCGGCTTGAGGCCAGAGGAAAGGGCCTCGGCGGATAGCCCTGCCTCAAGCTCTCAAGAACCCTTGCGGCAAACACAAGCCGTTTAACGCCCCTTGGGGCTGCCTTAAGGCTGGAACCAGTCAGCTTTGGCTCAAAATCCGTGAGCAGCCAGAGCTCAGCACCCGACTCTCGCAGGGCCCTCAGAAGTGCCTTGCTGTAGACGGCGATGCCTCTGTGCTCAGCCTGTTGAAGGTCTAGGCCTGTCACCACCAGACGCAGGCCCCGGAGGGGTTCAGCGGTTGTGGCAACGGGACTTTGGCTCTGCGTCAACGGCTGGTTGTGGCTCTGCTCAAGGTCAGCCTAAGGGGCTTTCAGTGCCGGGCTTGACCCTGGGGCCGGCGATAGTGCATGCTTTCAGAGCCGGAGGTTCCGGCCAGCTGCCCACAAGCCGCTGCGGATGTAGCTCAGTGGTAGAGCATCTCCTTGCCAAGGAGAGGGTCGAGAGTTCGAATCTCTTCATCCGCTTAATTGTTGTCGTATCAACAACAAACTTCTTCTGCTTCAAATCAACAGCAGATTGTCGACCACCTTCACTCTCCTCCGGTTCCTACTCGTCCAGAGGTGTTAGTGATTCCCCTCAAGTGGGCCTGGTCCCTGCTTTGATCACGAGCGAGACGCTCGTCTCTGTTTCACCTGGATTAAGGGGTGCAGACCCGCCCATTTCGGTCTTCCCCCCTCAGGCTCAGAAACGAGCCTCAGTAGGCTGCCGTGAGCTCAATCGGCCCTCTCCATGCTCAAGCTGCTGCTGGGTGATCCCAATGCCCGCAAGCTGAAGCGCTACCAGCCGATTGTGTCCGACATCAATCTGCTCGAGGAGGAGGTCGCCCCCCTCTCCGACGATGAGCTGCGCGGCTTGACTTCGGAATTCCGGCAGAAGCTCAGCAGCCTCCAGGACGATTGCCTCCAGCGGGGCCTCAGCCGCGAAGCCAGCCTCGAGCGCGAGCGAAAGCTGCTGGATGAGTTGTTGCCCCAGGCCTTCGCTGTGGTTCGCGAAGCCGGCAAACGCGTGCTCGGCATGCGCCACTTCGATGTCCAGCTCCTCGGCGGGATGATCCTGCACGACGGCCAGATCGCCGAGATGAAAACCGGGGAGGGCAAAACACTCGTCTCCACGCTGCCCAGCTACCTCAACGCCTTAACGGGCCGTGGCGTTCATGTGGTGACCGTGAATGACTATCTGGCACGCCGGGACGCGGAGTGGATGGGCCAGGTCCACCGCTTTCTGGGGCTGTCGGTGGGTCTGATCCAGCAGGACATGGATCCCTCCAGCCGGCGCCTGAACTACGGCTGTGACATCACCTACGCCACGAACTCTGAGCTGGGGTTCGACTACCTGCGTGACAACATGGCGAATGACATCGCCGAGGTGGTGCAGCGCGACTTCCACTACTGCGTCATCGACGAGGTGGATTCGATCTTGATCGATGAGGCGCGCACACCCTTGATCATTTCCGGTCAGGTGGAGCGTCCCCAGGAGAAGTATCAGCAGGCGTCGGAGGTGGCGGCCCAATTGGTGCGCGCTGCGGAGATGGGCAAGGACGGCATCGACCCTGAGGGTGACTACGAGGTCGATGAGAAGCAGCGCAGCTGCACCCTGACCGATGAGGGCTACGCCAAAGCGGAGCAACTTCTGGGCGTGGCTGATCTGTTCGATCCCCAGGATCCTTGGGCGCACTACATCAACAACGCCCTCAAGGCGAAGGAGATGTTCATCAAGGACGTGAACTACATCGTTCGTGGTGATGACGCCGTGATCGTCGATGAGTTCACCGGCCGGGTGATGCCCGGGCGCCGCTGGAGCGATGGTCAGCACCAAGCGATTGAAGCCAAGGAAGGTCTGCCGATTCAGCCGGAGACTCAAACCCTTGCCTCGATTACCTACCAGAACTTCTTCCTGCTCTATCCCCGCTTGGCGGGCATGACCGGCACCGCCAAAACGGAAGAGGTGGAATTCGAGAAGACCTACAAACTCGAGGTCACGATCGTTCCCACCAACCGCACCCGGGCGCGTCAGGACTGGACGGACCAGGTCTACAAGAACGAAACGGCGAAGTGGCGGGCCGTGGCGCTCGAGACCGCCGAAGTGCACAAGCAGGGTCGGCCGGTGCTGGTGGGCACCACCAGCGTTGAGAAGTCGGAGCTGCTCAGCACCCTGCTGGCGGAGCAACAGATTCCCCACAACCTGCTGAACGCCAAGCCTGAGAACGTCGAGCGCGAGGCGGAAATCGTGGCGCAGGCCGGCCGCACTGGCGCTGTGACCATTGCCACGAACATGGCCGGCCGTGGCACCGACATCATTCTCGGCGGCAATGCCGACTACATGGCGCGCCTGAAGCTGCGCGAGGTGCTGTTGCCCAGGCTGGTGCGCCCGGAAGATGACCACAAGCCTCCGGTTCCCCTGCAGCGAGCACCGGAGGCCGCCCCTGGTTTTGGTGCTGCGTCAGCGACTGAATTAGCCAAGGCTCCCTCGGAAGCCAAGGCGATCGGTACCCTCTATCCCTGCAGGCTCACAGTTGGCACGGACCAGGCCCTCTCCGGTTTGGCCCAGGATCTGGTCAAGGCCTGGGGGGATCGTCAGCTCAGCGTTCTGGAACTGGAAGACCGCATCGCCCAGGCGGCAGAAAAGGCCCCGACAGAGGACGCCCAGATCCTGCAGCTGCGGGACATGATCAAACGTGTTCGCAGTGAATTTGAGGTGGTGACCAAGTCGGAAGATTCTGTCGTTCGGGAGGCCGGTGGTTTGCATGTCATCGGCACTGAGCGCCATGAGTCCCGCCGGGTTGATAACCAGCTGCGGGGCCGGGCTGGCCGTCAGGGCGACCCGGGCAGTACCCGATTCTTCCTGTCCTTGGAAGACAACCTGCTGCGCATCTTTGGCGGCGACCGGGTCGCTGGCCTGATGAATGCCTTCCGCGTCGAGGAGGACATGCCGATCGAATCCGGCATGCTCACGCGTTCGCTGGAAGGGGCTCAGAAAAAGGTCGAGACCTATTACTACGACATCCGTAAGCAGGTCTTTGAGTACGACGAGGTGATGAACAACCAGCGCAAGGCCGTCTATGCCGAGCGCCGTCGTGTGCTCGAGGGACGGGAGCTCAAGGCGCAGGTGGTTGGCTACGGCGAGCGCACGATGCAGGACATCGTTGATGCTTACGTCAACCCTGATCTCCCGCCCGAGGAGTGGGATCTGGTTCGCTTGGTGGCCAAAGTCCAGGAGTTCGTCTATTTGCTGGAGGACCTCAAGCCTGAACAGCTCAGTGGACTCTCCGTTGATGAGCTCAAGGCCTTCCTGCAGGAGCAACTGCGCAACGCCTACGACATCAAAGAGGGCCAGGTCGAGCAGCAGCGTCCGGGCCTAATGCGTGAGGCCGAGCGCTTCTTCATCCTTCAGCAGATCGATACCCTTTGGCGTGAACATCTCCAGGCGATGGATGCTCTGCGGGAGTCTGTCGGCCTGCGGGCCATCGGTCAGAAGGACCCGCTGATCGAGTACAAGAATGAGGGCTACGACATGTTCCTCGAGATGATGACCGGCATGCGCCGCAACGTCATCTATTCGATGTTCATGTTCCAGCCTGCTTCGTCTGGGGAGGCCTAGGCTCGATCCGGCGAGCGTTGCTCTCTGGCCAGGTTCTCAAGCTGCTGCACCCTGGCTCGCAGGCGTCTGTTTTCTGCTTGGAGCAGAGAGCTCTCCAGATGCTCCTTCGTCAAATGTGCTTGATGCAGGGTTTGAGACTCGATCTCCAGGGCTAACTTATGGCAACTTGTGATTGCCTCTGAGCAGAGGCCGCGTAGGTCCTCCGCCTCGACTTGGGCTGCATTCAGTTCGATCAGGACATCCGCTTTATCGGCTCGCTGGATCATCTCGAGCCAGCTCGTACGCATCCTCTTCATGTCATCCGCGTTTTCCTGCTGCTGTTCAAATTTGCTCCGGGTTGACTCGGCATCGTGAATCCCGCTCATTGCCGGGCAATAGAGCACCTGCTTGTTGAGCCTCTCCCGTGTTTGCAGGCTCAGTAAGACGTCCTCACCGCAAACATTGAAGCTTTCCGTTAGCTCGATTTGGAGAAACTCCAGGCGACGCATCGCAAAGAAAGCGCCCGTGACGGCGGGAACCAGCCGTTCTCGTGCGCTGGCTGCATGATCGAATGGCGCAAAATGTTCAAGTTGATGATAAGGGGATCCATAGGCTGTGAAGTGAATGCCGGCGTGCGCAAGGCTGCCCGTGCTTGTGCGCAATTGTGCGCCGACAATGCCTACGTCTTCTCTTGATTTGAGGCGTTCAATGGCTGCGTCAATGGCGCCGGGATCAGCAATTAGATCGTCATTCGCAAAGACTAAAAACTCACCCTTAGCCTTCTTGGCTAAATTGTTCATATTGCTTGCAAAGTGATAGGGGTCGCGTTGGGCAATCTGTTGGCCAAACCGTCCTGCTTTGATCATCGCCTCGTCGTCCTGGGTTCCATTCCAGGACAACAGGACCTCGATGGAATCGTCAGCACCGCTATAGGCTTCATTGAGACTGTCTATCAATCTGTTTGCCAGTTCAGGTGTGCGCGAGACCACCAGAATCGATGCTTGCAGCATGCTGATATTCCAATCCGATTCTTGGCATACTGTAGGAGTTCCCATTAGTCCATCTGGTCGGAGTCTTCGCCAAGAAACTCGAGGATTTCTCGGTCCCTGAGGTTCTGTGACGCACCCCGGCAGGGTTCGAGCACCGGTCTTCCTGCGGCCAGTGCCTTCAGGAAGGCTTGAGTTCTTGCGAGCTCTCCTTCCAGCGCGTCGATGCGCTCCATGAGGTTTCGAATGACTCGCGCTTCCGCATCGGGCAAGGCTGAATGGGCGAGGGGGTCGATACGGACGCCGCTTTGGTGAATGACTCGCCCTGGAATCCCCACCACCGTGCTGTCAGGGGCGACGTCCCGCACCACCACCGAACCGGCGCCAATTCGAGTGTTAGCTCCCACTTGGATGGCGCCAAGGACCTTTGCCCCAGCGCCCACAACCACGTTGTCCTCAAGGGTGGGATGACGCTTCCCATGGGCTTTGCCGGTCCCTCCCAAGGTGACTCCTTGATACAGGAGGCACTGATCACCAATGACGGCGGTTTCACCAATGACCACCCCCATGCCGTGGTCAATGAACACCCCACGTCCGATCCGAGCGCCAGGGTGGATTTCAATGCCCGTTAACCAACGCCCGACCTGACTCAAAACGCGAGCTGCCAGCGGCAGCAGGGGGCCCTGAATGGTCCAGAGACGATGGCTGAAGCGATGCAGCGTCAGTGCGTGCAGGCCTGGGTAGCAGCAAAGGATCTCCAGCGGGCCTCGAGCCGCCGGATCACGCTCTCGGATGATCGCGAGATCGGCGCGTAGTGCTTTGAGCATCACAAGAGTTTGGCGTGGGATGCCTAGGCAGAGAGCAGACCGATTTCTTTGCGGAGCTGATCGATCGTTGCCGTGCCCAGGTAGCTCTGGGCGCAGTGCACCTGCGGCATCCGCATGAGCTGGGCGCGGTTTTGCCTCAGGCTTTGCTCGACCAGCGGCAGACTGGGGCGGTCGCAGAGCACATGGCTGGAGGCCCGCAGCAGAGCCAGCAGGCGACTGCTGACATCGGGGGTCGCGGTCATCAATAGCAGTTCGTTGCCTCGCATGCTGTGCAGGATCACTTCAGCGGCCCGCAGGATGCCCGGGCTGATGCTGACCAGCCCCACGCAGCTGCCGGTGCGCAGGTCCTTCAGCAGGTCCAGTTCATGGCGGAAGTCATTGAGATCCACGGGCACGGCCCTCACACCATGGCGTTTTGCGATCTCCTCCACGGGTTGGAGGAAGTAGCGGCTGGTGACCACGGTGCCGTTGCTGGAGTTCTCGAGCACCGCCTCCAGTTCCTCCATCGGAACGACCTCGACCGGGGCATCCAGGTGGGGGGTCAGCTCCTCGGAGATCAGCATCGAGGCGCCGATGTCCTCCCGCGGGGTGCTCACCAGCACCCGGGCGCCGCAGCGCAATCGCCAGTCGATCTCACGGGTCAAGAGCTCCCGGGCCTGCTGCAGGGTGCAGCCGGCGTTCAGCAGGCCATCGACGCTCTGCCTGACCTCACGATCGATATCAGGAAGGTGCCGTCCACGGGGACCTGGCGGCGGCTTGATTTCCCGTGGGTTCTGTTGATCCCGGACGTAGATGCCCGAGCCGGCCATGGCTTCCACCACGCCGTCGTTTTCCAGTTGCCGGTAGACCTTGCTGATGGTGTTGCGATGCAGGCCGGTCTGCATCGCTAGTTGGCGGGTACTGGGTAGTCGGTGGCCGGGCGGGAAATGCCGCGCAGCAATTGCAAAGCAAATTTGGTTGTACAGCTGGCTCGAGGCCGGGATATCGCTGTCCTGCTGAATGTGGAACCGCACGCCCGAGTGGCACAACCTGTTCGCGCCACCTTACGGACCTTTGTCCCCGGTGACAATTGCATTGTTGGCATAAAAGCCTGTGCCGGTTTCCAAGAGCGCGAATGCGATGACCATTGAGGCCAGCTGGGTTGAGATCGCTGTTCCAGCAACAGCGGGTGTGACAGCGACGGCCATGCCGTGTTGGTGGGTTCTGCCTCAAGAGCCCAGGGGGGCCGTCTTGGTCTTGCCTGAGGTATTTGGCGTCAACAGCTGGGTCCGCAGCGTGGCCGAGCGCCTTGGCCGGGAGGGCTATGCGGCCCTCGCCCTGAGCACGTTCTCCCGTTCCGCCCCTGATTTGGATGTGGGCTACGACGAGGCGGGGTTGGCGGCCGGCCGCGAGCATCGCGACCGGGTGACAGCTCAGCAGCTCTTGGCGGATGTTCAGGCAGCCGTGGCTTGGATCCAGCAGGCCCATCCGTCGCTGCGGCTGGGTTGCGTTGGCTTTTGCTTTGGTGGTCACCTGGCGATGCTGGCCGCCACGAATCCGGCGATTGCAGCGAGCTGTGACTTCTATGGGGCTCGGGTTTCGTCCTTCAAGCCTGGTGCGAGTGAGGAGATAACTCTGTCTGTCGTACCTGAGGTTGCAGGTCGACTCTGGTGTTTCTGCGGTGATCAAGATCCCTTGATGTCCGTTGAGGAGATCAAGGCCATTGATCAAGCACTGCGCTCAGCCGATCCATCCGGCCAGCGCCATCGCTTTGTTCTGGCCTCGGGTGCAGGTCACGGGTACATGTGCCAGGCCAGAGCGGACTTCCATCCTGAGGCTGCTGCCTCAGGATGGAATCAGATGCTGGAGCTCTTCGCTGAGGCGCTTTAGCCCTCGGCTTTGGCGGCCGCTTGCCGAGGAGTCTCGATCGTGCGCACCGCTTTGCTTGCTGCAGCCTCTGCCTCTTTCTCTTTGGCTAGCGGTGTTTTCCGAGGGCTGAGGAACATGATCATGTTCCGGCCCTCACGCTTGGGCTCCTGCTGGATCTCGGCCTTTTCTTCTAGGTCCTTGGCCATGCGGCGCAGGAGTTGTTCGGCCAAGGCAGTGTGCTGGATCTCCCTTCCGCGGAAGATCACGGTGCATTTGACTTTGTCGCCTGCTTTGAGGAAGCGAGAGGCCTGACCGAGCCGTACGTCGTAGTCGTGCTGGTCGATTTTGTAGCGCATCTTGACCTCTTTAACTTCGGTCTGGTGCGACTTTTTCTTGGCTTCTTTGGCCTTCTTCTCCTGCTCGAATTTGAACTTGCCGTAGTCCATGATCCGGCAGACCGGCGGGTCAGCCTTTTCACTCACAAGGACGAGGTCCAGCTCACGATCCTTGGCGACGTCGAGCGCTTCTTCCCTGGAGATCACTCCAAGCTGACTGCCGTCGGCATCGACCACCCGGAGCTGGGGGTAACTGATGCGGTCGTTGATGTTGGGGAGCTCCCGGACAGGAGCACGGCGGTCAAAACGAGGACGGGGTGGCATTCAGACGGGCGAGAGGACGGAAAAACAGTGGCTGTTCATCGTTCACCCTAGGACGTGCTCGATCGCCGACAACGCCTGCACCAGTGGATTGCTCTCTTGGCCTGGTGCATCCAGCCAAAGGGGTTGGTGTTGGCGGCGAAACCAGGTCTTCTGACGCTTGGCGAACTGCTGGGTGCGCTTGGTCGTCTGCTCAATGGCCTGCTCTTCGTTCAGCTCCCCTCGGAGCAGAGCCGCAGCTTCGGCGTAGCCAATCGTGTCCAGCAAGGGGCAGTCCTTGCCATAACGCTCCTGGAGCCCTTGGGTTTCCGTCACCAAGCCATCGGCGTACAGCCCCCTGCTGCGCTGGGCAATGCGCTGCTTGAGGTCGCTGGGGTTAAGCCCCAGCTCCAGGACCCGCCAGGGTGGTGGATTGGAGCCCTGTTGTGCACTCAGGGGGCGACCGGTGGCATAGAGCACCTCAAGGGCGCGCTGCGTGCGCACGGCGTCATTGGCCATGATCCGATCAGCGGCGTCTGGATCGGCTTGGCGCAGAAGGGCGTAGCACTGGCTTTGGCCCAGCCCCTCGAGGTCTGCCCGCAATTGAGGTTGCGGCGGGACCGCTGGCGGAGTCATCCCCTGGGTGATGGCCTTGATGTAGAGGCCGCTGCCCCCGACGAGAAAAGCAACCCCCCGCCGCTGGTGTTCCGCTTCGATCGCTTGATCGGCTTCCTGGCGGAACTCCTGAAGGTTGATCGGTTGGTCGGGTGCCCGCAGGTCCAACAGCTCATGGCGAACGGCGGCCCGCTGCTCGGCAGTCGGTTTGGCGGTGCCGATCGTCATCTCCTTGTAGAGCTGTCTGGAATCGACTGACAGGACAGCGAGATCCAGGGCCTGGGCGATCTCGATGGCCAGGGCGGTTTTGCCGCTGGCCGTGGGCCCCATCAAGGCGATGACGAGGGGCTGACTGGAGGGACTCATCAGCGCACTTTGCCGGTTGACAGCAAATGGAGGGGTGCCCCCCTTGCTGAAATTGCCCCTCAGTGAGCCCTGCAAGCGCCTCTACTGCAACGGTGGTAGATTGACCCTCAAAGGCTGGTCTTTGCTCGGCTTTTTGCCCTTGTCGAGCCTCCTGCGGGAGAGGTTCAGCTCCTGCAGGATTCCATGAGCGAAGCCACGAAAGTTCAGGCTGCCTACGGCGCCGAGCAGATCCAGGTCCTGGAGGGGTTGGAGCCGGTCCGTAAGCGCCCTGGCATGTACATCGGCTCGACTGGGCCGAGGGGCTTGCACCACCTGGTTTATGAGGTGGTCGACAACTCCGTCGACGAGGCCTTGGCGGGGCATTGCAACGAGATCCGGGTTGCGATCGAAGAGGACGGCAGCTGTTCCGTCAGTGACAACGGTCGGGGCATTCCGACTGATGTCCACCCGAAAACCGGCAAGAGTGCTCTCGAAACCGTTCTGACGGTGCTGCATGCCGGTGGCAAGTTTGGAGCCGGCGGCTACAAGGTTTCGGGTGGTCTCCACGGCGTTGGTGTGTCCGTGGTTAACGCTCTCTCCGAGTGGGTTGAGGTTGTCGTTTATCGCCAGGGCAAGGAACACCGGCAACGCTTTGAGCGAGGTGCGCCGATTGGCACTTTGGCGATTGAGCCCGCAGCGGATGCCAGCCGGACAGGCACCACGGTGCGTTTCAAGCCGGATCTTGAAATCTTTACTGTTGGGATCGAGTTCGACTACAACACTCTCTCAGCACGCTTGAGGGAGCTGGCCTACCTCAATGGTGGGGTCAAGATTGTGTTTCGCGATGAGCGTCCTGCTGCGCGCAATGCAGAGGGTGAGGCTCACGAAGAGATTTATCACTACGAAGGCGGCATCAAAGAATATGTCGCCTACATGAATGCGGAGAAGGATGCTCTGCACCCCGACATTATCTACGTCAACTCAGAAAAAGACGGAGTTCAAATCGAGGCCGCACTGCAGTGGTGCGTCGACGCTTATTCCGATAACATCTTTGGCTTCGCTAACAACATCCGTACCGTAGATGGCGGCACTCACATTGAGGGTCTTAAGACAGTCCTGACTCGGACACTCAACACCTTTGCCAAAAAACGCGGCAAGCGGAAGGAATCGGACTCCAACCTCGCCGGTGAAAATATCCGGGAGGGTTTGACCGCTGTGTTGTCGGTCAAGGTTCCCGAGCCGGAGTTTGAGGGTCAGACCAAGACCAAGCTCGGTAACACTGAGGTGCGCGGCATCGTCGACTCTTTGGTGGGTGAAGCCCTGGGCGAATACCTCGAGTTCAATCCTTCCGTCATTGACCTGATTCTCGAGAAGGCGATCCAGGCGTTCAATGCCGCCGAGGCGGCTCGACGGGCCCGTGAGCTGGTCCGCCGTAAGAGTGTTCTTGAAAGCTCAACCCTTCCGGGCAAGTTGGCCGATTGCTCCTCCCGCGACCCGGGTGAGTCCGAGATCTACATCGTTGAGGGTGATTCTGCAGGTGGCTCCGCCAAGCAAGGGCGTGATCGTCGTTTTCAGGCCATCCTTCCGCTGCGGGGAAAGATCCTCAATATCGAAAAAACCGACGACGCCAAGATCTACAAGAACACGGAGATTCAGGCGCTCATCACAGCCCTTGGTTTAGGTATCAAAGGCGAAGAATTTGACGACAAGAATCTCCGCTACCACCGGATCGTGATCATGACCGATGCCGACGTGGATGGTGCCCACATCCGAACCCTGCTGCTCACCTTCTTCTATCGGTACCAGAAGTCGCTGGTGGAAGGCGGCTACATCTATATTGCTTGTCCGCCGCTCTACAAAGTGGAGCGCGGCAAGAACCACACCTATTGCTACAACGAAGCTGACCTCAAAACCACGATCGAAGGCTTCGGCGAGAAGGCGAATTTCACGATCCAGCGCTTCAAGGGTTTGGGCGAAATGATGCCCAAGCAGCTGTGGGAAACCACCATGGATCCCTCCACCCGCATGATGAAGCGCGTTGAGATCGCAGACGCCGCCGAAGCCGATCGCATCTTCACGATCCTGATGGGTGACAAGGTCGCACCTCGCCGCGAGTTCATCGAAACTCACAGCGCTGAATTGGATCTTGCTCAGCTCGACATCTGATGGCTGCCCGGCCTTGGGAGGGCATGCGGTGGACCGCTTTGCTCGTGTTTGCACTGCTGGGTCCTATTGGTCTGCCTGCCGGTGGTGCAGATCGTCGCCAGCCTGAAGTCCGCCGTCGCAGCGTCAATGAACCCTTATTGACTGGTGGACGGTTGACTTTGCAAGCATCACCGGGTTTTGAAGCCCCGCAACTGGACATGGTTGAGATGGGTATGCCTCTCCAGGTTTTGAGGGCCTGGGTGACGTCAGCGGGAGAGCAGTGGCTGCAGGTCAGGACGTCTTCAGTTGGCCAGATTGAGCGGCCAACACGCGGATGGATCCGACTGCTCTCGTAATGGATCAGTACCCGGCTTCTCTTTTCCTGCCACAAGACGCTTACGACCTTTCAACCCATCAGGTTCTTGGGCGAAGAGTGGCTGGAGCACAGCTGGCTCAGTCCTTCGCTCGAGATCTCCAGGAAGGGGAGATGCTGACTGTTTTTTCTCCTGGAGATCGCTCTGGCGAGACGATCAAAAAACTCTTGTCGAATGTCATTCCAACGGCGGCCAAGGTTCGGTTGTGCGATCAAGTCAGACCTGACCTCTTGGCTGAGGTGGGAGCGCTTTACGTCCCAGACCCACTGATTGGCCGATGGACGCCTCTTCGTCAGTCAGCCGACCCATGGTCGTTTTCCCTTGCAGGCGTCATTCACACAGTCTGTTCTGAGGGTTCTCTTGGTGGTCTCGCCAATATCCCCCTTGCTCCTTTGTATCCATGGGATGCAGTTGTGTGTACTTCGCGCGCAGGGCGTGATGTTGTGGCCAAGGCCTTCGAGCATCGTGTCGATGTCATGGCCTCGAGGCTCAATGTTCCCAAGCCAGATCGCGAAACCCTGCGATTACCTCAACTGCCCATTATTCCTTTACCCATTGATTCAAGTCAGCCTTACCAGCCTCAGCTGACTCGTGAGGCGCGGCGAAAGCATGCACGCCAAGCTTTGCAGATTGACGCCGATTCGTTTGTCGTCGCTTTCATTGGTCGTCTTAGCTTCCATAGCAAATGTCATCCATCCAGTTTGTATCGTGCACTGGATGCACTGGCTTTGGAGTCTGCCTCCCGAGAAGTGGTTCTAATAGAGTGTGGTCACATCTTTAATTCATGGATCGCTGACTCGTACGATCAGCTGCGGACAGCTTTTCCGAGAGTCAACTTTCGCCTTGTTGGTGGTCTAACGCCTGCTACAGATGATGAGAAGTGGCAGGTTCTGGCCGCTGCTGATGTGTTTACTTCTCCATCTGACAATCTGCAGGAAACGTTTGGCCTCTCCTTATTAGAGGCAATGGTGGCTGAGCTTCCCTTGGTCGTGTCCGATTGGAGCGGTTATCGAGACTTGGTAGATGATGGTCGGAATGGTTTTTTGATTTCCACCTGCGATGTTTTTAAGCATCAGTCGAAAAGTGATGATATCGATTCTCGATACTTTTTGGGCGACATCGATTATGACTCAATGATAGGTGTGCGTAGTCTTGGTGTCGTTGTTGACCATGGTTCATATCTCGATTCCTTCAGGATCTTGATGATGAATCCTGATCGATGCACTGCAATGGCTCGTGAGTCCCTCGATCGAGTTCGGCGTTTTTACTCTGCTCAGGTTGTGGCTGCTTCCTATCGACGGCTCTGGGAGCAGTTGGCCGAATTGCGCTCAAAGGCTGCGTTGGAAGCTGCTTCGTCTACTCGATCCTTGCCCGAGTTTGCCCCTGCCTACGGTTCGATCTTTGATCACTATTCTTCATCAGGTTATGGTGAGCTTCGAGACATTTGTATTAGGCCTACGCGGCAAACTAAGGAGCAGTTTGAGATTCCAATGAATCAAGCATTGCTTGATCAGGCTTTATCGGGTCGTCTGAGTGACATTCATGTTTGGATTGACCGCCGGGAATCTTTTACGTTTGATTTTTTGAAGGAACAAGGTTTTTCGGATGTTCAAGCGCTCCGGGCTATGGCGGCATTGTTGAAATTGGGGCTATCCGATGCTTCGTGACGCTGTTCTGGTCGCGCTTGGAGCTGTAGTTGGAGCCTGGATGCGTTTTCGTATCGTGAACCACCTAATGCCAATGCTTCCGAGAAAGCATTGGGGAACATTTCTTGTTAACACGCTGGCTGCATTTGGCTTGGGCCTGATTGCATCGTTGATTTCTGCTGGTCGTGAGCCGAACCATCGATTAATGCTTTTTCTGGGTACTGGTTTCTTTGGGAGTCTCAGTACCTTTTCTACCTTCAGTGTAGAGCTGCTTCAGGCTTGGTGTTCTGGTGCTCGTCAGCAGGCGTTGTTGCTGCTATTCGGATCTGTATTGGTAGGTCTTGCGGCTGTGTTGTTAGGGATGTGGGTTGGTGGTTGATTCCTTGCGGTCCAGCCGTCTTCGATTTGCGCTTAGGGAATTGGCCCTGGTGGCTATTGGGGCGGTTCCAGGTGCTGTGTTGCGCTGGCAGGCCAGGGTCCACCTCGCTCCTGTGCTCGGAGGACCCGCTTGGGTCGATCTATTGGTCAATTTGATTGGGTCATTTCTACTCGGTTTTTTGGCGGGTCCGATTCCTAGGCGAGCCACATTGATGCCCCTGTTGGGGATTGGCTTTTGTGGCTGCCTAACAACTTTCAGTAGCTGGATGTTGGAGGTAGTCATGCTGCTGAAAGCCGGTCACCCCGCCGAAGGTCTATTGCTGATTGTCGTGAGTGTGTTGTTGGGGGTGGCGTCTGCAGCGGCTGGTTTGCAACTCAGCCGCCGCGTCTTGAAGGCCTAGGAGAGGGCGGCTTCGATCGCGCCTTTCAGCTCAGCTGAGTCGGGCTCCACGTTGCTCTTGAAGCGTTTGAGCACCGTGCCGTCCTTGCCGATCAGGAACTTCTCGAAGTTCCAGGCCACGGCACCGGAGGGCTCAGCTTGCGTGAGGGTGCTGAAGGGGGCCTCGCCGATGGCCACCTTGGCGTAGACGGGGAAGGTCACGCCGTAGGTGGTCGAGCAGAACTGCTTGATCTCATCAAGGCTCCCAGGCTCCTGGGCACCGAAGTCGTTGCAGGGGAACGCGATCACGCTGAACCCCTGGCTGCCATAGCTCTCTTGCAGGGCCTGCAGACCAGCGTACTGGCGGGTGAAACCGCAACGGCTGGCGACGTTGACGGCCAGCAGGACCTGACCATTGAGGTCGCCGAGGCGTTGCTGCTCGCCACTGCCGTTGGTCACCACAACATCGTTGACGCTGATGGCCATGAAATTGATCCGGGGGAGGCCGGACCCTAGCGGCCCTGCCCCATAAACTCGGCGTGTTGCAGCTGAGGGGCCATGGGTGAGGCGTCTACTGCAGCGATGAATCCAGAGGTGTTTATCCAGGAGCTGCGAGGGCTTCTGGAGGCAGGGAATTACGACGCGGTGAAGCTGCTGCTGCAGCCCGTGCAAGAGGTGGATATCGCCGAAGCGATCGGCGGTCTGCCGCGCACGCTTCAGGCTCTGGCCTTTCGGCTCCTGCCCAAGGACGAGGCGATCGCGGTTTACGAGTACCTCGAGCCCACGGTTCAGCAGACCCTGCTCGAGCGTTTGCGCTCCAGTGAAGTCCTGGAGCTGGTGGAGGAGATGTCCCCCGATGACCGGGTGGATCTGTTCGACGAGTTGCCGGCGAAGGTAGTCCGTCGCCTGTTGGCGGAGCTCAGTCCGGCGGAGCGTCGGGTGACGGCCCAGCTCCTGGGTTACGAACCCGAGACCGCTGGTCGTCTGATGACGACTGAGTTCATTGACCTCAAGGAGTTCCACAGCGTCGCCCAGGCGCTCACGATCGTGCGCCGCCGGGCCCGGGACACCGAGACGATCTATGCCCTCTACGTGACGGATGCCTCCCGTCACCTCACCGGGATCTTGTCCCTGCGGGACTTGGTGGTGGCGGATCCAGAGCAGCGGGTGGGCGACGTGATGACCCGCGAGGTGGTGAGCGTCGGAACCGACACCGATCAAGAGGAGGTGGCGCGGGTGATTCAGCGCTACGACTTCTTGGCGGTCCCGGTTGTTGACCGCGAGGAGCGGCTGGTGGGAATCGTCACCGTCGATGACGTGATCGACGTGATCCAGCAGGAGGCCACCCGGGACCTCTACGCCGCCGGTGCCGTGCAGGCCGGCGATGAGGACGACTATTTCCAGAGCAACCTCTTCAGCGTGGCCCGGCGCCGGGTGGTTTGGCTGTTGGTTCTGCTGATCGCCAACAGCGGCACCGCAGCGGTGATCGCTTCGATGGATGGGGTGCTCAAGCAGGTGGTGGTCCTGGCGGCCTTCATTCCCCTCTTGATTGGCACCGGGGGCAATGTCGGTGCTCAGAGCTCCACGGTGGTCATCCGCGGCCTGAGCACCCAGCGCATCCAAAGCCTGGGCCCTGCCTTGGCCATTGGCCGGGAAGCGATTGCCGGAGCCCTGCTGGGTCTGTTGATGGTGCTGGTGGTGGTGCCCTGGACGGCCTATGTGAGCGGCGGCAACTGGCTCGTGGCCTCGGCGGCTGGGATCAGCCTGGTGGCGATCACCACCTTGGCGGCGACCGCTGGAGCGGCGTTGCCGCTGTTGTTCAACAGCCTTGGCTTGGATCCGGCTCTCATGTCGGCGCCGTTTATCGCCACAGCCACCGACGTGGCGGGGGTCTTCATCTACCTGCAGACCGCCAGCTGGTTGCTGACTCGCGCCTCTGGCTAAGGGATTTGGCTTCCTGAGAGTCGCTTTACACTTCTTCAGGGTAGGCTTTACATCAGTTCACGTTTCGAGCCGTGGTCGTCGCAATCGCTTCGAGCCGACCCGCTGCAGCGGACCGAGAAACCGCCTTGGCCGGTGGAACGGACCTGGTGCGCTCGTATCTGCGGGATATCGGCCGGGTGCCGCTGCTGACCCACGAGCAGGAG